>DATGOB010000078.1:0-74796 GCA_036010205.1 Promicromonospora sp. | reverse complement strand
CGGATTCGGCGTAACGTGCTGCGCGTGCAGACGATCATTCTCGTAGTACTTCCTGAGCGCGCGGCCTAGGCCCAGCACAGGCTTCGTCCGCGCGCTCACCCTGGCAGTCCTTTCTCATCAGAGGACCCGGGGTTTTTTTGTTGTCACGAACGCTCGCTTTCGCCCCGTCCGGGGCGCGACGGCAGGAGAACCGCATGACCGGCACACCGACACCCGCACAGATCGCCGCGCGCGCCGAGGCGCGTGACCAGGTGCGCACCGAGCTTCGGTCCCGCGTAGGCGGCAAGGCGGAGCTTGACAACGCCTCCCCGCGCGTCGGGCCGGAGGAGGTGACGGGTGCGCAGTCTGTCGTCCGCTCGCTCGAGGAGGTCGGGGCGGAGGTGGTCTTCGGCATCCCCGGAGGCACGATCCTGCCCACCTACGACCCGCTGATGGACTCGGCCAAGCTGCGCCACGTCCTCGTGCGCCACGAGCAGGGCGGTGGCCACGCGGCCTCGGGCTACGCCCACGCGACGGGCAAGGTCGGGGTGACCATGGCGACGTCGGGCCCCGGCGCGACGAACCTGGTGACGGCGATCGCCGACGCGAACATGGACTCGATCCCGCTCGTGGCGATCACCGGCCAGGTGGGCGCCTCCGCAATCGGCACCGACGCCTTCCAGGAGGCGGACATCGTCGGCATCACGATGCCGGTCACCAAGCACTCCTACCTCATCACCGACCCTGCCGAGATCCCGCGCACCATCGCGGAGGCGTTCCACATCGCCTCCACCGGGCGGCCCGGGCCGGTGCTCGTGGACATCTCGAAGTCGGCGCAGCAGGAGCGCACCACGTTCTCGTGGCCGCAGGAGCTGAACCTGCCTGGCTACCACCCGGTGACCAAGCCGCACTCGAAGCAGATCCGCGAGGCCGCGAAGCTGCTGGCCACGGCGCGGCGGCCGGTGCTGTACGTCGGCGGTGGCGTGATCCGGTCCGGCGCCGCCGACCTGCTGCGCCAGCTCGTCGACCTGTCCGGCGCGCCCGTCGTCACCACGCTGATGGCGCGTGGCGCCGTGCCCGACAGCCACCCGCAGCACCTGGGCATGCCCGGCATGCACGGCACCGTGCCCGCCGTGGCGGCGCTGCAGAAGGCGGACCTCGTGTTCGCGCTCGGCGCCCGGTTCGACGACCGGGTGACCGGCAAGCTGTCGAGCTTCGCCCCGCTGGCCTCGATCATCCACGCGGACATCGACCCGGCCGAGATCGGCAAGAACCGCGCGGCCGACGTGCCGATCGTCGGCGACCTCCGCGAGGTCATCGGTGACCTGCTGCCCGAGCTGGCCAGGGAGCACGAGGAGCACGGCAGGCCGGACGTGGAGGGGTGGTGGCGCCAGCTCGACGAGTGGCGCCGCACCTACCCCCGCGGGTACTCGCAGCCGGAGGACGGGCACCTCTCCCCGCAGCACGTGATCCAGCGCCTCGGCGAGCTGACCGGCCCGGACGCGATCTACGTGGCCGGCGTGGGGCAGCACCAGATGTGGGCGGCGCAGTTCATCGACTACGAGCACCCCAACACGTGGATCAACTCCGGCGGCCTCGGCACCATGGGGTACTCGATCCCCGCCGCGATGGGCGCGAAGGTCGGCCGGCCCGACAGGACCGTCTGGGCGATCGACGGCGACGGCTGCTTCCAGATGACCAACCAGGAGCTGGCGACCTGCACGATCAACGACATCCCCATCAAGGTGGCGCTGATCAACAACAGCTCGCTGGGCATGGTGCGGCAGTGGCAGACGCTGTTCTACGAGTCGCGCTACTCCAACACCGACCTGCACACGGGGCACGGCACGATGCGCGTGCCCGACTTCGTGAAGCTCGCCGACGCGTACGGCTGCGAGGGCATCCGGGTGGAGCACGCCTCCGACGTCGACGCGGCGATCAAGCGCGCCAACGAGATCGACGACCGGCCCGTCGTCGTGGACTTCACCGTCTCGCGCGACGCGATGGTGTGGCCCATGGTGGCCCCCGGCGTGAGCAACGACGACATCAAGTACGCACGCGGCATCTCGCCGGCGTGGGAGCGAGAGGACTGACCCCCATGTCGAGGCACACCCTGTCCGTGCTCGTGGAGAACAAGCCCGGCGTGCTCACGCGCGTCGCCGGACTGTTCGCCCGTCGCGCGTTCAACATCCACTCCCTGGCCGTCGGCCCCACGGAGCACGAGGAGATCTCGCGCATCACCGTGGTGGTCGACGTCGAGGAACACCCCCTGGAACAGGTCACCAAGCAGCTCAACAAGCTGGTGCACGTGATCAAGATCGTCGAGCTCGAACCCGAGTCGTCCGTGCACCGCGAGCTGCTGCTCGTGAAGGTGCGTGCCGACGCCGCAACCCGGACAGGGGTGCTCGAGGTCGTCGACATGTTCCGGGCACGCGTCGTCGACGTCGTGCCGGACTCCGTGGTCATCGAGGCCACCGGACCGGCGGCGAAGCTCGACTCGCTCCTCGCGGCGCTGGAACCGTACGGCGTCCGTGAGATCGTCAAGTCCGGGATGCTGGCCATCGGCCGCGGCTCGCGATCCATCACGGACCGTGCGCTCGAGCGCGCCGTCCGGTCCGCATGAGCACGACGCACCCCTGCACCACCCCTGAACCCCCGAGAAACGAATCAAGGAGCAAGAACCGTGGCTGAGATGTTCTACGACGACGACGCCGACCTGTCGGTCATCCAGCAGAAGAAGGTTGCTGTGATCGGCTACGGCAGCCAGGGCCACGCGCACGCCCTCAACCTGCGTGACTCCGGTGTCCAGGTCACCGTGGGTCTGCGCGAGGGCTCGGCGTCCCGGGAGAAGGCCGAGAACGCGGGCCTCACCGTGGCGACGGTCCCCGACGCGGTGCGTGAGGCCGACGTCGTCGTGATCCTCGCGCCCGACCAGGTGCAGCGGCACCTGTACGCCGACGACATCGCGCCGAACCTCAAGGAGGGCGCGGCGCTCGTCTTCGGGCACGGCTTCAACATCCGGTACGGGTACATCAAGCCCGAGGCCGGTCACGACGTGCTCATGGTCGCGCCCAAGGGCCCGGGCCACATCGTGCGTCGCGAGTTCGCGGACGGCCGTGGCGTGCCCGTGATCGTCGCGGTCGAGCAGGACGCGTCCGGCTCCGCCTGGGACCTGGCCCTGTCCTACGCCAAGGGCATCGGCGGCCTGCGCGCCGGCGGCATCAAGACGACGTTCACCGAGGAGACCGAGACCGACCTGTTCGGCGAGCAGGCCGTGCTGTGCGGCGGCGCCTCGCAGCTGGTCCAGTACGGCTTCGAGACGCTGACCGAGGCCGGCTACCAGCCGGAGGTCGCGTACTTCGAGGTGCTGCACGAGCTCAAGCTGATCGTCGACCTCATGATCGAGGGCGGCATCGCCAAGCAGCGCTGGTCCGTCTCGGACACCGCCGAGTACGGCGACTACGTCTCCGGCCCGCGCGTCATCGACCCGCGCGTCAAGGAGAACATGAAGGCCGTGCTCTCCGACATCCAGGACGGCACGTTCGCCGCCCGGTTCATCGCCGACCAGGACGCGGGCGCGCCCGAGTTCAAGGAGCTGCGCGCCAAGGGCG
Organism: Promicromonospora sp.; assembly: GCA_036010205.1. Classification (GTDB taxonomy): domain Bacteria; phylum Actinomycetota; class Actinomycetes; order Actinomycetales; family Cellulomonadaceae; genus Promicromonospora. Next base: position 71,206 of record DATGOB010000078.1, on the reverse strand, counting down.
AGCAGCACCCGATCGAGGCGACCGGCCGCGAGCTGCGCAAGATGTTCTCGTGGATCAAGCCGTCCGACAGCGACTACGTCGAGGGCTCGGCCGCCCGCTGACCCTCCCCTCCCTCGCCGAGGTAGTCACAGGGCCGGAGCGCTGATCAGCGCTCCGGCCCTGTGGCGTATGACCACTTCGCCCTGTGACTACTTCGCCCTGTGACTACCTCGCCAGATGACTACCTCGCCAGATGACTACCTCGCCAAGTGACTACCTCGGCGCGTTCGGTGGGGTCAGGGGGTGCGGCGGCGTTCTGCCAGGAGCGGGATCGCGACGCCGACGAGCGTCAGGGCCGCACCGGCGTACGTCGCGACGCCCGGCGGAGTGGCCCCCGGCGTGACGACGTCGAGCACGAGCGCGGCAACGATCTGCCCCGCGATCATGCCGAGACTGAGCAGCAGCACGCCGATGCGGTGCACGATCGCGGCCGACACGGCGATGAACGCGATGCCGATGAGGCCGCCGACGTACAGCACGGGCTGGGTCGGGAACGCGCCCTGCGGCACCCCGCTGACGAGCACGGACACGCCGAGCGCCACGCCGAGCACGACGGTGCCGACGACGAAGTTGACCAGCGTGGCCGCGAGCACGTCGTCCGCGGCGGCGCGCACGTGGCCGTTGACGGCCTGCTGCCAGGCGGAGCCGACGCCCGCGAGCAGCGGGAGCACCGCGAGGCCCAGGGCCGACGACGACCCCAGCCCGCCGGACACCGCGATCGCCACGGCGACGACCGTGAGCACGGGGCCGACGGCGCGCGGGAACGTCACGAGCCGCACGCCGCCCGGCCCGAGCCCGAGCCGGTCGACGACGACCGAGCCCACGGACTGGCCGGTCACGAACGCCACGATGAACGTGGCGACGCCGAGCGCGCCGACGGTCAGTCCCTGCGTGGCGACGAAGAAACCGCCGGCTGCGCCGCCCAGCACCTGCCAGGGCCGCAGCGTGCCCTCGCGCAGGGCTGCACCGACGCGCCGCATGCCCGTGCGGCCGCGGCGCCAGACGAGCAGGGCGAGCGCCAGCACGAGCAGGCCGGACCCGAACGAGACGACGGCGGCGAGGTAGCCGCTGCCGACGTGGTCGGCGAGCGAGCCGTTGATGCGGCTCTGCGCCGCGACGGCGGCGCCGCCCACGACGGCGAGCGCGACGCCGAGCACAGGACGGGAGGCAGGGGCGTGCGGGGTGGTTCCGGGCACCCGTCGAGTCTAGGAAGGGCGGTTGCCCGAGGCAGCAGCGTCCGGCTGTCGGTCTCGTCACAGGGCACCACGGAACAGCACGACGGCGCCCCGGCCGTGGCCGGGACGCCGTCGGGAGGGAGAGGCGTCAGCTCGTCAGGCCGTCGACCCAGTCCTGGTTGTCGGCGATCCACGCCTCGACGCCCGCCTCCGGGTCGTCGGGGTGCTCGTTGACGACGAGGTCCTCGAGCGTGCCGTACTGCTCGTCGTCCAGCTTCGCGTTCGCCATCATCTCGGCGACCTCGGGGAACTCCTCGCCGAAGCCCTTCGTCGCGATCTCGTGCAGGCCCTCGGCCTCGCCGAGCGCGCCCTTGGGGTCCTCGAGGTCGCGCACGGGGAACGTGTTGTTGGCCCAGAAGGGGCGCCACAGCGTGACGACGATGTCCTCCTCGGAGCTGACGGCCTCGTCGAGGGCGTTGAGCATCGCGGGCGTCGACGACGTCTGCAGGGTCCAGCCGTCCTCGTCGAGGCCGTACTGCGGGATGACCTGCTCCTGCGTCGCCTTGGTCAGGCCCGCGCCGGCCTCGATGCCGACGATCTTGCCGTCGTAGTCGTCGGCCTTGCCCACGAGGTCCTCGATGGACCGCAGCTCGGAGTACTCCGGGACGGCGATGGTCAGCTTGGCGCCGTCGTAGTAGGTGCCGAGGTCCTCGAGGTCGTCACCGTACTCGTCCATGTACGCCGCGTGCGTGACCTCTGGCCACGCGGACGGGTAGACGTCGAGGTCGCCCTCGGCCAGGCCGGTGTACAGCGGCGCGGCGTCGTTGATCTCCTCGATCTCGACGGTGTACCCGTCCTCCTCGAGGATGTGCTTCCACAGGTAGGCGGTGCTCAGGCCGTCCGTCCACGAGGGGATGATGCCCAGCGTGATGGTGCCGCCGCCCTCGCCCTCGGTGCCGCCGTCGCCGTCCTGGGAGCCGCAGGCCGCCAGGCCCAGGCTCATGCCGAGCGCCAGCGTGGCCGCTCCGATCCGCTTGCCGGTCGTGCCGATCATCGGTGTCCTTCCGTTTCGTATCTCTGGGGTGCGTCGTGTATGGGTAGGCGTTCTGCAGGGGTGTTCCGGCTCGCGTGGGGGGAGCAGGGACGGGGAGCGGGGACGGTCAGGAGGCTGCGCTCGTCGCCGGGGTGCGCGTGAAGCGGTCGCGCAGCTCGCGCAGGCGGCCGCGGCCGGGGCGCCGTGTGCCGATCGACGCGGTGAGGCGGTCGAGGAAGATCGCGAGGATCACCACGGAGATACCGCCGTCGAACCCGAGCGCCAGGTCGAGGGTCGAGAGGCTCTTGATGACCTCGCTGCCGAGGCCGGGGGCGCCGACGAGGCCGCCGATCACGGCCATGGACAGCGACAGCATGATCACCTGGTTGACGCCCGCCATGACGCTCGGGAGCGCGAGCGGCAGCTGGACGTCCTTGAGGATCTGGCGGGGCGCGGCTCCGAAGGCGTGACCCGCCTCGACGACCTCCTTGTCGACCTGGCGGATGCCGAGCTCGGTGAGGCGGACGGCGGGGGCGAGCGCGAAGATGACTGTCGCCACCATGGCGCCCGCGACGCCGATGCTGAACAGCTTGACCACGGGCACGAGCCACACGAACCCCGGCATGGTCTGCAGGAAGTCCATGACGGGCTTGAGGATGCGGCTGACGGTCGTCGAGCGCGCCGCCCAGATGCCCAGCGGGATGCCGACCACGAGGGCGATGACGGTGGCCACCACCACGATGGCCAGGGTGTCCATCGCCGGGTCCCACATGTCCATGCCGATGATCAGCACCATGCCGACGAGGGTGCCGAGGCCCAGCTTCCAGTTGCGCACCAGCCAGGCCAGGAGCGCGAAGGCGAGGGCGAGGACCAGCGGGTCGGGAGCGTGCAGCAGGTCGGCGAGGCCGTCGATGGCGGCGGTGATGACGTCGCGCAGGACGTCGAACACCGCGTCGAACGTGTCCTTGAACGCCTCGAACCCGGTCTCGAGCCAGGAGCCGATCGGGATCGACGGCACGATCGACAGCGGGGTGGTGGGCTCAGGCACGTGCGGCCTCCGTCTCGTTCTGGCTCGTACCGTTCTGGCTCGTACCGTCCTGGCTCAGCGCGGCGAGCAGCGTGATGCGGGGCACGACGCCGAGGAGCCTGCCGTCGTCGTCGACCACCGCGACGGCGGGCGACTCGGCCGCCGGGCCGAACAGGTCGGCGAGCGCGGTGTCCGGGGCGACGCGCGCGGCCTCCGGCACGGGGTGCAGCAGGGTCGTGATGTCGGTCCGGTCGAGGTTGCGGCCCACCTCGTCCTCCGTGACGTAGCCGCGCAGCGTGCGGTCGCGCCCGGTGACGAACAGCGCAGGGACCTGGTGTTCGCGCATCAGCTTGTGCGCGGCGCGCGGCCCCTGCTCGGCCTTCAGGGTGGCGGCGGGCGGCTCCATGACGGACGACGCGGTGAGCACCCGGGTGCGGTCGACGTCGGCCACGAACTGGGCGACGTAGTCGTTGGCCGGGTCGGTGAGGATCTCCTCGGCCGTGCCGACCTGGACGATCCGGCCGTTGCGCATCATCGCGATCCGGTCGCCGATGCGCATGGCCTCGTTGAGGTCGTGCGTGATGAACAGGATCGTCTTGCCGAGCTTCTGCTGCAGCTCGATGAGCTGGTCCTGCATGTCCCGGCGGATGAGCGGGTCGAGGGCGCTGAACGCCTCGTCCATGAGGAGGATGTCGGTGTCGGCGGCGAGCGCGCGGGCCAGGCCGACGCGCTGCTGCATGCCGCCGGAGAGCTCGCCGGGGAGGTGGTCGTCCCAGCCGGTGAGGCCGCACAGCTCGAGTGCCTCGTGGGCGCGGGCCCTGCGCTCCTCCTTGCCGACGCCCTGCGCCTCGAGGCCGTAGGCGGCGTTGTCGAGCACGGTGCGGTGCGGGAACAGCGCGAAGTGCTGGAAGACCATGCTGATGCGCTCGCGGCGCAGGCGGCGCAGGTCCTTGCCGGTGGCGGCGGTGATGTTCTCGCCGTACAGCTCGACGTGGCCGGAGGTGGGCGGGTGCAGCCCGTTGATCATGCGGATGAGGGTCGACTTGCCGGAGCCGGAGAGTCCCATGACGACGAAGATCTCGCCCTCGTCGACGGTGAACGACGCGTCGATCACGGCGGGCGTGAGCCCTGCCTTCTTCAGCTCCTCGGTGTCGGCGCCGGCCTCCAGCCGGCGGACCCCCTCGCGGCCCTTGCGGCCGAACACTTTGTACAGGTGGTGTGCCTCGATGGCTGGCACGCAGCCCCCTCGTTTCGGCGGACGGCGGTGGAGGGCGACCCCTGGACCGGCGCGTCCTGCGGACTGAACTGTCGTTCACCAGACCATGCCGGGGGGAGCGGAGGCAAACCAGGTAAGAGTTCGTTATCGGATCGTTCAGTTTTTTGCATGGGGAGCGGAGCCCGGCGGACCGGTGCCGGGACGGTCTCGTCGCGGGCAGCCCCGTAGGGCAGGATGGCCTCGTGAACCAGGACCTGAACCCGCAGGCAGCGGGCGACGAGCCCGCCGCGGAGACCGCGACGGACGCGACCTTCGACCCCGCCACGTTCGACCCGGAGGCGGTGCCGGCGCAGGACGCCGAGCTGGCTGCCGAGGTGCTCGACTTCTGGGCCTCGGCCCGGCAGTTCGCGGGCATGGGGAAGGCGAGCGTCGTCGTGGGCCAGACCGTGAACGAGGCCGTGCCGCCGCAGGCGTGGTCGTTCGGGGACGAGCCCGGCCTGGCCCAGCGCCTGCTCGACGCCGTGCTGGCGGGCGACAAGACGGCCACGTCGTCGGCGCTGTGGGACTACGAGGACGAGGGCGCGCCGCTGCCGGTCGTGGGCGAGCTGTCCATCCTGCTCGACGGCGAGGGCCACCCGCGCGCGCTGATCCGGACCACCAGCGTCGAGACGGTCGCGTTCGAGGACGTGGACGAGGAGTTCGCGGCGGCGGAGGGCGAGGACGACCGCACGCTCGCGTCGTGGCGCGCGGCGCACGAGACGTTCTTCCGTCCGCGGCTGGGGGAGGGCCGCGAGTTCGCGCCCGACATGCCGCTGGTGTGCGAGCGCTTCGAGCTGCTCTACCCCAAGCGCTGAGTCCTTGACCCGGGTTGTCGGTGGGTCGCCCTACCGTGGGGGTCTCGGCCGGGTGGCCGGGGAAACCGACGAGGGGTGAGAGCGATGGCGCTGCGCTGGTACTCGACTGTGGTGGAGTCCACGGACCACCGGCGGCTGGCCGCCTGGTGGGCCGAGGCCCTGGGCTGGACGGTCGTCGTCGACACCGACGCCGAGTCGGTGGTCGTGCCGCCGTGGGGGCTGGAGCTCGTGGAGCGGCTGGAGTTCCACCAGGTGCCGCCGGGGATGGTGTTCGTGCCGGTCACGCACGAGAAGACGGGCAAGAACCGGCTGCACTGGGACTTCGCGCCGCACACGAGCGACGACCGGGACGCGGAGATCGCGCGGCTCGTGGAGCTGGGGGCGACCGTGATCGACGTCGGGCAGCCGGAGCAGGCGTCGTGGACCGTGCTGGCCGACCCGGACGGCAACGAGTTCTGCGTCCTCTCCGCGCGGGACCGGTGAGCGCCATGACCCGTCCACGGGCTGAGACCCGCGTCTCATCCTGCGCCTCGCGCGCGTAGGCTCGCGCCATGGCAGAGGCTACGACAGACGGCATCGACCTCGCGGTCGTCGCAGGAGACGGCATCGGCACGGAGGTCGTGGAACAGGGCCTCGCGGTCCTCGAGGCGGCACTGGCGCCGTCCGGCACCAAGCTCTCCACCACCGAGTTCGACCTCGGCGCGCGCCGGTGGCACGCGACGGGCGAGACCCTCACGGACGAGGACCTCGGGCGGATCAAGGGGCAGGACGCGATCCTGCTGGGCGCCATCGGCGACCCCTCGGTCCCGAGCGGCGTGCTGGAGCGCGGCCTGCTGCTCAAGCTGCGCTTCGCGCTCGACCACTACGTGAACCTGCGCCCGACCCGGCTGTTCGCGGGCGTCACGAGCCCCCTGGCCGACCCGGGCGAGATCGACTTCGTCGTCGTGCGCGAGGGCACGGAGGGTCCCTACGTCGGCAACGGCGGCGCGCTGCGCGTCGGCACGCCCGCGGAGATCGCGACCGAGGTCAGCGTGAACACGGCGTTCGGCGTCGAGCGCGTCGTGCGGGACGCGTTCGCGCGGGCGAGCGCGCGGCCGCGCAAGCACCTCACGCTCGTGCACAAGCACAACGTGCTCGTGCACGCGGGTCACCTGTGGCGTCGGACGGTCGAGGCCGTCAACGCCGAGTTCCCCGACGTCACGACGGACTACCTGCACGTCGACGCCGCGACGATCTTCCTCACGACGAACCCGTCGCGCTTCGACGTCATCGTGACCGACAACCTCTTCGGTGACATCCTCACCGACCAGGCCGCCGCGATCTCCGGCGGCATCGGCCTGGCCGCGTCGGCCAACATCAACCCCGACCGCACCGCGCCGTCGATGTTCGAGCCGGTGCACGGCTCGGCGCCCGACATCGCGGGCCAGGGCAAGGCCGACCCGACGGCGACGATCCTCTCGGTCGCGCTCCTGCTGGACCACCTCGGGTACGCCCAGGAGTCCGTACGCGTCCAGGACGCGGTCGCCGCCGACCTCGCCGAGCGCGGGGACGCCGTACGCACGACCGACCAGGTAGGCCGCGACATCGCGGCACGCGTGACCGGCTGACGTCCTGCTCCACGAGAGCGGCTTCCGGGTCCCGCGAACAGGCCCCGGGCGCCGCTCTCGTTCGTCGAGAGCCGTACCCGGGCACAGCGCCCGGCCCGGAACGCTCCCTCCGCCTCGCCGGGCGTGGAAGACTGACAGCAGCATTCCGGTGAAAGGCATCGACATGACAACAACGACGGACCCCATCCTCCCCGCGCCGCTCGAGGACCTGGTGGCGCTCTTCGACGTGCGGCCCACGGACGTGCCGACGTCGGACGCGGAGCGTGCCGAGGCGCTGCGCGCCCCGAAGTTCGGGACGAAGTTCACGGACCACATGGCGCGCATCTCGTGGACGGCCGCGGACGGCTGGAAGGACCGGCGGATCGAGAAGTACGGTCCGCTGCAGCTCGACCCGGCGACGGCGGTGCTGCACTACGCGCAGGAGATCTTCGAGGGGCTCAAGGCCTACAAGCACGCCGACGGCTCGGTGTGGACGTTCCGCCCGGACGAGAACGCGCGCCGGTTCGCCCGCTCCGCGCACCGTCTCGCGCTGCCCGCCCTGAGCGTGGACGACTTCATCGGGTCGCTCGCCGCCCTCGTGCGCACGGACATCGACTGGGTGCCGGACGGCAAGGACTCGTCGCTGTACCTGCGGCCCTTCATGTACGCGTCCGAGGTGTTCCTCGGCGTGCGGCCCTCGACGGAGGCCGAGTACCTCGTCATCGCCTCGCCCGTCGGTCCGTACTTCTCGGGCGGCGTGCAGCCGGTGTCGATCTACGTGTCCGAGCAGTACCACCGCGCGGGCCCGCCCGGCGGCACCGGCGACGCGAAGTTCGGCGGCAACTACGCCGCGAGCCTGCTGCCGCAGCTCCAGGCGCAGCAGGAGGGCTTCGACCAGGTCTGCTTCCTCGACGCCGCGACCTCGACGTACCTCGAGGAGCTCGGCGGCATGAACGTCTTCCTCGTCACCGACGACCAGAAGATCCACACGCCCGAGCTCGGCTCGATCCTCGAGGGCATCACCCGGGCCTCCGTGCTCCAGCTCGCCGCCGACCGCGGCTACGAGGTCGTGGAGCGCCGCATCCCGCTGTCGGAGGTCGTGTCGGGCCTCGAGTCCGGCCGCATCACCGAGTTCTTCGCGTGCGGGACGGCCGCCGTCGTCACGCCCGTCGGCCGCCTCGCCGGCTCGTCGTTCGACCACCGGCTCAACGACGGCCGGCCGGGCGAGCTCACGATGGCACTGCGCCAGGAGCTCACCGACATCCAGTACGGCCGCGCCGCCGACCGGCACGGCTGGATGCGCCGGCTCGCCTGACGGGCGCGCCCGACCGGACCGCCACGACGCCCCACCCCGACCGCACCCGGTCGCGGCGGGGCGTCGGCGCGTTCAGCCCCAGAGACGGCCGACCGCGTCGCGCGCCACGAGGAACCCGACGATGCCGACCACCCAGGCCGTCGTGCTCGCGGCGTTCCGCGTGAGCCAGGCGTCCAACCGGCCCAGCGGGCGCTCCACGAGCCGGGCGGCGACCACGCGGGCGGCGGTCAGCACCAGCGCGGGCGCGACCATGACGACGCAGTACCCGGCCACCCAGAGGGCCGACGTCGGCCAGCCGGGGCCCTGGGTACCGACGAGGCCGAGGGCCGCGAGGTACGGCAGCATCGTCGCGACCTCCACGAGGCCCGCCCCCACGGCGAGCAGTGCCAGCGCCCGCCCGCTGCCCGTCTCGCTGCCGAGCACGCGCTCGCGCCACCGGCCCAGCCGGACCGCCCCGGCCGACGGCGCGTCGTCGGTCTTCCTGCGCCCGCCGATCGGCTCGATCTTGAAGCTCCACGCGAGCAGGCCGGCGCCCACCACGAGCTGCCCGACGAGGAAGGCGCGCGTGCTCGACAGGCGCTCCAGCGTCTCGCCCAGCGCGTCGGCGCCCAGCAGGACCGCCAGGCCCACGAGCGCGTAGAACCCCGCGATCGAGCCGAGGTACAGCAGCATCCGGCCCACGCGCACCCGGCCGGGGGACATGAGCAGCCACACGGGGATGAGCAGCGTGCCGAAGCTCGTCGAGTCGATGAGGGCGAGCACCACGAGGGCGCCGACCAGGGTGGTGCCCGTGAGCTCGGCGGAGAGGAGGTCCATGCGCCACAGCCTCGCGTCCGCGGGCGCCGCGCGCATCGGCCGAACCGGCGAACCGCCCGGACCCGCCGTACATCCTTCGGATGATCCGCGACGCGCGGTCTCGTGCTGAGATGGACCCATGCCCCACCTGCCCGACCGCCTCCGGCCCGTCGTCCGGGCGGTCACGGCCGAGGACCGGCGGGGCGACGTGATCACGGCGGTCAAGCTCGTCGCGGTCGCGCTGGGTCTCGACGCGCTGGGCCTGATCCGCGTCAACTGGTCCGGCATCGAGGCCCCGACCTGGTGGTTCGGCGTCCCCCTCGGGGTGGCGGGCGTCGCCCTGGTCTGGCGGCGCACGCGCCCGCTCACCGTCCTCGGCGTCGTCACGGCGGCCTCCGTGGCCGACGTCGCGCTCGGCGGCAGCGTCGGCCTCATCGTGCTGCTGTGGGAGGCGCTGTACGCCGTCCACCTGTACGGTGCGCGCCCCGCACGCCGGGTCACCGTCGCGGGGGTCGGCGGCGTCGTGCTCGCGACCGCGATCGTCGTCGGCGAGATCACGGGTGAGCTGCGCTACGCCGTCCTCGGCGGTCTGCAGGCCGTGACCCTCCTCGTCATGCCGATGTGGTGGGGCGCCAACGTGCGCCAGGGCCGCGAGCTGACCGCCGCGGCGCAGGAGCGCGAGCGGCTCGAGCGCGAGCGCGGCACCGCCCTGCTGCGGCTCGCCGAGGCGGCGCGGCACGACGCCGTCCGCGCCGAGCGCACCGCGGTCGCCCGCGACCTGCACGACGTCGTCGCGTCGCACCTGTCCGCCATCACGATCCTGTCCGGCGCGGCGCTCGCGGGCCCCGCCGAGGCGGAGCGCGACCGCGCCGCGCTGCGCGCCGTGCGGGAGGAGAGCCTCGCGTCCCTGCAGGACATGCAGGCGATGATCCGGGTGCTGCGCGCCGAGTCCGCCGAGGACGGGCCCGGACCCGATGATGGGACGGGCCTCCTCGCCGCGCCGCGGGTCGCCCAGCTCGCCGTGGTGCTCGAGCAGGCGCGCCTGGGCGGCCTCGACCTCACCGTGGCCGACCCGGACGGCGTGCTGTCGGGCGGGACGGTGCTGCCCGCCGCGGTGGACCACGCGGTGTACCGGGTGGTCCGCGAGGCGCTGACCAACGTGCTCAAGCACGGTGGCCCCCGCGCGGCGCTCTCGGTCGCCGTCGGCGAGGCCGTGCTCGTCGAGGTGCGCGACAGCGGCGCGCGCGACGCCGCCCCGCCGGCGCGGCCGGGCACGGCAGGCGGCGCCGTCGGCGGCACGGGCCTGGGCCTGGTGTCGATGCGCGAGCGGGTCACCGCCGTCGGCGGCACGTTCACCGCGGGCCCCCACGGTGCGGACGGCTGGGTGGTCCGTGCCGAGCTGCCCCTGCCCGAAGCGGCCGAGGCCGCCACCGCACGGGCCGCCGAGGGGAGGGCCTCGTGATCCGGGTGCTGCTCGCGGACGACCACGCGGCCATCCGCACCGGCCTGCGCATGCTGCTCGCCACCGCCGGCGACATCGAGGTCGTGGGCGAGGCCGGTGACGGCGCGGTGGCCGTGGCGAACGCACGGGCGCTGCGGCCCGACGTCGTGCTCATGGACGTGCGCATGCCCGGGACGGACGGCGTGACGGCGACGCGGCAGATCGTCGAGGAGGGCCTGGCCGAGGTGCTCGTGCTCACCACGTTCGACCTCGACGAGTACGTGTTCGGTGCGCTGCGCGCGGGCGCCGCCGGGTTCCTGCTCAAGACGGCGGAGGCGACGGCGCTGGTCGACGCCGTGCGGCACGTCGCGGCGGGCGACGGCGTCGTGGCGCCGGAGGTGACCCGTCGGCTCCTCGCGGAGCTCGCGGCGCCGCGCCGCGCGGCCGCGAACGGTCGCGCGGCGGCGGCGTCGCTGCCCACCGACCTCACGCCCCGGGAGCTGGACGTGCTGGCCGGGCTGGGCGAGGGCCTGTCGAACGCTGAGCTCGCCACCCGCCTGACGATCAGCGAGGCGACGGCCAAGACGCACGTCTCGCGCGTGCTCGCCAAGCTGGGCGTCACGTCCCGTGTCCAGGCCGCGATCGCGGCCCGCGACGCGGGACTGGCGTGACCGTCAGGTTCGCTGCACGACGGTGCGGGCCAGGGTGCCGGTGAGCAGGGAGTAGACGGCCGACCCGAGGATGATCCACACCACGGCCGCGAGGACACCGGACACCACGTCGACCTGGCCGGTGAACGGCAGCGCCGCGAGGATGACCGTTGCCAGCACGACCACCCAGCCGAAGAACGCGCGCGGCCGGGGCGTGCTCAGCACGAACAGGTAGAGCACGACGGCGGCGAGCGCCGCGAACAGTGCACCCGCCACGACCCAGGCCATGAGGTCGGAGCCGGTGCCGGACAGGTCGAGCTGCGAGTGGACCTCCAGGCCGAGCACGGACTCGAGGATGAACGTGGCGGCGAGCCCGATGAGCGCGGCCACGAGGACGGTCGCCGCGGCGCCCGCCCAGTACCGGCCGACCTCGAGCCCGAGGCGCGGGTTCTCGGTGCCGGACGTGACCGGCTGGGCGTACCCTTCGCCGGGCTGCGGCCCGCCCACGGGCTGCGTCGGCGTCCCCGGAGCCTGCGCGGGCACGTAGGCGGGCGGCGGCTGCTCGCCGTAGTCGGGGTCGTAAGGACGGTTCGGGTCACTCATAGGGGTACCTCCCGGTTGAGCCGTATGTCCACTCCACCACGGATCGGACCGGCCCGCACGGCAGGGCTACAGGACCCGCCTCAGCGCAGCCCCTGCAGGTCCAGCACCAGGTCCTTCACCGCCGTGGCGGGCACCTGGGCCGCGTCGTCCCCGACCCAGCGCGAGACGGCCGACGGCACCTGCGGCGCCGAGCACAGCAGCAGCGGGGTGTCGGCCGACGAGTCGGGCAGGCGTCCGTGCGTGCCGCGTACGTACGAGCCGTCGAGCGGCACGGTGCTCATGGCGTACCGCAGGCCGAGCTTCTTGCGCACGAGGTTGAGGCCCGCCTTCGCCTTGGCGAGCGGGTCGGCGGGGTCGAAGAACAGCTCGGCGGGGTCGTAGCCGGGCTTGCGGTGGATGTCGACGCCGCGCGCGTACTCGGGCGCACGGTCGTCGTCGAGCCAGAAGTAGTACGTGAACCACGCGCCGGGCTCGGCGACGACGACGAGCTCGCCCGCGCGCTCGTGGTCGATCCCGTACCGGGCCTGGGCCTCGCGGTCGAGCACCTCGTCGACGCCGGGAACGGTGCGCAGCAGGTCGGCGACGCGTGCGACGTCGGACGGGTCGGTGACGTACACGTGCGCGACCTGGTGGTCGGCGACGGCGAACGCCCGCGACGTCCACGGGTCGAGCTGCTCGCGCCCGTCCTGGGTGTAGACCTCGAGGTAGCCCTCGCGGCGCAGCAGGCGGTTGATGTCGACGGGCCGGTTCGCGGGTCCGATGCCGTACTCGGCGACGGCGACCACGGTGACGCCCGCGGCCTCGGCGTCGTCGAGCAGCGGGGCCAGCGCGGCGTCCAGGTCGGCGGCGGCCCGGTCGGCCTCGGGCGACTCGGGGCCGAACCGCTGCAGGTCGTAGTCGAGGTGGGGCAGGTACGCGGTGGTGAGCTGGGCGTCGCGGGTGCGCAGCAGGTGGCGCGTCACGTCGACGATCCAGCGGGTCGAGGCGATGGACGCCGTCGGGCCCCAGTAGGTGAACAGCGGGAAGTCGCCGAACCGGCCCACCAGCTCGTCGTGCAGCGCGGCGGGGCGCACGTAGGCGTCGGCGGACTTGCGGCCGTCGGCGTGGTAGATCGGCCGCGGCGTGACGGTGACGTCCGTGCTCATGCCCATCGCGTACCACCAGCACACGTTGTCGGCGACGTAGTCGGGCTCCTTGCCGCGGGCGGCGTCCCAGAGCTTCTCGCCGCCGACGAGCCGGTTGTGCTGCCGCCACAGGTACACGTCGCCCAGCTCGCGGAAGTACCAGCCGTTGCCCACCACCCCGTGCTGCGCGGGCATGAGGCCGGTGAGCATCGTCGACTGGACGCTGCACGTCACGGCGGGCAGCACGGTGGCGAGCTCCGACTGCCAGCCCGCACCGGCCAGCCGGCGCAGGCGCGGCATGTGCGACAGGGCGCGGGCGGTCAGTCCGACGACGTCGAGCAGCAGCACGGGGGTCATGCGTGGATTCCTTCCGTCGTGAGCAGGTTCTCGCGGGCCCACCGGAGCTCGGCGGCGATCCCGGCCACGAGCTCGCCGGGGCCGGTGGGCAGCACGTCGGGCGGCAGCACCGACCACGTGTACGTCTCGACGTCGAGGTGCGCCTCGGCGCCGTGCGGGGCGGACCGCACCGCGGCGACGGCGTCGCGCAGCACCCGCGTCGTCGCGGCGAGAGGCGGGGCGGGCTCGTGGTGCAGCGGCACGTGGAAGTGCACGCGCCACGGCCCCGCGCCGGGCAGCGCGGGGCGCCGGTCGGCGTCGCCGAGCGCGACGGGCAGGTCGTCGGAGGCGAGCACGTCGCCCTCAGCGGTCAGCTCGCGCACCTGGTGCAGGTAGCGCTGCTCGACGAAGCGCGCGACGGCGTCCCGCGCGCCCGGCGCCGACACGTCCGCGACCTCCAGCGCGGCCGAGGCCTGCACCTTGACCACCCGCAGGCCCGCGTCGGTGATCCGGCGGACGGCACCCGCCGGGTCCGCGAACGACACCGCGAGGTGGCACGTGTCCAGGCACACCCCGACGTGCTCGGGGTCGATCCGGCGGTCGGCCGGCCACTCGGGGCCCGTCCGCGCGGCGAGCCACGCCACGACGTCCTCGACCGTGTCCAGCACGCAGCCCGGCTCGGGCTCGACGGCCACCCGCACCGTCCGGCCCGTCCGCTCCGCCAGCGCGCGCAGCTCGGCCGACAGCGTCGCGAACGCGCGCGCCGCCTCGTCGTCGTCCGCCCGCGTCCACGGCGCGCGCCACGCCAGCGGCAGCGTGGAGATCGACCCGTCGACGCCCTCGGGCAGCAGGTCGGCCAGCACCCGCGCGCACGCGAGGACGTAGTCCAGCCGAGCCCGCTCCGCCCACGTGGGGGAGTAGACCGCGAGCTTGACGACGTCGCGGTGGAACCCGCCGTACGGGAACGCGTTGAGCGTGTGCACCTCGAGGCGGTGCTCGGTCAGGGCCGCGCGCAGGCGCTCGCGGTCGTCGGCCGAGGCGTCGAGGCGGTGCGCGAGCTCGGCGGGCAGCCACAGGCCGACGCCGAGCGTGTCCAGGCCTGCGGCCTCGCGGACCGGCCCGGCGTACCGGGCGAGCTGGTCGAGGACGCCGTCGAGGTCCTCGGCGGGGTGCACGTTCGTGCAGTAGGAGAGGCGCATGTCAGGCCCGCACGCCGCGCAGCACCGACGAGCCCTCGTACTCGACGCCCGCCGCTGGGCCTGCGCCCTCGGTGAAGCCGGGCACCGGGTCGAGCACGAGGTTGCCGGACTGCTCGTAGAAGGCGACGGGGTTGCGCCAGAGCACCTGGTCGACGTCGTCCTCGGTGAAGCCCGCCGCGAGCATCGCCCGGGCGGTCTTCACGGTCTTCAGGGGGTCGGACCGGCCCCAGTCGGCCGCGGAGTTCACGATCATCCGGTCGGTGCCGTACTCCTTGAGCAGCGCGACCATGCGGTCCTCGTCCATCTTCGTGTCGGGGTAGATCGAGAACCCGGCCCACGCCCCGGCGTCGCGCACGAGGGCGACGGTGGTCTCGTTGAGGTGGTCGACGAGCACGCGCTCGGGCGGCAGCCCGGACTCGCGCACGACGTCGAGGGTGCGCCGGGTGCCCGCGAGCTTGTCGCGGTGCGGGGTGTGCACGAGTGCGGGCAGCTCGGCGTCCTGCGCCATCTGGAGCTGGGCAGCGAAGGCCTCGTCCTCCTCGGGCGTCATGGAGTCGTACCCGACCTCGCCGACGGCCACGACGCCGTCCTTGAGCAGGTAGCGCGGCACCTCGGCGAGCACCTCGCGGCAGCGCGGGTCGTTCGCCTCCTTGGGGTTGAGCGCGATGGTCGCGTGGTGGCGGACGCCGAACTGCGCCGCGCGGAACCTCTCCCAGCCCAGCAGGGAGTCGAAGTAGTCGGTGAAGGAGCCGACGCTCGTGCGCGGCTGACCGAGCCAGAACGCGGGCTCGACGACGACACGCACGCCCGCGGCGTACAGGGCCTCGTAGTCGTCGGTGGTGCGGCTGGTCATGTGGATGTGGGGGTCGAGGATGCGCAACGTCACTCCTTCGTGGTGGTGCTCAGCCGGTGGTGGTGCTCAGCCGCGCGAGGTCGGCGGGTACGGTGCGGCCGGCCGCCCGGCGCTCGGCGGCGAAGTCGCGGGCCATGCGGTCCAGCTCGGCGTCGGCGCGGGCCGCCAGGTCGTGCACGGCGTCGAGGCTCGTGCCCTGGAACACGAGCTTGAGGACGGCGTGGCGCCACGTGTGCTGGTCCAGGTGTGCCGACCCGAACGGGCCGACGGCGGAGGCCACGAGCGCGGGGTCGTTGGCGCGCAGCGCGTCGGCGGCGAGCTCGAGGCCCGCGGCGACGAGCGCGTCGGCGGAGCCGTCCTCCGCGAGCCGGCCGGCCGAGGCCAGCGCGTCGAGGCCGCGCAGCACGCCGCGCCGTTCGGCGCCGTCGCCCTGGCGGTACAGGGTGGTCAGCCGTTCGGCGAGGTCGTGCCCGGTGCCCACGGCGTCGGCGAGCGCGACGACGAGGCGGGCGCGTGCGGCGTCGTCCACCGTGCCGTGCACGACGCCGGTGGGATCGACGTCGGGGCGCTGCGGCCCGCGCCCGACCCGGCGGGCGGCGAGCGCGAAGGCGCGCGTGACGTGGTCCGGATCGGCGATGATCGCGGCGCACGACCGGTCGAGCCAGGCCGTCCCAGGGGCCGCCGCCGGCAGGTCTGCGGTCATGACACGCTCCTCTCGCTCGCGGGTGCCCCGACGACGTCGGCCCAGGCCCGCAGCAGCGCGGTGCGGCTGTCCCGGGCGAGGCGGGGTGCGTCGTGGGAGTGGCGGGGCAGCTCGACCGCCGCGACGCCGGTGTAGCTGATGTCGGCCAGCGTGGCGAGCACGTGCGGCAGGTCGATCTCGCCCTCGCCGAACGGCCGGTGCTCGTGGTGGCTGCTCGGCATGTCGTCGAGCTGCACGTTGCTCAGGTACGGCGCGGCGGCCCGCAGCGCGCCCTCGACGCCGTCCGGCTCGACGACGAGGCAGTGCCCCACGTCGACCGTGACGCCGAGCTCGGGCGGCTCGCCGACCTCCGCCACGAGCCGCAGGGCGTCGGCCACCGTCTCGACGAGCATCCCGGGCTCGGGCTCGACCGACAGGCGGACGCCGCGCTCGCCCGCGTACCGGGCCAGCTCGGGCAGGCGGTCGCGCAGACGCGCCCAGCCGTCCGCCGGCGTCGCGTCGTCGGGCAGGATCCCCGAGAAGAACGACACGCAGCGGGCGTCGGTCTCCTGCGCCACCTCGATCGCCCGCTCGAGGTAGCGCATCCGCAGCGTCGCGTCGCGGTCCACGAGGGTGGGCCGGTGCTTGTGCAGCGGGTCGAGCAGGTACCGGGTCCCGGTCTCGATCACCGCGGCAGCGCCCCTGCCGCCGCGCATCCGCCGCAGATGGGCGCGGACGGCCGCGACCTCGGTGGGCGCGCCGGGCGCGAACGGGTCGAGGTGGGGGAAGCCGAGCGTGAGCGCCACCGCGTCGTATCCCACGTCGTCGAGCACGTCGAGCGCGGTGTGCAGCGGGTGGTCGCCGAAGCCGTTGGTGCCGTAGCCGAGCAGGAACGGGGGTCTCACGTGATGCTCACCCCCGCGCGGCCGCGCGCGCGGCCCAGGAGGCGCAGACCGTAGCCGGCGGCCGCGACGCCCGCGAGCAGGGCGGTCGTGCCGAGGCCGCCGGACCGGGCCGCCCACGCGGCCTGCAGGGGCACCATGGCCTGGATGCCCGACCGGGTCGCCGTGCGGGCGTGCGCCGCCGTCGGCTCTGCGGTGGCACGGGCCTGCGCGGGCAGGCAGGACGCGGCGTAGGCGCCCGCCGCCGCGGCGGTCGTCCAGCGGGCCGCCGCCGAGCGGCCGCCGGGCGGGCGCGTGGCCGCGACGGCGACGGCGCCCGCGACGGTCCCCGCGGCGACGGCGCCGGCGACGGGCCGGGTCGTGCCGTGCACCTCGCCGCGCGAGAGTGCCGTGACGCCGAGGGTGTGCGCGGTCAGGCCCGCCGCGGCGGGCAGCGCGGCGCGCACGTCTCCCGCCGTCGCGCCCAGCAGCACGTCGAGGCCCCGGCACGCGGCCATGACGACGGGGCCCGCCGGGCGGTCCTTGGCGACGAGGTCGTAGGTCCACACGCACGCCGCCAGCGGCAGGGCGACGGCCAGGGCTCTGCGCCCGCCCGCCGCGCCCGCCGCGGCGACACCGCCCGCGGTGAGCGCGGTGCCAACGGTCAGCGCGGCCCGCGGCGTGACCCGCCCGGACGGGATGGGCCGTTCGGGCCGCTCGGTCGCGTCGACGTACCGGTCGGCGTAGTCGTTGAGCGCCATGCCGCCCAGGTAGAGGCACGCGGAGGCCAGGGGCAGCAGCGCGTGCCGGGCGCGCGGCGTGCACCCGGCGGCGGCGAGGCCCGCGAGCGAGTCGCCGACCACCGACAGCGCGGCGGGGGCGCGCACCAGCTCGGCGAGGTCGCCGAGCCGGGGGCGGGTGCGCCCCCGCGCCGGCCGCGCGCCCGCACCGTCGTGCTCGGCGCGCGGGTCGGCGAGCGACGGCGTGCGCAGCGGGGGGTCGAACCGGGGGTGGAAGCGCGGGACGGAGCCGGCGGTCATGCGTCCGCCTGCGCGCTCGCGCGGCGCACCCAGTCCTCCAGGGCGACCGCCTGGGCGGCGGCGTCGTGCACGTCGGAGGTCCACGGGTCCTTGAAGAAGAAGCCCAGCTCGGGGACGGGGCCGCTGACGCCGGCGGTCTGCGCGAGCGCGAGCAGGCGGGCGAGGTCGAGCACGAGGGGCGCTGCGAGCATCGAGTCGTAGGCGCTCCAGGTGGTCTGCAGCGTGATCCGCGACCCGAGGAACCCCTCGACGTGCACGTGGTCCCACGCGACCTTGACGTCGCCGAGGTCGGGCACGTTGTCGATGTGCAGCGGGGTGGTCTCGCTGCCCGTCAGCGCTGTCAAACCCCGGGTCTTGGTGGCGAGCTTGCTGCGCACGGCCTCGGGGTCGGCCAGCGTGGCACCGTCGCCGCCGCCCAGCAGGTTGGTGCCGGACCAGGACAGCACGCGCAGCCCGCGCGCGGCGAAGGCCGGGGCCAGCACGGTGCGCAGCCACGTCTGGCCGGTCTTGCCGTCCTGTCCCGCGACGGGGACGCCCCGATCGCGCGCGAGCGTCGTGAGGGCGGGCAGGCCCATCCCGGCCGACGGCGTGAAGCACGCGTACGCGGCGCCCGCGAGCACCGCGGCGTACGCCGACACGGACGACGCCGGGAGCACGGCGCGGCCCGGGTCGGCGAGCGCGGCCAGCAGCGCGGCCGGGTCGTCGTGCTCCGGCAGGGGCGCGACGGGCGGCTCGGTCGAGGAGAGGTCGACGACGACGACCCGGGCCAGCCCGTTCCGCTCCCGGAAGGACGTGATGTCCGCGGCGAGCCGCTCGGCGACCTGCTGCTGGGTCACGCCGTCCTCGTGGTCGGGCGCGTAGCCGGGGCGCACCTCGGCGTCGGCCTGCTCGAGGGCGTCGTGCGTGACGGCGAGGAGGCGGGGCGGGATCATCCCCGTCTCGACGAGGTGCTCGGCCCGCTTGGCCATGGTGACGGCGGAGATGTCGTGGCCGCCCACCACCAGGTCGGTGAAATCTGGCAGCCCCGCGGACGCGAACGGCTCGCGCGCGGTGACGCAGCCTGTCGGCGGCGCCTGGCCGCCCGCGATCGCCGCCAGCCCCACCGTCGCGGTGGTGGCGACGGAGCCGCGGGCCCCGACGAACCAGATTCCTGTGCGTTCTGCGTGCTGGCGTGCAGAGGCGTCGTGCATCGTTGTGCTCCCCGGTCCGACGTCGTCGTCCCGAGCAACCTATCCGGACTTATGCCGATTAGCAAACAAAAGTTCAGGGTTGCTCGCACAAAGCGAGAATCCCGACACGGCGCCGGGCGGCGGGTCAGCCGAGCGGGATCTCGGCGTCGCGGGAGGGCACCGTGTCGAGCGAGGGCAGGACCGCGTCGAGGTCCGCCGACCCGGCCAGGGCGGCCGCCGCCACGTTCTGCTCCAGGTGCGCGACGTCGGCGGTGCCGGGGATGAGCAGCGTGCTCGGCGAGTGCCGCAGCAGCCACGCCAGCCCCACCTGCGACGGCGTGACGCCCAGCGCGGTGCTCGCGGCGAGCACGGCCGGCTCGTCGGTCACCTTCGGCATGCCGGGGAACGCGCCGCCGAGGGGGAAGAACGGCACCCAGGCGATCCCCTCGGCCTCGCACCGCCGCAGCAGCGCCTCGTCGGTGCGCGACACCAGGCTGTACGCGTTCTGCACGCACACGATCCCCGCGGGCAGCGCCCGGCGCAGCACGTCCGCGGTCACGCTGCTGAGCCCGATCGCGCCGATCGCGCCCGCGTCGCGCAGATCGGTCAGCACCGCGAGCTGGTCCTCGACGTCGACCACCTGGTCACCGTCGGCGCGCAGGCCGGGCCCGGTGTCCAGCCGGCGCAGGTTCACCACGGGGAGCTGCTCGACGCCGAGGCTGCGCAGGTTGTCCTCGACGCTGGCGCGGATCTCCTCGGGCCGCTGGGCCGGGCGCAGCGGGAGCGGCCCGTCCGGGTCGGGGTCGGCGCCCACCTTGGTGACCACCACGACGCCGTCCTCGGGCCGGAGGGCCTCGCGCAGCAGGTCGTTGACGAAGCCGTCGCCGTAGAACTGTGCGGTGTCGACGTGGTCGACACCGAGCTCGACGGCGCGGCGCAGGAGCGCGACGGCCGCGGCGCGGTCGCCGCGCAGCCGCTCGAGCTGCATGGCGCCGTACCCGACGCGGGAGACGGTGCGGCCGGCGAGCCTGCCGGTGGCGGGTGTGGTGCTGCTGGACGTCATGGGACTCCATCCTCTGTCGACGGCGTGCGGAAGCGGAGGAGCCTCCGCTCTGCGCACCGTAGCACAAATGGAGGCGCCTCCACTTTGCTCTCGCGGCCGGCCCACCACGTGGTCACGACTTCCGCGGGCCGCCGCCCTGTGGCACCATGACGCGCATGACTCGTCACGTCACCCCGAGCTCCACCCTGCGACAGGTGATCAACATTTCGTAGCGCGTCCGGCGAGAACCGCACCGGACGCGCAGACCTTCCACACCCTGGAGGGTCTTTTTTGTTGGCCCGACGCCCCCGGCGGCGCGGCCGATTCGCCGAAGACATCGTTGGGAGCCCCGATGACCACCCCCTCGTTCCAGGTGTACGACACGACCCTGCGCGACGGCGCGCAGCAGGAGGGGATGAACCTCTCCGTGTCCGACAAGCTCGCCATCGCGGCGCTGCTCGACGAGCTCGGCGTCGGCTACATCGAGGGCGGCTGGCCGGGCGCCGTGCCCAAGGACACCGACTTCTTCGCCCGGGCCGCGTCCGAGCTGACCCTGAAGAACGCGGTGCTCGCCGCGTTCGGCGCGACCCGTCGCGCCGGCGTCCGCGCCGGCGACGACCCGCAGGTGCGCGCCCTCCTGGACGCCGCGACGCCCGTGGTGACCCTCGTGGCGAAGTCCGACGTGCGGCACGTCGAGCGCGCGCTGCGCACCACGCGCGAGGAGAACCTGGCGATGATCGGCGACACGGTCGCCTTCCTCGTGGCCGAGGGGCGGCGCGTGGTGCTCGACGCCGAGCACTTCTTCGACGGCTACCGGCACGACCCCGACTACGCGACGAGCGCCGTCGTCACCGCGTTCGAGGCGGGCGCCGAGGTGGTCACGCTGTGCGACACCAACGGCGGCATGCTGCCGACCTGGGTCGGCGAGATCGTGCGCGAGCTGCGCGCGGACGCCGGCGTCGGGCCGGACCGGGTACTGGGCGTGCACGCGCACAACGACAGCGGGTGCGCCGTCGCGAACTCCCTCGCGGCGGTCGAGGCGGGTGCGACCCACGTGCAGGGCACCGTCAACGGGTACGGCGAGCGCACCGGCAACGCCGACCTGGTCACGGTCGTGGCCAACCTCGAGCTCAAGGCCGGCATGTCGCTCCTCGCCGACGGCGGTCTGCGAGAGGCCACTCGCATCGCCCACGCCATCAGCGAGATCACGAACATCTCGCCGTTCGCCCGGCAGCCGTACGTCGGCGCGAGTGCCTTCGCGCACAAGGGCGGCCTGCACGCCAGCGCCATCCGCGTGGACCCCGACATGTACCAGCACACGGACCCCACGCTCGTGGGCAACGACATGCGGATGCTGGTCTCGGACATGGCGGGCCGCGCGTCGGTCGAGCTCAAGGGCCGCGAGCTCGGCTTCGACCTCGCGGGCCAGGGCGAGCTGCTGTCGCGCGTGACCACCCGGGTCAAGGACGACGAGGCCGCCGGCTACACGTACGAGGCCGCCGACGCCTCGTTCGAGCTGCTCCTGCGCTCCGAGCTCGGGCAGCGGCCGGAGTACTTCACGGTCGAGTCGTGGCGCACCATCATCGAGACCGTGCCCGCGGGCGCGGCGCCGCCGTCTGTCCACGCGCCCGACGCCGACGCCGTCGCCGAGGCGACCGTCAAGCTCTGGGCGGGCGGTGAGCGGATCGTCACGACGGGGGAGGGCAACGGCCCTGTCAACGCGCTGGACCAGGCGCTGCGCACCGCGCTGTCGCGGGTCTACCCGGAGCTCGACCGGTTCGAGCTCATCGACTTCAAGGTCCGCATCCTCGACACCGAGCTCGGCACCGACGCGATCACGCGCGTGCTCATCGACACGAGCGACGGCGGGCGGTCGTGGTCGACGGTCGGCGTCGGTCCGAACGTGGTGGAGGCCGCGTGGGAGGCCGTGACGGAGGCGTACGTGTACGGCCTGCTCACCGCGGGCGTCGAGCCGCGGGTCTGACCCCGTGCACGCGCGAGGCGCCCGCCCGGACTCCGGGACGGGCGCCTCGTGCGGGACGGGTGCCGGTAGGGCGGCTCAGGCCGTCGCGGAGCCGTCCAGCCGCGCGGCCGCGGCGGCCAGCTTGAGCAGCTGCGGGTCGCGGACCGCCTCGTAGGTGGCGCGGATCGCGGCCGACGAGCGGTCGTAGGTGCGCTGCGCGACGCGGACGAACAGGTAGTCCACGACCGTGAGCTGCGCGATGCGGCTCGACATGGCGCCGACGCGGAACTTCGTCTCGCGTGCGGTGGTCGCCAGCACGACGTCGGACACCATGCCGATCGCGGCGTCCGGGAAGTTGGTGATGGCCGCCGTGAGGGCGCCGCGCTTGCGCGCGATCTCCAGCGCCTGGTTCGTCTCACGCGTCTGGCCGGAGTGGGAGACGCCGATGGCGACGTTGCCCGGCTCGAGCAGCGCCGAGGACGCGAGCTGCTGGTGCGGGTCGGGCGAGCTGAACACGAACACGCCGATGCGCTGCAGCTTCATCGCGAGGTCCGACGCCGCGAGGTTGGACGAGCCGACACCGTAGACGTCGACCCGCTTGGCCTCGGAGATCGCGGTGGCCACGCGCTCGATCGCGTCGGTGTCGATCATGCGGGCCGTCTCCTCGATGGTCCGCGCCTCGTGGAAAGCGATCTTGGAGACGACGGCCTCGATGTCGTCGGTCTGGTTGATCTCACCCTCGGCGATGCCCGACCGCTCCATCTCGACCTCGCGGCGGCTGGTCGCCTGCGCCAGGTCGATGCGGAACTCCGGGTACCCGGCGTAGCCGACGGCGCGGCAGAACCGGACGACGGTCGCCTGCGACGTGTCGGCGTGACCGGCGAGCTCCGTGATGGTCGACGCGACGACCGTGTTCGGGTCGTCGAGGACCGTCTGCGCGACTCTGGCCTCCGCGGGTCGCAGCGTCGGCAGCGCGCGCCGGAGTCGGACGAGAACGTCACCTGTCATCGCATCTCCCGGGGTTCGGGTGGTAGGCCTAGGGCTCGGAACATACACCCGTACCGGGGATTCGGGCACAACAGGGTGTGAAGGGTTGCGTGAGACAGTCTGCCGACGCGTCGGCGGTCACTGCAGGTCGTCGCCCGGCAGCTCGGTCGCCGACAGCTCGGCGGTGAGCAGGTCGGTGGCGTTCGTGTCCTCGGCGACCTCACCGCTCGTGTGGTGACCGTCGACGCGGACCGTCAGCCACGGACGGAAACCGGCCACCGACTGGGGCGTGTCGCGCAGCCGGCGGGCCAGGTGCAGCGCGCCGTCCAGCGGCGTGCCGCCGCTCGGCACGAGCGAGACGTCCGGGCGGTCCTCCGAGAGGTGCTTGGTGAGCGACACCGTCAGCGGCGACTCCTCCTGCACCAGGCGGCCGGTGGTCGAGGCGAGCGGCGGGATACCGCGGCCGAGCGCGCTGGACAGCGTGTCGGCGAGGTGCCTGCCCGCCTCCTCGAGGATGCGGATCGAGACCGCGTCGCCCTCGGCCGCCGCGATGATGACCTCGGGGGCCATCGAGGCGAGCTGCCGCGCGCGCTGGGTGTTCTTGTAGAACTGGTTCGGCCAGCTCTCGATGAGGCCGAACTTGGCGACCGCGGCGTCGAGCAGGCGCTTGGAGCCGCCACGGCTCGCGCCGTCGTGGTAGCGGCCGGCCGCGCGCAGCGCCTCGCCGCCGATCCAGACACCCGCGCCGAGGTCGCCCAGCAGGTGGCCCCAGCCGTCGGCGCGCCGCCAGCGGCTCACGCCGTCGTACCCGAAGGCGACAGCACCCGTGCCGACCGACAGGACCGCACCGGCCCGGCCGCGCAGCGCGCCGAGGTGGGCGGTGAGCGCGTCACCGGCGACCGCGGTGCGGTTGGTGCGCAGCTCGCGGGCGAGGATGTCGTGCACCTCGACCGGCTTCTCGACCAGCGACGTCAGACCGGTGATGCCGACGGCGGCCGACGCGACGGGAGCCGTGCTGCCGTCGCTCATGCCGTGCACGCCCATGCGGGCGGCCCAGGCGTTGAAGGACTGGCACAGGGAGGCCACCACGGCAGGGGCGTCGCTGCCCCGGTGGTTCACCTTGACGGCGCGGCCGTTCAGGCTGATGCGCTCGGGGTTCACGGTGTTGCCGAATTCCGCCACCAGGCGCGACCCGCTACCGCCTACGTCGAGTGCGACGACCCAGGCGTCGACCGCCGGTTCCTCAATACCCAGTGCGAGTTCGGACACCCGGTCATTCTGACACGAAACCAGCCCAAGGATGTCTAAAGAGAGGAGGAAATTATGGTCTGTTCTGCGGTGTCATTGCGCCAAAAGTCGGACCTGTTCCTGCAAGTTCACCCGGCGCAGCGTCCGGTGCGCCGGGATGTGCCCGGCGCCGGGGTCCGCCTTCCGTACCCAAGGCGGGCCCGGCGCCGGACACCGCAGGCACCGTCGCCTACTGTGAACACGTGCGTGGAGAGTACAAGGTTCCATCGGGAAAGCTGGTTCGTGTCGAGACCGGTGTGGCCGCAGGGCGGCTGACCGGCACCCGGGTGAGCGGGGACTTCTTCCTCGAGCCCGACGAGGCGCTGGAAGCCATGGGGGACGCGCTCGACGGCATGCGCGCCGACGCGTCCAAGGCCCAGCTCGCCGAGGCCGTGCGCGGCGCCCTGGCCGGCGCGACAGCCGTCGGCTTCGACGCCGACGCCGTGGCGGTGGCGACCCGCCGGGCGCTCGGCCACGCGACGGGCTGGGAGGACCACGAGTTCCAGGTGGTCCGCACGCCCGCCGTCTCGCCCCTGCTCAACGTGGCGCTCGACCAGGTGCTCACGGAAGAGCTCGGCGCGGGCCGCCGCGGGCCCACCCTCCGGTTCTGGGAGTGGGACGAGTCCGCGGTGATCATCGGGTCGTTCCAGTCGCTGCGCAACGAGGTCGACGCCGAGGGCGCCGCACGGCACGGCGCCCGCGTGATCCGGCGGATCTCCGGGGGTGGCGCCATGTTCATGGAGCCCGGCAACACCATCTCGTACTCGCTGTACGTGCCGGGCTCCCTGGTCGACGGGCTGAGCTTCGAGCGGTCCTACGCGTTCCTCGACGACTGGGTGATCGGCGCCCTGCACGGCCTCGGCATCGACGCGAGCTACGTGCCCCTCAACGACATCGCCTCGCCGGCGGGCAAGATCGCGGGCGCCGCCCAGAAGCGCCTCGCGGGCGGGGCCGTGCTGCACCACGCGACCATGGCCTACGACATGGACGCCGACAAGATGACGGACGTGCTGCGGATCGGCCGCGAGAAGCTCAGCGACAAGGGCACCCGCAGCGCCAACAAGCGCGTCGACCCGCTGCGCTCGCAGACGGGGCTCGGACGCGCCGAGGTGATCGACGCGCTCGAGGCGGCGTTCCGCGCGCGGTACCGGACGGTCACCGGGGAGATCACGCAGCGCGAGTGGGATCTGGCCGCCGGGCTCGTCGAGACCAAGTTCGGCACGCCGGAATGGACCGCCCGGGTGCCGTGACGGCGGCGTGTCATGATGGGCAATCACGGTTTGGTAACACCCCTAGCAGATACTGGACCGCGTCAGTAATCTCCACGCAATGCCGCGTATTGGGAAGTTCATTTCTTAGAAATACCCTCTGGCTACTCTCGCGGCACCGAGCGAAAGGAAGCCGAACGATGAATCGAACGATGCGGCGGTCCGTCGCCGTGACCACGGGGGCCGTGGTCCTCGCGGCCTCGGTCGCGGCGTGCGGCAGCGGTGGCGAGGGCGGCGGCGAGAGCGCCGACAGCCTCAGCGTCTGGATCATGCAGGGCACGAACCCGGACGCGGACGCGTTCTTCGACGAGGTCGCCACGGCGTTCGAGGAGGAGACCGGCGCGACGCTCGACGTCCAGTTCGTCGAGTGGGGCGACGCGCACGACCGGTTCGTCACCTCCATCGCGGGCGGCACCACGCCGGACGTGGCGGAGACCGGCACCACGTGGACCCCCGAGTTCGCGGACGCCGGCGCGCTGGCCCCGCTCGACGAGTACGTGTCCGACGCCGGGGTCACCGACGACCTCGTCGAGGGTCTGGTCGAGGCCGGCACCTACGACGAGCAGCTGTACGGCATGCCCTGGTACGCCGGCGTGCGCTCGCTCGTCTACAACACGGAGATGTTCGAGCAGGCCGGTGTCGAGGCGCCCACCACGTGGGACGAGCTCGAGGACGCGGCGGCCGCGCTCAAGGAGGAGTTCCCCGACAAGGTCGCCGTTGCCGTGCCCGGCGACGCCGAGTTCACGGTGTACCCGTGGGTCTGGGGCGCCGGCGGCGAGGTCGCCACGCTCGACGGCGACACGTGGACGTCGCACCTCGACAGCCCGGAGTCCCAGGAGGGCATCGCGTTCTGGACGGGCCTCGCCACCGAGGGCGGCTACTCGTCGACCGGCGCGACGACGTGGCGCGAGACCGACGTGCTCGACGCCTTCGCCGCGGGCGACGTCGGCATGGCCGTGATGGGCTCCTGGACGCCCGGCGCGATCGTCGAGGCCAACGCGGACATGGAGGGCAGGTTCGCCGCCGTGCCGATCCCCGGGAAGGACGGCGGCATCGCGCCGTCCGTGCTCGGCGGCTCGCACCTGAGCATGTTCGAGACGGCGCAGGACAAGGACCTGGCCTGGGCGTTCCTCGAGATGATGACGACGGGCGAGTTCGCGCAGCAGTGGGCCGAGCAGTCCGGGTACTTCCCCGGCCAGGTGTCCCTGCTGGACGAGACGCTCGCGAGCACCGACCCGCTCGTGGCGCCGTTCGCCGAGCAGTTCGTCGACGGCGGTGCGTCCGTCCCGGCGGCGCCGACCTACGGCGCGGTGCAGGCCAAGCTGACGACCAGCACGATGATGCAGTCGATCCTCTCCGGTGAGCAGGACGTCGCCACGGCGTCGGCCGCGGCGGCCGAGGAGATGACGAAGATCCTGAACGGCGCTGGATGACCGCGCAGGCACCACCCACGCCGCGGTCGTCCGGCCAGGCCCCCGCGGGGGCCGGCCGGGCGGCCGCAGGCTGGTCGAGCAGGACCAGGGCCGCCGTCGCGCGGCCCTGGCTGCTGCTGGCCCCCGCCCTGCTCGTCCTCGCGGTCCTGCTGCTGTGGCCGCTGGTGCGGGTGTTCCTCTTCTCGCTGCAGGACTACGGGCTGCGCGAGATCACGACGGGCGAGCCGAACTGGATCGGCCTGCGCAACTACGGCGAGATCCTCACGGCGCCCGAGCTGTGGACCGTCGTGCTGCCCAACACGGTCGGGTTCGCGGTGCTCTCCGTGGCGGGCACCGTCGCGTTCGGCACGGCCGTCGCGGTGCTGCTGGCCTCGCTCGGGCCGTTCTGGCGCACCGTGACCTCCAGCGCGATCATGGCGGCCTGGGCGATGCCCGCCGTCACCGGCACGTACGTGTGGGTGTGGATCTTCGACGCCGACCGGGGCGTCTTCAACGACACCCTGATGAACCTCGGCCTGCTGGACGACCCCACGAACTGGTTCACCAACCGGTGGACCTTCTACGCGATCGTGCTGCTCAACGTGATCCACCACGGCTTCCCGTTCGTCGCGGTCACCGTGCTCGCCGGCCTGCTCGGCGTGCCGAAGGAGATGCTCGAGGCCGCGGAGATGGACGGCGCCGGCGCGTTCCGGCGGTTCTTCTCGATCGTCGTGCCGCAGCTGCGGCAGGTGTTCGCCGTCGTGATCATCCTGTCGACCATCTGGGACTTCAAGGTGTTCGCCCAGGTGTACCTCATGCCCGGCGGCGCGGGATCGAACCGGTCGGTGCTGAACCTCGGCGTCTGGTCGTACGTCGAGTCGTTCGGGCAGAACCGGTACGGGTTCGGCTCCGCGATCGCGGTGCTGCTGACGCTCCTGCTCCTGGTGATCACCGCCGTCTACGTCCGTACCGTGCTGGCGGAGGAGGAACGATGAGCGCGCGACGGTCGACGGCGCGGCAGGTCGCCAAGGGCGTGCTGGTCGCGCTGCTGCTCGTGTTCACGCTGTTCCCGGTGTACTGGATGCTGAACAGCTCCCTGGACGCCCAGGCCGGGCACACCAGCAGCTTCTGGCCGGCCGAGCCCACGCTCGAGCACTACACGTTCGTGCTCACCGAGGGCGGGTTCGGCGGGTTCCTGCGCAACTCGCTGGTCGTGGCGCTCGCGACCGTCCTCGTCTCCGCGGTGCTCGCGCTGCTCGCCTCGGTGGCCGTGGCGCGGTTCCGGTTCCGCCTGCGCACGCAGATCCTCATGCTCGTGCTGATCGTGCAGATGGTCCCGCTCGAGGCGCTCGTCATCCCGTTGTTCGTGCAGGTGCGCGACCTGCAGCTGCTCGGGACGCTGCTCGGCCTCGTGGTCGTCTACGTCGCGCTCGCGCTGCCGTTCGGCATCTGGATGCTGCGCGGGTTCGTCGCCGCCGTGCCGGTCGAGCTCGAGGAGGCTGCCTACCTGGACGGCGCCACGTGGGGCCGGATGTTCCGGTCGGTGCTCCTGCCGCTGGTGGCGCCGGGCCTCGTCGCCACCAGCATCTTCAGCTTCATCACGGCGTGGAACGAGTTCATCTTCGCCATGACGATGCTCGGCGGGGCCACCGAGAGCTACACCGTGGCCATCGGCCTGCGCTCCTTCTTCGGCGTCCACTCCAACGACTGGGGCGCGATCATGGCGGCGTCCACGATCATCACGGTGCCCGTCATGATCTTCTTCATCCTGGTCCAGCGCCGTCTGGCCGCGGGCCTGACCTCCGGCGCGGTGAAGGCATGAGCGCCCCGTGAGCGACGAGCGCACCGCCCGTGCCGTCAACGGCGTCCTGCTGCCGGGCTTCGAGGCATCGGGCACCGAGGTCCCCGCCTGGCTGGCCGACGCCGCCCGGGCGGGCCTGGCGGGGGTCGTCTACTTCGCGCGCAACACGCCGGACGTCGCGACGACGGCCGAGCTGTCCGCCGCGCTGCACGCGATCGCGCCCGACCTCCTCGTCACGGTCGACGAGGAGGGCGGCGACGTGTCGCGGCTCGAGGCCCTCACCGGCTCCTCCCTGCCGGGGGCCGCCGCGCTCGGCGCCCACCCCGGCGGGCCCGCCGTCAGCCTCGACGCCGGGCGCGCGCTCGGCAGGCTGCTCGCCGCGACCGGCGTCGACCTGGTGCTGGGACCCGTGCTCGACGTCGTCTCCGAGCCCGACAACCCCGTGGTCGGGGTGCGGGCCTTCGGCACGACGGCGGACGTCGTCGCGCGGCACGGCGTCGCGTTCGCGCGCGGGGTGCGCAGCGCCGGGGTCGGGGTGTGCGGCAAGCACTTCCCCGGACACGGGGCCACCACCGTGGACTCCCACGTCGGGCTGCCCGTGGTCGACGCGCCGCTCGACGTCGTCCGGGCGCGGGACCTCGCGCCCTTCGCGCACGCGCTGCACCCCGACGACGCGGCGCCCGACGACCCGTCACGGCTCGACGCGGTGATGACCGCCCACGTCGTCTACCCCGCGATCGGTCCCGCGCCCGCGTCCGTCGAGCCCGCGGCGACGCGGCTGCTGCGCGAGCTCGGTCACGACGGGCCGATCGTCACCGACGCGCTCGACATGGGCGCGCTGCGTCGCCTCACCGGTTCGGTGGGGGAGGCGGCCGTGCTCGCCGTCGAGGCAGGTGCCGACCTCCTGTGCCTCGGGCTCGACCCCGCGCTCTACACCGAGGCGTACGACGCCCTGGTCGCCGCCGTGGCCGGCGGGCGCGTGACCCTCGATCGCCTCGAGAAGTCGGCGGCGCGCACCCGGGCCCTCGTGGCCGGGGTCCGCGACCGGCGCGCGGCCGCGGGCGAACCCACCGGCCCCGACGCGGCCGTCGTCGCGCTCGAAGACCTCGCCGACCTCGGGGCCGCGATCGCCGACGCCGTCGTGCACGTGCGCGGTGCCCGGCCGCTGGAGCCCCTGCCGCCCGACGCCGCGCCCGACGTCGTCGACCTGCGCACCCGGCTCGACCACGCGGCCGGCCGGACCGCGCGGCACGTGCAGACCGCGCTCGCGGCGGCCTGGCCCGCCGCGCGGGAGCTGCCGGAGCCGGAGGCCGGTGTCGGGCCTGGTCAGGCCGGTGTGACGCAGGCCACGGGGGAGCTCGGGCTCGACGATCGCGGACTTGCCGTGCTTATTGCCCGATTCACCCGGTACGGTGTATCGGCGGATCTCGACAAGACGGGTGCGAAACGTGGTGCAGAATTTCCTGGACGGTTGTCCAGGAGTGCTCCGCGCCGTGAGCCGCTCGTCGTGATCACCCGCGAACCCGTCCCGGGTTCGGCCGAACGGTCCCGGCTGGAGAAGCTGTGGGCCGTGCGACCGGACCTCGTCGTGGTGCACACGGGCCTTCCCGGACCGGTCGAGGACTGGTTCGGGACGCTGCCCGGCGGTGGACCGGTGGTCGTGGCGGCGTGCGGGACGGGGCGGGCGAACGCGTCCGCGGCCGTCGCGCGCCTGCAGGGCCGGTGAGGGGTAGGGACAGTGACACAGCGGTGCACAGCACACGAGCAGCGAAGGAAAGGGGCACGCCGATGATCGCGGAGGCGGGATTCGAACGGCACGCACAGCCGGCGCCGCGCCCGGTCTCACCCACCGAGGAGCGCAACCCGCGCACCCGTGACATCGACGTGGTCTCCACGGCGGACATGGTGCGCATGATCACCGACGAGGACGCCGCCGTCATCGCGGCCGTCCGCGCGGCCCACCCGCGGATCGTCGAGGCGATCGACCTCGCGGTCGAGGGCATCCGCGCCGGGGGTCGCGTGCACTACGTGGGCTCGGGCACGTCGGGGCGCATGGGGCTGCTCGACGCCGCAGAGCTGCTGCCCACCTACGGCGTGGGTGAGGAGATGTTCGTGCCGCACCTGGCCGGCGGGCTGGGCGCCTTCAAGAAGGCGGTGGAGGGCGCGGAGGACGACGCCGAGGCCGGCGCCGCGCTGGTCGCCGACGTCGGGCCGGCCGACATGGTGTTCGGCATAGCGGCCAGCGGCAACACGCCCTACGTGGGCGGGGCGCTCGACATGGGCCGCGCCCGCGGTGCGCGCACCGTGCTCCTCGCGTCCAACCCGTTCGCGCTGCTCGCGCCCAGGGCCGACGTGCCGATCCTGGTCAACACCGGACCGGAGGCGATCACCGGGTCCACCCGTATGAAGGCGGGTACCGCGCAGAAGATGGTGCTCAACACCTTCTCGACCGCCGTCATGGTGCGCCTCGGCAAGACCTACTCGAACCTCATGGTCGAGGTGCTCGCCACCAACGCCAAGCTGCGGCGCCGGCTCGTGCGGCTGCTCACGCAGGCGACCGACCTCGACGCGGAGGTGTGCGAGAACGCCCTGGCCGCGACCGACGGGGACCTGCGTGCCGCGCTCGTCATGCTGGTCGCGGGCGTGGACCGCCCGACGGCGTTCGCGGCCCTCGCCGCGGCCCCGGGCACGTCGGTCCGCGAGGCCCTGACCCGCCTGGGCGTCTCCCCCGCGAGGTAGTCACCTGGCGAGGTAGTCATGGGGCGAGGTAGTCAGTTGGCGAAGTAGTCATGTGGCGAAGTAGTCGCCTGTCGGGCCGCACCTGCGGTGACTACCTCGCCAGGTGACTACCTCGCTGTATGACTACCTCGCCAGGTGACTACCTCGCCAAGTGTTTACGTCGGGGAGGGTTTACCTCGGGGTGGGGCGGGGGCCGAAGATCGCCGTGCCGACGCGGACGATCGTCGCGCCCTCCGCGATCGCGAGCTCCAGGTCGTTCGTCATGCCCATCGACAGCTCGGTCGCCGCCTCCGTGCCCGGCGCGCCCGAGCCCAGCACCTCGTCGCGGATCGCCCGCAGCCGGGCGAACCCCGCGCGCACGCCCTGCTCGCCGGAGTCCTCCAGCCGGGCGCCGATCGTCATGAAGCCGCGCAGCCGCAGGCCCGGCAGGGCGGCGACGGCGTCCGCGAGCCCCGCGGCGTCCGACGGCGCGACGCCGGACTTGCTCGCCTCGCCCGACACGTTGACCTGGACCAGCACGTCCAGGGTGCGGTCGTCGCGCACGCACCGGTCGGAGATCGCGCGGGCGAGGTCGGGCGAGTCGAGCGTCTCCAGGCCCGTGGCCGTGGCGAGCACCTGGTTGATCTTGTTGCGCTGCAGGTGGCCGATCATGTGCACCTCGAGCGCGCCCTCGGCGACTCGGTCGGCCACGGCGGGCGCCTTGGCGACGAGCTCCTGCACACGGTTCTCGCCGATGAGGTCGACGCCCCCCGCCAGGGCCTCCAGCACGGCCTCGGCCGGCTGGGTCTTCGTCGCCACGAGCAGGCGCACCTCGCCCGGGTCGCGTCCGGCGGTCCGGGCGGCGTCCGCGATCCGCGCGCGGACGACGGCGAGGCGCTCGGCGATCGTCGACCCGGCGGGAGCGGGAAAACCCGCCGGAGCGGAGGACCCGGCGGGAGCGGAGGACCCGGCGGGGACAGGGGACGGGGACTCGGTCGGCACGGGCCGAGTCTAAGTCCGGCGCGGCCGACCCCGGGGTCAGGGTCGGTTCAGGGAGCCACCCGGTACCGCGAGCCCCGCGGACTACGGGAGGATGGGGGCATGAAGACGCTGCTGAACATCATCTGGGTCATCTTCGCGGGCTTCGGGCTGTGGGTCGGCTACATGCTCGCGGGGATCATCTGCTGCCTGCTCATCGTCACCATCCCGTTCGGCATCGCGTCCTTCCGCATCGCGGGCTACGCGCTGTGGCCGTTCGGCCGCGAGGTGGTCGAGAGCCCGCGCTCGGGCGCGCTCGCGCTCATCGGCAACGTGATCTGGGTGGTCGTGGCGGGCTGGTGGCTCGCGCTCGGCCACGTGATCACCGCGATCCCGCTGGTCATCTCGATCATCGGCATCCCGATGGCGTGGGCCAACATCAAGCTCATCCCGGTCTCCCTCATGCCGCTCGGCAAGCAGATCGTGTCGAGCGACGCGCTCCTGCCGACCTACCGCAAGGAGGTCGCGGCGGCCTGAGCCCCGCACGGGCACGGCCGCCGCGCGGTCAGTCGCGCGCGATCGGCGCCGTGGTCCCGCCCGTCAGGGTGAGCAGGTCGGACGGCGCGAGGCCCACGTCGAGGCCCCGCCGTCCGCCCGAGACGTAGACGACGTCGAACGCGTTCGCGGACTCGTCGAGCACCGTGCGGTGCCGCGTCTTCTGACCGAGCGGCGAGATGCCGCCCACCACGTACCCCGTCGCCCGCTCGGCCGCTGCCGGGTCGGCCATCGCCGCCTTCTTGCCGCCGGCCGCGCGGGCCAGCGCCTTGAGGTCGAGCTTGCGGTCCACGGGCACGATGCCGACGACGAGGACGCCGTCGACGTCGGCCAGCAGGGTCTTGAAGACCTGGGCGGGGTCGGCCCCGATCGCCTCCGCCGCCTCCATGCCGTAGCTCAGGTCGCTCGCCGGGTCGTGCTCGTAGGGGTGCAGCGTGTGCGGCAGCCCGGACTTCTCCAGCGCGATCACGGCGGGCGTCCCGTGGCTGGCTCGCTTCGACTTCTTGGCCACCCGCAGATTGTGCCGTGCCGGACGAATCCCGCGCATCCCGGTCGGGTAACGGGTCGTTAGCGTGGGGGAGTGCTCCTCCTGCTCCTCGTCCTGGCGATCCTGTTCGGCGGTGCCCTCCAGCGTGTGGCGGGGATGGGGTTCGGCCTCGTCGCGGGACCGTTCATCGTGCTGCTCCTCGGGGCGCGGGAGGGCGTCCTGTTCGTCAACGCCGTGGGCGCGGTCATGGCGTTGGTCGTGCTCTGGCGCATGCTCTCCGGCGTCGACTGGAGACGGTACGCGTGGCTGGTCGCGGCGTCGGTCAGCACGAGCGTGCCGGCCGCGTTCCTCATGCGCGACGCGAGCCCGGCCACCCTGGAGATCGTGGTGGGCCTGGTGGTCGTGGTCGCGATGACGCTGGCCCTGGTCACCAACCGGCTGCGCGGTGCGCGCCGCCCGTTCCCGGAGCGCGCCCGGTGGCCGCTGCTCGTGACGGGCGTGGCCAGCGGGTTCGGCAGCGTGGCCGCGGGGATCGGCGGCCCGCCGCTGGCCGTGTACTCGGTGCTCGACCGGTGGGACCCGCGCGCCTTCGCCGCCACGGCGCAGCCGTTCTTCATGACCAACGCGGTGGCCGCGGTGGTCGCGAAGGTGACCGTGGCCGACGTCGTCCTGCCGCCCCTGGCCTGGTGGGCCTGGCTGGTCGTGGGTGCCGCGCTGTTCGGCGGCGTCTGGGTGGGCGAGCTGCTGGCCGGCCGGGTCTCGGCGAGCGCCACCCGGCGGGTGCTGGTGGCGCTCGCCTACGTGGGCGGCCTGGCGACCCTGACGCGCGGCCTGGTGACCCTGCTGACCTGACGTCGCGCGCGGGGCCGGGCGCGACGAAGGTGGGCCGGCCTAGGGCAGCGGGGTCAGTTGCATCCGGGGCTCGCCCGACGGCGTGAGGCCGGCAGCGCCGAGGCCGCCGACCGTGCAGCTGCCGCTGCGCGGGACACCGTCGTTCCAGACCTGCCGCAGGCAGTTGCGCATGGCGAGCTGACCCCAGTAGCTGGGGTGCAGCGACTCCTGGACGTAGTAGGGCGAGCCGCCGATGGTGCTCACCGTGCGGATCTGGTTGACCCACTCGGTGCGGTCGACGGCGCCCGGCGTCTGCCAGTCCGCGAGGCCCACCTCCTCGTAGAGGCCGACGCCGCTCTCGCAGAGCCGCTTGCCGTCGAACGCGTGCGTCATGTCGAGGGTGCGGACGTTCGGCAGGCCGACGTCGGACGCCGCGCCGAGGAGCGCCCCGTTGATGGTCGGCAGGGCGGTGGCGTTGGCCCAGTTGGCGTCGCGGTCCCACAGGCCGCAGCCGCCGACCGTCTGCCGCGTGTACCCGGACTCGGCGTAGCGGAACCCGGACCCGTCGGGCACGGGCGAGGGGTACGTCTGCACGACGAGGGTCCACTGGTCCGTGGTGTACCCGGCGTTGCTCATGGCGGTGGCGACGTTGCCGAGCGCCTGCGTGACGCGGGCACGTACCTGCGCCACGTTCTCCGCCGTGAAGTTCCTGGCCACGGAGCTGTCGTCGTGGCAGTAGTTCTTCCACCAGGTCGGCGAGGTGAGGAAGTTGACCACGCAGGTCTGCACCACGTCGGCGAACCCGAAGTCGTTGCCGCCGATCGACACGACGACCATCCGGACGTTCCGCGTGGCCGCGGCCTCCTGGAGCATGAGCGCCTGGCCCTGGCCGGCGGCGCCGTCGTAGAAGTCGATGCCGGGCTTGAAGGGTGAGCCCGTCGAGGTCGCGGTCGTCGCGCCGCTGCACGCGAGGTTGAGGCCGTTGACGCCGCCGCCGATGTACGCCTCGGCGGAGGACGCGCGGTGGCAGCGGGGGATGAGCTCGGCCGTGCCGTCGGGGTTGTCGAGGTAGGCGGTGGGGCCGAGCGCGTCGGCGCGCCGGTGGTCCCGGTTGGAGGCACCGGCCCAGCGGCCCGCCTCGCCGGAGATGTAGGAGTCGCCGAGCGTGACGACCCAGGGTGCGCCGACGCCGGGGCCGTCGGCGGCGAGCGGTGCGGACCGTGCGGCGGCGGCCCCTGGCGGCGCCACGGCGACGAGGGCGGCGGCGAGGAGCGCCGCGGTGGTGAGGAGCCCGAGCGTGAGGCGGGCACGGGCGAGGCGGGCACGGGCGAGGCGGGGACGGGCGAGGGGTGGGCGGGCGAGCGTGCGCAGGTGCGTCGTCATTGGCACTCCTGTGTCCAGGCAGCGCTCGTCGCGCTGCTGACCGGAACTCAAACAAGCGGAGTTTACGACGCGGGTGAAGATTGGTAAATGGTTGGCAAACTAGATCTGGCCGACGTCCAGGATCGTCAGCACGACCTCGCCCGCCTCGTCGCTCGCCGCGAGGTCGACCTGGGCCGTGATCGCCCAGTCCCGGTTCCCGTCGGCGTCGTCGAGCACCTGGCGCACCCACCAGAAGCCCGGCTCGACGCGTGCGGTGTCGCCGCCCGCCCCGCCAGGCAGCTCGGCGCCGGGCTCGAGGAGGGTGAGCAGCGCGGCCGAGCGGGCCTCGGGGCCGATGCCGATCGCGTCGTCCCCCTGCTCCTCGAACAGCGGGTCGAGGGCGTCCGCCCACGCGTCGGCGTCCCAGCCGCCGCCCAGCGCGGCCAGCGGGCCGTACGACTCGCGCGCGGCGAGCTCGACGCGGCGGAACAGCGCGTTGCGCACCAGGCGGCGGAACGCGCGCGGGTTGCCCGTGACGGGGCGAACGGGGGCCTCGGCGCCCGCGTCGGCGAGCTCGCCGTCGGTCACGAGGTCGGCGTCGTCGTCCACGGGGTTGGCCAGGC
Organism: Promicromonospora sp.; assembly: GCA_036010205.1. Classification (GTDB taxonomy): domain Bacteria; phylum Actinomycetota; class Actinomycetes; order Actinomycetales; family Cellulomonadaceae; genus Promicromonospora. Next base: position 34,874 of record DATGOB010000078.1, on the reverse strand, counting down.
GCTCCCACTCGTCGAGCAGCGAGGAGTCCACGCCACGCACGAGCTCGCCGAGCCACTCGATGATCTCCTGCACCTCCTCGGTGCGGTGCTCCTCCGGTACCACCTGGCGCACGGCCCGGTAGGCGTCGGCGAGGTAGCGCAGCACCACACCCTCGGTGCGCTCCAGCCCGTACACGCTCACGGTCTCGGCGAACGTCATGGCCTTCTCGACCATGTCGCGCACCACCGACTTCGGCGACAGCTCGGCGTCGGCCACCCACGGGTTGCTGCGGCGGTAGGCCTGGAAGGCCGGCTCGAGCAGGTCCTCCAGCGGCTTGGGCCAGGTGACCTCCTCGAGCAGCTCCATGCGCTCCTCGTACTCGATGCCCTCGGCCTTCATCGCGGCGACGGCCTCGCCGCGCGCCTTGTTCTGCTGGCCCATGAGCACCTGACGCGGGTCGTCGAGGGTCGCCTCGATGACGGAGACGACGTCGAGTGCGTGCGTCGGGCTCTCGACGTCGAGCAGGTCCATGGCCGCCAGCGCGAACGGCGACAGGGGCTGGTTGAGCGCGAAGTCGCGCGGCAGGTCCACCATGAGGCGGGCCGACGGGCGCTGCCCGCCCGCGCCGTCGGGCACCCGGACCTTCTCGACCACCCCGGCCACCCGCAGCGAGCGGTAGATGCGGAACGCCTGGCGCACGTGCTCGGCCTGCTGCGTGGCGCTGTCGTGGTTCGCGGTGAGCAGGTGGCGCATGGCGTCGACAGGATCTTCCGAGGTGCCTGCCGACGCCCGTGCCAGCACGTTGAGCACCATCGCGTGGTTCACCCGGAACTGGGAGACGAGCGGCTCGGGGTCGGCGTCGCGCAGGCGCTCGAACGTCGCGTCGGTCCAGTTCACCGAGCCCGACGGCGCCTTCTTGCGCACGATCTTCTTGAGCTTCTTCGGGTCGTCGCCCGCCTTGGCCAGGGCCTTGCGGTTCTCGATGACGTGCTCGGGTGCCATGACGAGCACCTCACCCACGGTGTCGTACCCGGCACGGCCTGCGCGGCCCGCGATCTGGTGGAACTCGCGCGCCGTGAGGTGGCGCATGCGCTCGCCGTCGAACTTCACGAGGCTGGTCAGCAGCACGGTGCGGATCGGCACGTTGATGCCGACGCCGAGCGTGTCCGTGCCGCACACGACCTTGAGCAAGCCCTTCTGCGTGAGGCGCTCCACGAGGCGGCGGTACTTCGGCAGCATGCCCGCGTGGTGCACGCCGACGCCGTGCCGCAGGAACTTGCTGAGGATCTTGCCGAACCCTGTGCCGAAGCGGAACGCGCCCATCTCCGCGACGATGGCCTCCTTCTCGGCCTTGCTCGCCACGTTCATCGACAGCAGCGACTGCGCGCGGTCGACGGCGTCCTTCTGCGTGAAGTGCACGACGTACACCGGGGCGCGGTGTGTGGTGACCAGCTCCTGGATCACCTCGGTGAGCGGCTCCACCACGTAGGAGAAGGTCAGCGGCACGGGCCGCTCGGCGCCCGCGACCTCGGCGACCGGCCGCCCGGTGCGCTCCTCGAGGTCCTCCCGCAGGCGCGTGGTGTCGCCGAGGGTCGCGCTCATGAGCACGAACTGCGTGTCCTTGAGCTCCAGCAGCGGCACCTGCCACGCCCAGCCGCGCTGCGGGTCGCCGTAGTAGTGGAACTCGTCCATGATCACCTGCGCGATGCCCTCGTCGTCGTCCGCGGGGCTGTTGCCGCGGCGCAGCGCGAGGTTGGCCAGGATCTCGGCCGTGCAGCAGATGATCGGGGCGTCGGCGTTGACGGCGGAGTCGCCCGTCATCATGCCGACGTTCTTCGAGCCGAAGGCCGCGACGAGGTCGAAGAACTTCTCGCTGACCAGGGCCTTGAGCGGCGCGGTGTAGTAGGTGCGCCCGCCGCGCCCCGAGCGGTGGGCCGCGAGCGCAGCGAACTGCGCGCCCATGGCCACCATCGACTTGCCCGACCCGGTCGGCGTGGCGAGCACGACGTGCGAGCCCGTCATCACCTCGAGCAGCGCCTCCTCCTGGTGCGGGTACAGCGGGCGCCCGCCCTCGGCGGCCCAGGCCGAGAAGTTCTCGAACAGCACGTCGGGGTCCGGGTCCTTGCCCGTCGGGGCCGGGAGGTGCGGGATGAGGGACCCGGCGGGCCTCGGGAGACCCGGCTGGGAGGTCGCGGAGAACGTGGACGCGGAGGTCGAGGTGGGCGCCGTCATGGTGTGCCCATTCTTGCAGGCGGGTGAAGCCGTCACACCGCCCGGCGCCCGCGGCGCGCGCCGGGGACCCTGCGCTGCTCGCCCGCCTGCACGGCGACGACGCCGACGAGGATGAGCACGCCACCCACGAGCTGGACCGGACGCGGCAGCTCGCCGAGCAGCAGCCACGCGAACCCGATCGCCGCGACCACCTCGAACAGCCCGACGAACGACGCGAGCCGCGGGCCGAGCAGCCGTCCGGCCGCGATGCCTGCGACGTAGGCCAGCGCGGCGGTGACGACGCCGAGCCCGATCACCGGCAGCCACCACGGCACGGCGGTACCGCCGTACACGGGGGAGGCCGTGCTCCAGCCGAGCGGCATGAGACCGGTGGCGCCGAGCAGGGCGAGCGCGACCGTCGCCGCCGTGAGGCCGCCGGCGGCCAGTGCCAGCGGCGGCAGGCCGGTGCTCAGGTCGGCGTTGATGACGAAGTAGGTGGAGACGCCGAGCATCGCGAGCAACGCCCAGGCGATGCCCACCGGGTCGGTCGACGCGGACCCGGCCCCCGGTCCGACGAGGTCGAGCACCAGCACGAGCCCCGCACCGGCCAGCACCGTACCGAGCACAGTGGCGCCCGTGGGACGCTGCCCGTGCCGCAGCCAGAACCAGAGCACGACGGCGGCGGGCGCCGTGTACTCGATGAGCAGCGCGGGGCCGACGGGCATGTACTGGACGGCCGAGAAGTACGCGAACTGGCAGCCCGCGACCGAGACGGCGCCGTACAGGGCGATCAGCCCGAGGTTGCGGCGCACCGGGCGCCAGTCACCGCGCAGCGACAGCACGCCGAGCGGCAGCACGACGAGCGCCGCGACGGCCACCCGGACGAGGACCATCGAGCCGGGGGTCCAGCCGGTGTCGAGCAGCCCGCTCGCGAACACGCCGGACAGGCTGAACGCCGCGGCCGAGACGCCCGCGAGCAGCAGGCCGCTGGTGAGGTGGCGTACGGGGGCGGGGCCGGCGACACCGGTGGGCACCATCCCACCCGTGTCAGGAGTCACTGCGCTCATGGCTCCTGACGGTACGGAGCGGCGAGGTAATGTGTCAACGTGGTTTTCGCATCTGACACCGCGGCGTCGCTGCGGTCCGCCGTCGAGCTCGTGAACTCCGCCGAGCCGCCCGTCACCCTCACGACCGTCGCCGAGCTGGACGCCTTCTTCGCGCGGCACGCCTACACGGGCAGGCACGACGGCACGGCCGACGAGCTGCGCGACGTGCTCGCGCTCCGCCCCCGGCTGCGCGCGCTCCTGCTCGCCGATCGCGACACGGCGGCGGGCCTGGTCAACGAGATGCTCGCCGAGGCGCGCGCGGTGCCCCGCCTCGTGCGGCACCCGCCGGAGGACTGGCACGTGCACGCCGTGCCCGACGACGCCCCGCTGGCCACCCGAATCCTGGTCGAGACCGCGACGGCCATGATCGACGTCGTCCGTGAGGACGAGCACTCCCGGCTCGCGGTCTGCGCGGACGACGGCTGCGGCGGCGTCGTGCTGGACCTGTCCCGCAACCGCTCGCGCCGGTACTGCTCCACGACGTGCAGCAACCGCAACGCCCAGGCCGCCCACCGCGCGCGGCAGGCGGACCGCGCTCAGGCGGGCGAGCCGGTCACCGCGTAGCGCGTCCGCCCGGAGGCGACGGCGGCGCGGATCGCCTCGACCACGCCGGGCAGCCAGGGCGAGATCGCGCCCCGGCGCAGGAAGGCGAAGAAGGCGTCGCCCTCGACGAGCACGCTCGGCTCCCAGAGCTCGGCCAGGGCCGCCGTGACCGTGGACCTGCCGGAGCCGGGCGGGCCGGTCACGAGCAGCAGTCCGGTCGGCGCGCTCATCCGAGGTCCCACAGCATCCGGTACCAGGCGACACGCTCGGGGTCCTCGTCGATCCCGTACGCCTCGTACACGAGGTGGTCGTAGCCGGGGCCGTAGTTCCAGCCCAGGCTGTACGTCGCCACCGCGAGGTCGGCCCAGCGGTCGGCGACGCCGAGCGCGCCGAGGTCGACGTGGCCGTAGAAGGTCCCGTCGTCGGCGAGCAGGGTGTTGGGCGCGCACGCGTCGCCGTGGCACACGACGAGCCGGTCGTGGTCGGGGGCGTCGGCCAGGCGGGCCCTGGCCTCGGCCGACCAGCCGGGCGACGCGTGCCCCCGTGCGGCCCGGTCCTCGGCGACCGCGAGGCGGTCCTCGATGCTCCAGGTCCACGGGCACCGGTCGACCGGCAGGGAGTCGTGCAGCGCGCGCAGGCCCGCGCCGATCGCGCGGGCGGCCGTCTCCGGGTCGGCGAGCCACCTCGGGTCGACGGCGGAGCGGGCGGGCAGCGCCGTCGTGACGAGCCAGTCGACGGCGCCGTCGGTGCCCGCCTCGAGCACGTGCGGCACTCTCGTGTACCGCTCGGCCCACTCCATCCGGGCGGCCTCCTTGACGAGGTCGACCCACTCGGTCAGCGCCCTGTCGGTGCGGGGCGACCACTTCACGTACGTCGCCGGCTCGTCGGGGCCGGACGGTTCCACGCGAAACGTGAGGCCGCCGAGCTCGTTGCGCCAGGCGAGGGTGAGCCGGCCGTCCCCTGCCAGCTCGCGCACCAGGTCCGGTACGACGACCGGCTCGGTGGGGAGGGTCATGGCCCCAGGGTCGCAGACGGGGCGTGCGCGCCTCGACCTGTTTTCCGGCGACCTCCGCGAGCGCCCTCCGCGCCGCCGCGAGCTCGGCACTCTGTCCCCGCCCGTGCGGTGTGTTCGGTCCGTCGTCCCGAGATCGGTCCGTCAGAGGACCGATCTCACGACAACGGACCGAACACACAGCGCACGCGGGGACAGAGTGCCGAACACGGAGTCGGCCGAAGGACGAAGGTCCAGAGGTCCACCGAAAGGTGTACGCGCGCCCCGGGAGATCGCCCGGACGGCCGACGCGGCCGTGACCAGCGGCGGGACAGGCTCGGGGCATGACAGCACACCCCTCGGCGGGGCCCGTCCCGCCCGGCGCGACACCCAGGACCACCTCGACGACCGGCACCGGGCGGATCGCCGCGCTCGACGTGCTCCGCGGCGTCGCGATCCTCGGCACCCTGGCCAGCAACATCTGGCTGTTCGCCGCGCCGGGCGGCCCGGCGTCGCTGCTGACCACCGGCCTCGGGGGCGGCGACCCGGCCGAGCTGGTGCTGCGCACCCTCTCCAACGGCAAGTTCCTCGGGCTGCTCACCCTGCTGTTCGGGGTGGGGCTCGAGCTCCAGTACCGGTCCGCGGTCCGGTCCGGGCTGCGGTGGCCCGGCCGCTACCTCGTGCGCGCGGGGATCCTCTTCGTCGAGGGCCTGCTGCACTACGTGCTCGTCTTCGAGTTCGACGTGCTCATGGGGTACGCCGTCGCGTCGGTGGCGGGGGCGTGGCTCATCGGACGCAGCGACCGTGTCGTGCGGGTCTGGACCGGCGTCGTCGCGGGCGTCTACGTGCTCGCGCTGGCCGGGGTCACCGCACTGCTGGTGCTCGGCGGGGCGACGACCGACGTGCCCGGGACCGCCGTCGCCTCGACCGCGAGCTGGCCCGACCAGGTGCTCACGCGCCTCACGGCCGCAGGTCTCTACCGTGCCGAGCTCGTGCTGATCATCCCGTCGGCGGTCGTGCTGTTCGTCGTCGGGTCGCGGCTCGTGCGCGCCGGCCTGTTCACCGCGACGCCGGAGGCCGCGCGCCTGCGGAACCGGCTCGCGGCGGTCGGGCTCGGCGTCGGCGTGCCGCTCAACGCCCTCACGGCCTGGGCCGGGGCGGACTGGTTCCTCGTCGACCGCTACCTCGTGCCCCCGCTCGTCTCCCTCGGCATCCTCGCGCTCGGCACCACCCTCGTCGCCCGTGCGCGGGAGGGCCGGCCCGGGGTGCTGCGCCGCGCCGTCGAGGCCGTCGGCCGCACCGCGCTGTCGTGCTACGTGCTGCAGAACCTGCTCGCCGCGGTGCTCTGCTTCGACTGGGGGTTCGGGCTCGCGGGCGAGGGCGCCCTGCGCGCCGTCCTGCTCTGGGCCGCCGTCTCCGCCGTGCTGCTGGTGCTCGCGCCGCTGTGGCTGAGGCGGTGGCCGCGCGGGCCGATCGAGCTGGTCATGCACCGCGTCTACGCCCGGCGCCCGGCCGCCTGACCGTCGGCCCGCCGGGTCCGGACCGCCTCCTCCGCGTCCCACAGGGCGCGGTAGTAGGCGGTGCGCTCGCGGTCGGGCGCGACACCGTACGCGGCCAGCACGAGCGGCTCCAGGCCCGCGCCGTACCGCCGGGTCACGCTGCGCGTCGTGACGGCGAGGTCGGACCAGCGGTCGCCGACCCCGAGGTCGCCGACGTCGACGTGGGCCGCGAACCGGCCGGCCCGGTCCAGCAGCGTGTTGGGCACGGTCGCGTCGCCGTGGCACACGACGAGCCGGTCGACGGGCGGCGCCTCGCCCAGGGCCTCGCGCAGCGCGGCGCGCTCGGCGTCGTCGAGCGGGGCCGTCGCGTCGGTGGTGAGGGCGTCGACCCGCGCGTCGGCGGAGCGCACGAACGGGCACGTGTCGGTGGGCAGCGCGTCGTGCAGGCGCCGCAGGCCCACGCCGATCGCGATGGCCGCGCGCTCCGCGTGCGCGCGCCAGCGCGGATCGACGGCGGAGGTGGCTACCTCGCCGCCCGCGCGGACGGCGGACGTGAGCAGCCAGGACCCGTGCTCGTCCCGGCCCGCGTCGAGGACGTGGGGCACCCGGGTGAACGACCCCGCCCACACCAGGCGGTCGGCCTCGGCGAGCGGGTCGGGGCAGGCGGACGTCTCGGGGACCCACTTGAGGTAGGGGCCGACGGTCCGGCTCGGCGCGGCAGCGGGGCCGAGGCGGACGGTCAGGCCGCCGTAGTCGTTGCGCCACACGGGGACCGCCGTCGCCCCGGGCCGGAGCCGCCCGGCCAGGGCGTGGACGACTGGCGGTACCTCGACGGGGGTCGGACCGATGCCGACCAGCGCGCTCGACACCCTCCCAGTGTCCCATAGAGCGGGTGAAAAAGTGCTCCTGGTTCGTGGTGCGCGCGGGCAGGCGGCGACACGACGGGCCGCGGGCGCCGGTGCCCGCGGCCCGTCCGTCGGGTCCGGTCAGAGCGCCCGGGCCGCGTGCGTGCCCAGGACGGCGGGCAGCCCGCCCAGCGCGACGGTGTCGACGGTCGCGGGCGCCGAGCCGCCGCCCACGGTGAGGTCGACGCACTGGTAGAAGGCCATCGCGGTGTCGGCGATGTTCCAGCGGGCGAAGACGGTGTGGTCGCCGGCGGGCAGGCCGCTCAGGGTGTGCTCGACGGTCGCGCCGGGCTGGGCGCCGCCGTCGTCGACGGTCTCGAAGAGCTGCCCGTCCACGAAGTACTCCCAGGTCGACGTGGAGTGCCGCGCGGTGATCTGCCAGCGGAACGTCACGTCGCTGCCGACCGCCGTGCGCGGCCAGGCCAGCGAGTCGTCGTCGACGACGGTGAAGCCGCTGCCGCCCGAGCACTGCATCGAGCCCTTCGGCGCCTCGACGCTCTGCGGCTCGTACTGCAGGCCGCCGCAGTCGAAGTCGACGGTGCCGGAGGCGCAGTGGTCCGCGCGGCTCGGCGGGTTCGTGATCCAGCCGTGCGCCTGGGCCTGCGGCGCGAGCGGCGCCGTCACGAGGAAGGCCGCGGCCAGCGCGAGGGCCGCGAGCGCGGACAGCAGGAGCCGGGTGGGAGGGCTGAGGGTGCGTGCACGGTTCATGGCGATGCCTCCGTGGGCGAGGGGGTGAAATGTCGTTGTCCCCTCGAACCTAGGAAACGAAGGCAACGCTGACAATGAGGGTGAATTCGTACGCGCTACCCCGTAGCGGCCGGGGCCCCGCCGCGGGTGCGGCGGGGCCCCGGTGGTGCGGGCGGTGGCGACGGCGGGTCAGACCGCCGTCGCCGCGAGGCGCGCCGGTGCGCCGTTCGAGCCGCCGATGCTGACGTCCATGCAGGCGTAGAACGCCATCGCGGTGTCGTAGACGTTCCACCGGGCGAGGATCGTGTGGTTGCCCGCGGGCAGACCCGACAGGGTGTGCGTCACGGTGGGCGGCGGGGTCGCGCCGTTGTCCTCGAACGTGCGGAAGAGCTGCCCGTCCACGAAGTACTCCCAGCTCGCCGTGCGGTGGAACGCCGTCAGCGTCCACCGGAAGGTGTGCGTCGAGCCGATGGCGGTGCGCGGCCAGGGCAGCGAGCCGTCGTCGAGCGTGACGAACCGGCTGCCGCCGGAGCAGAGCATGGAGCCCTTGGGCGCCTCGACGCTCTGCGGCTCCCACTCGACGCCGTTGCAGGTCCAGCTCACGGTGCGCGTGGCGCAGTGGTCCTGCCGGCTGGGCGGGGAGACCACCCAGCCGTGCGCCTCGGCCGGTGGGACGAGGGAGCTCGGGGCGGCGACGAGCGCCGTGAGGGCAAGTGCCAGGACGGCCAGGCCGCCGAGCAGGTGGGGTACGGGTCGGGTGGGTCTCGGGGTGCGTACGGGCTTCATGGGGCTCACCTCGGGTGTGTGAAGTTGGGCGTCTCCTGGACCGTTCCTGTGTGCGGGGTGTGACCCTCCCGACGCTAGGAATCGCGCGACGGCGCGACAAGTAGGGCAACTACCTACCTACGTGGTGCCCGTGAGGCGGTCGACGGTCAGGCGGCCAGGAGCGTCGCGCACACCTCGAGCAGGCGCTCCCGCAGCCCCGCGGCGCGCGCGGCGAACGCCCGCTGCCGCCGCACGTACTCGGCCTTGCCCTGCGGGGTCTCGATCGCGACGGCCTCGGCGCCGTAGCCGGAGACGTCGTACGGGGAGGCGGCCATGTCGGTCCACCGGATGTCGCGGGCCAGCTCGAAGGCGTCGAGCAGCAGGTCGCCGGGCACCGCGGGGCCGAGCTTGAGGCACCACTTGTACAGGTCCATGTTCGCGTGCAGGCAGCCGGGCTGCTCCAGCTCCGGCTGGGTCGCGCGCGTGGGCCGCAGCTGGTTGCGGTCCGTCGCCTCCGGCGTGAAGAAGCGGTAGGCGTCGAAGTGCGAGCACCGCACCGGGTTCTCCTCGACGACGGCGTCGGTGCCGTCGTGGCCGAGCCGCAGCGGCAGCGGGTGCCGGTGGTCGCGGCCCGCCGCCCTGTCGCGGTAGACCATGGCCCACTCGTGCAGGCCGAAGCAGCCGAACGTGCCGGGGCGCGACGCCGTCGCCGTGAGCAGCCCGTGCACGTAGCGCACGGTGTCGCCACGGTCGGCGAGGAACGCGGCGGTGTCGAGCGCGACGCCGTCGGCGGTCTCGGTGTACCAGCGCCAGGTGCGGCGGCGGTCGGCGGAGTCCTGCGCGGGCCCGCCGTCGTCCGGGAGGCGCAGGGCGACGCCCGGGCCGGGGTGCCAGCGGCGCAGGTGGGAGACGCGGGTGGGGTAGTAGGTGAAGAGGAAGTCCTCGATGGCGTGCCTGCGGCCGCTGTCGCGGGCCGCACGCCACACGGCGGTGAGGGCGTCGGCGCGTTCGGCGTGCGCCTCCTGGTGCGGCAGCCACTCCTCGGGGGCGAGCGTGCGCACGGGCGCCGGGGCGGCGTCGCGGGCTGTCGCGTCGAGGGTCGTCGTCACCGGTCCAGGGTACGGCGGGTCGGGCGCGGGTCTCGTGGCGCCCCGGCGGCCGGACGTAGGGTGCGGGCATGTCCGACCTCCCCCTGCGCCGTCTCGGGCGCTCCGGCCTGTCCGTCCCGGTGATCGGCCTCGGCTGCAACAACCTCGGCCGCGCCGGCACCGTCACCGCGACCCAGGAGGGCGCGTCCGCCGTCGTGCACGCCGCGATCGACGCGGGCGTCACGTTCTTCGACACCGCCGACCGCTACGGCGCCCGCCCGGGCCTGTCCGAGGAGCTGCTGGGCACGGCACTCCGGGGGCGCCGCGACGACGTGCTGGTCGCCACCAAGTTCGGCCTGGACATGGGCGGCGCCAACGGCGCCGACTTCGGGGCGCGCGGCTCGCGGCGGTACGTCGTGCGCGCGGCGGAGGCGTCGCTGCGGCGGCTGGGCACCGACTGGATCGACCTCTACCAGCTCCACACGCCCGACCCGGCCACCCCGGTCGACGAGACGCTCGCGGCGCTCGACGACCTCGTGCGCGCGGGCAAGGTGCGCTACGTGGGCCACTCCAACCTCGCGGGCTGGCAGGTCGCCGACGCCGAGCACGTGGCGCGCTCGCTGGGCGGCACCCGGTTCGTCTCGGCGCAGAACCGGTACTCGCTCCTGGCGCGCGGTGCCGAGCGCGAGGTGCTGCCTGCCGCGCGGGCCTACGGCATCGGGTTCCTGCCCTACTTCCCGCTCGCGGACGGCCTGCTCACGGGCAAGTACTCGCGCGGTGCCCGGCCGGAGGGCACCCGCCTGGTCGACGTGAAGCCGCACCTGCTCGAGACGGCGCCGTGGGAGGCGCTCGAGCGGTTCGGGGCGTTCTGCCGCGAGCGGGGCGTCACCGAGGTGGTCGCGGCGTTCTCGTGGCTGCTGTCGCGGCCCGAGGTGTCGTCGGTGATCGCGGGCGCCACGCGGCCGGAGCAGGTGGTCGCGAACGCGCAGGCGTGGACGTGGACGCCGACGGCGGACGACCTCGCGGAGCTGGACGAGATCTTCCCGGTGACCGCATGACCGCCGCCGGACGTCCCTTCCGCCAGGTCAACGTCTTCTCGCCCGAGCCGACCGCGGGCAACCCCGTCGCCGTCGTGCACGACGCCGACGGGCTCACCGACGCCCGGATGGCCGCGTTCGCGCGCTGGACCAACCTGTCCGAGACCACGTTCCTGCTGCCGCCCACGCCTGCGGGCCGCGACGGCGGCGCCGACTACCGCGTGCGGATCTGGACCCCGGGCGGCGAGCTGCCGTTCGCGGGCCATCCCACGCTCGGCACCGCGCACGCCTGGCTCGAGGCGGGCGGGGCGCCGGCCGGCGACGGCGTGGTCCAGGAGTGCGGCGTCGGCCTGGTGACCCTGCGGCGCGACGGCGACCGCCTCGCCTTCCAGGCGCCGCCGCTGGTCCGGTCGGGCCCGGTCGACGACGCCGACCTGGCCCGCATCGCGCGCTCGCTGCGCGTCGGGCCGGCCGACGTCGTCCGCGCGGCGTGGATCGACAACGGCCCGGGCTGGGTCGCGGTCCAGCTCGCGGACGCCGCAGCGGTGCTCACCCTGCAGCCCGACCTCGTGGCGATGGGCGACCTCAAGGTCGGCGTCGTCGGCGAGCAGCCCGCCGAGGCGCGCGGCGCCGGCGGGCCGGCGGTCGAGGTGCGCGCGTTCGTGCCGTCGCTGGGCGTGGGGGAGGACCCGGTGACGGGCAGCCTCAACGCCGGCCTGGGGCAGTGGCTGGCCGGTGACGTGCTGCCGTCGTCGTACGTGGCGGCGCAGGGCACGGCGCTCGGGCGCGCGGGGCGCGTGCACGTGGCGAAGCTGCCCGACGGCGCGGTGTGGGTCGGCGGCGACACCGTGACCACCGTGCTGGGCGAGGTCAGGCTCTGACGGCGGGGAACGCGCGCCGCGCCGCTGCCGAGAACAGCCGCTCGAGCGGCCCGCGCCCGAGCAGCCCCCGCCACACGGTCGCGACCACGAGGGTCACGAGCACCATCCAGCCGAGCGGCTCGTTGGTCGGCGGGTCCAGCAGGTCCCACCGGGTACGGGTCCACCACCAGATCACGACGATCTGCGCCGAGTAGACCGTCAGCGCCAGCGCGCCCACGGCGGCGAGCGGCGTCGCGACGACGAGGGTCAGGGCGCGCAGCACGCGCGGCGTCCACAGGGTGGTCCGCGCCTCGACGACCCGGCCCAGCAGCAGGCACAGGCCGAGCACGCCGAGCGCGAACGCGCCGGAACCCACGGCCTCGAACATCGTGTCGTCGTGCGGGCCCTCGAGGTAGAGACCCTCCAGCGGCGGCCACGGCGCGGACCAGGCGTGCGTCGGCCCGAACGCCGACGACGTCAGCGCCACCCGCTGCTCGATCGCCTCCGCCCCGCCCGCCGTCGCGACGAGCGTCGCCGACACGAGCGAGCTGACGGCCGCGACGCCGAACCCCGCGGCGACCAGGCCGAGCTGCAGCGTCGGCGCGCGCAGGTCGCTGCGCCCCACCGCCAGGCCGGCCAGCACGTACGCGAGCCAGACCACCGCGGGGTAGTGACCCGTGAGCAGGAAGTCGGTGACGGCCCCCGACCCGTCGTGCGGCAGCCGCAGCCCCGCCCGCGACAACGCCTCCGGCCCGTAGTACGCGAGGAACGGCCCCACGACGGCGACGATCACGGCCACGGCTGCCAGCCGCGCGGGCGGCAGGCGCAGGAACGGCAGCGCCAGCACGAAGTAGGCCGCGTAGAAGCCGAGGATGAGCAGCACCCGCGTACCGAAGAGGTCCAGCACCGCCACCAGGGCCAGCAGCAGGGCGGCACGCACCAGGATCCGGCCCCGTGCCGTCCGCAGTGCCTCGCCCGACGGCGGCACCCGGCCCCCGGTGACCAGCGCCAGCGACACACCCGCCACCACGGCGAACAGGATCGACGACCGTCCGTGCGCCAGCCCGAGCCAGCCCTCCGGCGTGCCGAGGTCGGCCGACGTGACGCCCACGTGCGCGGTGAACATGCCGAGGACCGCGATCCCGCGCGCCACGTCGGCACCGGCCACCCGGCCCGGGCCGCCCAGCAGGTTGCGGCCCGCGCGGCGCAGCACCGGGACGGGCGCGACGGACCGGGCGGATGCCGTCGTCGAGGGCTCGGCGGGAGGCGTGGGCATGGCGGCATCCTTCCGTGTCCGGGCCGCCGGCGCGCGGGGCCACGCCGTCGGCCTCCCGCCGTCCCGGCGCCGTCCTGCCGCCGGACGGCCGTCCCGAGGGATGAGAACGCAGGTGTGCGCGCCCCGGAGCGGCACATACAGTGCCGCCATGACCGGCAGCGCCAACGAGCACCACACGGCCCGCAGCGACACACCCCTGTCCGGGACCGACCCGATCGACGCCGTGGACGCCCCCAGCAGCGTCTCCCGCCTCACCGGGCAGGACCGCAACGACCCCGGCGCCGTCAAGGACCTGACGAAGGAGTCCGAGTCCTACACGCACGGCCACCACGAGTCCGTGCTGCGCTCCCACCGACGCCGGACCGCGGCCAACTCCGCCGCGTTCCTGCTGCCCCACCTCCTGTCCGACATGACGCTCCTCGACGTCGGCTGCGGCCCCGGCACGGTCACCGTCGACCTCGCCGAGCGCCTCACCCAGGGCAGCGTCGTCGGCGTCGACGCCTCCGACGAGGTGCTGGAGTCCGCGCGCGGCCTCGCCGACGCGCACGGCACGAAGAACATCACCTTCGAGCACGCCAACGCCTACCAGCTCCCGTTCGAGGACGACTCGTTCGACGTCGTCTTCGCCCACCAGCTCCTGCAGCACCTCTCCGACCCCGTCGCCGCGCTGCGCGAGATGAAGCGCGTCGCCAGGCCCGGCGGCTTCGTCGCCGTCCGCGACGCCGACTACGCCGCCATGGCCTGGTACCCCGAGTCGGCCGAGCTCACCGAGTGGAACATGCTCTACCACGAGGTCACCCACGCCTACGGCTTCCAGCCCGACGCCGGCCGCCGCCTCGCCTCCTGGGTCCGTGACGCCGGCTTCGACCCCGACACCATCGAGCCCGGCGCCAGCGTCTGGTGCTACGCCACGCCCGACGACCGCAACTGGTGGGGCGGCCTCTGGGCCGAGCGCTGCACCGAGTCGAACTTCGCCGTCCAGGCCAAGGACTCGGCGCTCGCGGACGACGTCGCGCTCGAGCAGCTCGCCCAGGGCTGGCGCGAGTGGGCCGCGGCCCCGGACGGCTGGTTCGCGGTGCTCAACGGCGAGGTCCTGGCGCGCGCGTAGGGCCGGCGCCAGGGGCGGCCGTCCCCAGAGATCTGGTGTCCGCGTCGAGATCTGGCCGTGCACGGCCAGATCTCGGCATCAGCACCAGATCTCAGCGTCGGCGAGTGGATCGGACGCCGCGGCGGCTTACGCTGAGGCCGTGCGTATCGCGAGATTCACCACCGGAGACGACCCCCGCTTCGCCCTCGTGCAGCAGGAGGGCAGCAAGACCTTCCTCGCCGTGCTCGGCGGCGACCCCCTCTACATGCCGGCCATGCCGACCGGCGAGCGCATCGAGCTGGGCGACGGCGTCCGGCTGCTCGCCCCGGTCATCCCGCGCTCCAAGGTGGTGGCCGTCGGCAAGAACTACGCGGACCACGCCAAGGAGATGGGCGGCGACGTGCCGACCAGCCCGTTGCTGTTCTTCAAGCCGAACACCGCGGTGATCGGGCCCGACGACCCGATCGTCCTGCCCGACTTCACGCAGGAGGTCTCCTACGAGGCCGAGCTCGCCGTCGTCATCTCCAAGGTGTGCAAGGACGTCACGCCCGAGAACGCGTCGTCGTACATCCTCGGCTACACCGTGGCCAACGACGTCACGGCGCGCGACGCCCAGCGCACCGACGGCCAGTGGGCGCGCGCCAAGGGCTTCGACACGTCGCTGCCGCTCGGCCCGTGGATCGACACCGACGTCGACCCCGAGGACGTCGGCGTGCGCTCGCGCGTCAACGGCGAGCAGCGTCAGGACGGCCGCACCCGCGACATGGTGTTCGACGTGCCGTTCCTCGTCTCCTACATCTCCGAGGCGATGACGCTGCTGCCCGGCGACGTCATCCTCACCGGGACGCCCGCCGGAGTGGGCCGGATCGACCACGGCGACCGCGTGGAGTGCGAGGTCGAGGGCCTCGGCGTGCTCGCCAACCCCGTGCTGCGGCGCAGCTGACGTGCCGGTCGCCATGACCGGAGCGCTGCTGCGCGACGACGCCCTGCGCGTGCTCACCGGCTGGACGGCCCCCACGCCCGGGCAGGAGCGCCTCCGGGACCGCTACGTGCGGCACCTGGCGGCGTCGACCGGCCCGGGCGCCGGCGTGCTCCGGGAGTCCGTACCGGACCACCTCACCGCCTCGGCGGTCGTGCTCTCGCACGACGGCGCGCACGTGCTGCTCACCCTGCACGCCAAGGCGCGGCAGTGGTTCCAGCTCGGCGGGCACATGGAACCCGACGACAGCACCCTGGCCGGAGCCGCCGCGCGGGAGGCCCGCGAGGAGTCCGGCCTGCCGCTCACCGTCGACCCCGTGCCCGTGCACCTCGACGAGCACGCCGTGCCGTTCTGCCGCCCGGGCACCGGCGACCCCGCGCGGCCCGTGCACCACCTCGACGTGCGGTTCCTCGCCGTCGCCGCGCCCGGCGCGGAGGCCGTCGTCTCCGACGAGTCGCTCGACGTGCGCTGGTGGCCCGCCGACGCCCTGCCCGGCGACGACCTCGCGGAGCTGGTGTCCCTGGCGCGGGCACGGGTCGGCGCGGCATGATCGGCCGATGATCGTCAGGCGTTCCACCGCGCGGGTGCGGCTGCTCGCGGCGGGGGAGGAGCGGCTCGCCGCCGCCGGGGTCGCCGAGGCCTGGCTCGCCGTCGTGGCGGGCAACGCGCGGGCACGGCGGTTCTACGAGCGCCAGGGCTGGTCGGACGGCGGGCCCCTGGACTACGCGGCCGAGACCGCCGACGGTCCCGTGACCGTGCCCTGCCGGCGGTACGTCAAGCGCCTGCACCGACAGCCCGTGGCAGGAGAGCGCCCGCCCCGGGGGCCTAGTCTTGGGGCGTGACATCTCCCGCTCCCGGTAGCTCCCCGATCCGTGTCCGCTTCGCGCCGTCCCCGACGGGCATGTTCCACGTGGGCGGCGCGCGCTCCGCGCTGTTCAACTGGGCCGTGGCCAAGCAGCAGGGCGGCACGTTCGTGCTCCGCATCGAGGACACCGACGCCTCGCGCAACCAGCCCGAGTGGGTCGACGGCATCCTGTCCGCGATGGAGTCGCTGGGCATCCGCAAGGACGACCCGACGTTCGAGGGCCCGTACTACCAGTCGGAGAACGCGGGCATCCAGAAGGAGGCCGCCCAGCGCCTGTACGCCGAGGGCAAGGCGTACTACTGCGACTGCACGCGGGACGACGTCGTCGCCCGCACCGGCAACCAGCAGACCGGCTACGACGGCTTCTGCCGCGACCGCGGCCTGGAGTACGCCGAGGGCCGCGCGCTGCGCTTCCGCACGCCCGACGAGGGCGAGACCCAGGTGGTCGACCTCATCCGCGGCAACCCGACGTTCCCGAACGCGAACATCGAGGACTTCGTCATCGCGCGCGGCAACGGCTCGCCGGTGTTCCTGCTGGCCAACGTCGTCGACGACATCGACGAGAACATCACCCTCGTCATGCGCGCGGAGGAGCACCTGCCCAACACCCCCAAGCAGCAGCTGCTCTGGGAGGCCCTCGGCGCGACGCCGCCGCAGTGGGCGCACATGCCGGTCATCGTCAACGAGAAGCGGCAGAAGCTCTCCAAGCGCCGGGACAAGGTCGCGCTCGAGGACTACTTCGCCGATGGCATCCTGCCCGACGCCATGGTCAACTACCTCATGCTGCTCGGCTGGGCGCCGGGCAACGACGAGGAGATCCTGCCGTTCGACGAGCTCGTGCGCCGGTTCCGCGTCGAGGACATCAACTCCTCGTCCGCGTTCTTCGACGTCAAGAAGCTCACCGCGTTCAACGGCGAGTACATCCGCGCGATGAGCGTCGAGGACTTCGCGGCCGCCTGCGCGCCCTGGCTCCAGGCGCCCGCAGCACCCTGGGCGCCCGAGCAGTTCGACCAGAAGGTGTTCGACGCCGTCGCGCCGCTCGCCCACTCGCGCGTCGCCGTGCTGTCGGAGATCACGAACACCGTCGACTTCCTCTTCCTCGACGAGCCGATCATCGACGAGGACTCCTGGAACAAGGCCATGAAGGCCGGTGCCGCCGAGCTCCTCGCGGACGCGCGAGCCGCGCTCGCCGACGCCGCCTGGGACGCCGAGACCCTCAAGGACACGGTGACCCGCGTGGGTGAGGCGCACGGCCTCAAGCTCGGCAAGGCGCAGGCGCCCGTGCGCGTCGCCGTCACCGGGCGCCGGGTCGGCCTGCCGCTGTTCGAGTCGCTCGAGGTGCTGGGCCGGGAGCGCACGCTCGCGCGGATCGACGCGGCGCTGGGGCGGCTCGCGGAAGGGTCGGGCGCAGTGGAGCAGTGACGCCGGCGTCCCAGGAGGGTGTCAGGGGCGGCCTGTAGGTTGAGTGGCGTGACCGACGCCATGCCACCTGACAGGCGCCCTGACGCCGTGCCGCCGCTCGACCCGACCGTGCCGGCCGCCGCGGCTGTCCCGGGGGCCGAGCCCGCGCCCGTGTACCGGCAGCCGGTCGTCCCGCCGCCGGTCCCCGTCGGCCCCCGCGAGTACCCGCAGGCGCTGCGTGGGCCGCGGCACCGGTGGTGGCGGCCGGTGCTCGGTCTGGCGACGCTGGTCGCCGCCGTCGGCGTGGCCGCGGGCCTGATCCTCGTGGCGACGCTGGGCCTGGTCGTCGCGCAGGTGGTCGGGCTCGACATCGGCGACCCGGCGACCGACGAGTTCCTCGTCAGCCCCGCGGGCATGCTGCTGACCAACCTCGCACTCGCGCTGGGCATCCCCGCGGCGATCCTGGCGACCCTCGTGCAGGCCGGTCGCCCAGGCCTGGTGACGTCCGTCGTCGGGCGGGTGCGGTGGCGGCTGCTCCTCGGTGGTCTCGGGCTGTCCCTGGTGCTCCTGCTGCCGCTGACGCTGGCGGGCAGCCTCCTCGTGTCCGGCCTCGGGCTCGGCAGCGAGCCCGCCGGTGGCGACGACGCGCTCTGGCCCCTGACCCCCGCCGCGAGCTGGCTCGCGCTCGCCGTCGTGGTGCTGCTCACGACGCCGCTGCAGGCCGCGGGGGAGGAGTACTTCTTCCGCGGCTGGGCGACGCAGTGGCTGGGCAGCCTGCTGCGGTGGCGCCGGGCCGCGCTCGTGCTGCCCGCCGTCGTGACGGCGGTGCTGTTCGCGATGGCGCACGGCTCGCAGAACCCGTGGCTGTTCGCCGACCGGCTCGTGTTCGGCCTGGTGGCGAGCGTGCTCGTGTGGCGCACGGGCGGCCTGGAGCTCGCCGTCGCCATGCATGCGGCGAACAACCTCGTGGCGTTCGGCTTCGCCATCGCGTACGACGGTCTGGCCGACTCGCTGCTGGTCACCGAGGTCGCGCCCGCCGAGGGCGTGGTGAGCATCGCGGGGACCGTGGTGACCGCCGCGGTGCTGCTGTGGTGGGCGCGCAGGCGGCGGCCCGCGGTGCTCGTGCCGGCGGACGACCGGCCTGCTCCGGCGGCCGGTCCCCGGGCCGAGGGAGTGGTCGCGTGATCGAGGGTGTGCTGTTCGACGTCGACGACACGCTCGTCGACACCAAGGGCGCCTTCGCGGTGGCCCTCGAGGCGATCCGGGCGCAGTACCTGCCGCACGTGCCGCCGGAGCGCGGCCAGGAGATCCTGTCGCACTGGCGCACCGACCCGGGCGGCTTCTACCGCCGCTACACGCGCGGCGAGATGGACCACGACACGCAGCGCCTGCACCGTGCCGTGCTGCTGCACGAGACCTTCGGCGGCCCGCCCGTGACCGAGGAGGGCTTCGCGGCCTGGGACGAGATCTTCTGGGGGACCTTCGAGCGGTCCTGGATCGCGCACGTCGACGCCCGCGCCGCCGTCGACGCCGTGCTCGCCGCGGGGCTGCGCGCCGGCGTGGTGACGAACGCCGCCGCCGAGCTGCAGGAGCGCAAGCTCGAGCTGGCGGGGCTGGCGGACCTGCCGGTGCTTGTCGGCGTCGACACGCTCGGCGTCGGCAAGCCCGACCCGCGGGTGTTCCTCGAGGGCGCCCGCCTGCTCGGCACCGACCCGGTGCGGACGGCGTACGTGGGCGACGAACCGACCGTCGACGCGCTGGCGGCCCACGAGGCGGGTCTCACGGGCGTCTGGATCGACCGGGCCGGTCACCGGCGCGGACCGGGCTACGGCGGCCCCACGCTGCCGGGCCGCACCGGCGGGGACTCCCAGGACCCGGACGCCCTGCGCGCCGCCGGGGTGGTGGTCGTGGAGACGCTGGACGAGCTCCCGGCCGCGCTCGGCTACGGCCGGGACGCGGGGTGACGGAGGGCACGCGGATCCCGTTTGGCGCACCGTCCGAGGTCAGGTAATGTTCTCCAGCGGTAAGGCCTCCACGGAACGCCTGTCGGGGACAGGTGCATCGCGGGGCTGAAACCCCCATGGGGTATGGTGTAATTGGCAGCACGAGTGATTCTGGTTCACTTAGTCTAGGTTCGAGTCCTGGTACCCCAGCGCAGGTCAGCAGTACAGCATCACCAGTTCAGGCCCCCATCGTCTAGCGGCCTAGGACGCCGCCCTCTCACGGCGGTAACGCGGGTTCAAATCCCGCTGGGGGTACAGAAGAAAGGCTCGGTCTCACGCGGACCGGGCCTTTCTTGCGTCCGGGTTCCGGTGCCTGGCTGCGGGTGGTCGGTGCCCGAGGTCGGCAGTCCTGCTGTCGGTCGGCACAAGCATGTGCCGACCGACAGCGGAGATGCCGACCTGGCGTGGACGTGCCGACCTCAGCGGAGCTTCGGGTCGTTGCCCTCGATGAACGGCTTCGGGCGGAGCTCGTCGTCGTCGACGGTGGCGGTGGGGCCGCCCGGCACGTGGCCGCCGTCGGAGGGGCGGACGCGGGGCGCCGAGGGCTCGTCCGACGGCGCACCCGCAGGCGGCCTGCTGACGGCGTCACCCCCTGACGCCGCGTCGCGCTGGGCGCCGCCGCCCAAGCTTGGCCAGCCCGCCGCCGCCCGGTGCGCGCTGCCGTCCGCCGCGCCGGCGCCCGGTGCGCCGGTCCCGGTCATCCCTGAGCCTCCGTCACCGCCCGGAGAGCCCGTCTCGGCGGCCGGTGCCCCGGAGCCCGCCGCCCCACCGGCCTCCTCCCGCCGCAGCGGGAGCTCGATGCGCTGGGTGGGCGGGTTGCTGCGTCGGCCGATGCGCGGCATGAGCGCGGGCGGCGCCGCGGCGGGCGCGGGCTCCGACGGCGGCACCACGATCGGCCGGCTCGACGTGCCGGCCTGGGCGGCGGCCTCGGCCTCGGCGGCGTCGGGGTGGAAGAGGGTCGCGATGATGAGGCGGTAGCGCGCGTCGGGCCGGGGCATCCAGGCGACGCGGTCGAGCGCCTGGTCCTGGCCCGCCGTCTCGAAGATGAAGGTGCCGTAGCCGAGCACCTGGCCGACGGGGGTCCGCTCGTAGCCGAGGTCGGTGACCTTCTCCGAGGGCATCATCGCCACCCGGTGCACGAGGAACCCGTCGAGCAGCAGCAGGCGGCGGTCCGTCATGACGAACCACTCCGCCCGCCACTCGAGCCACTTCCACAGCAGCCGCGCGCCGAGCACGAGGAACGGGAGCCAGACCCAGCCCATCGAGTCGCGGACGCCGGGGTCCACGTTCACGAGGATGGCCAGGCCCAGCACGAACGCGGCCGACGTCGTGAGGATCGGCTCCCAGAGCTTCGCCCAGTGCCGGTGGGTCGCGACGACGACACGCTCGTCGGCCAGGATGTATCGCCGCAGGGCGCGGTTCGGGACGAAGTCCGCTGCGACGCTCATGCGGGCCTCCCGAGGGGGTGCGGTCGGTTGCTCGACGCCGACCCTACGTGGTCACCGGCCGATCGACCCGGTGAAGAGCTCCTCGAAGAAGGTGCCGATGTTGGCGATGGCACCCCAGATCACGTCCCAGAGGGCGAGCACGACGTCGGCGGAGCGCTCGGGATCGTTGACGACCGAGTAGAGCAAGAAGATCACCACGACCCAGATGATGATGAGTCTCACCTTAGGCGGCATCAGGTTCCTCCGACGTAGGCGCGTGCGCACCCGGCGTGCACACGTCCCGGACGACACTACTGACGGGACCCCGACCTGGGGAATCACCAGGCCCGGCGTGGCGGCCCAACGCTCACGGACCGCTCACGGCGCACACACGTCGCGCGCACCGCGCGGCGTCGGCGCACCGCTGGAGGCGCCGACGCCGCGGGGTGTCACTCCCCGGCGCGGTGGAGCACCTCGGTGAGCTTGTTGGCCGCGGCGACGACGGCGGCCGAGTGCAGGCGGCCGGGCTGCCGCGAGAGGCGCTCGACGGGGCCGGAGACGCTCACGGCGGCCACGACGCGACCCGACGGCCCGCGGACGGGCGCCGAGACGGACGCCACGCCGAGCTCACGTTCCGAGACGGACTGGGCCCAGCCGCGGCGTCGGACGCCGGACAGGATGGTGGCCGTGAACGTCGCGTCGCGCAGGCCGCGGTGCAGGCGGTCGGGCTCCTCCCAGGCGAGGAGCACATGGGCCGCCGAGCCCGCGCTCATGCTGAGCGTCGCACCCACGGGGATGGAGTCGCGCAGGCCGACCGGGCGCTCGGCCGCGGCGACGCACACGCGGTGGTCGCCCTGCCTGCGGTAGAGCTGCGCGCTCTCGCCCGTGTGGTCGCGCAGCGCGATGAGCACCGGGTTCGCCGCCGCCAGGAGGCGGTCCTCGCCGGCGGCCGTGGCCAGCTCGTTGAGGCGCGGACCCAGCACGAAACGGCCCTGCATGTCCCGCGCCACGAGGCGGTGGTGCTCGAGGGCGACCGCCAGGCGGTGCGCCGTCGGACGGGCCAGACCGGTGGAGGAGACGAGCTGCGCCAGGGTGGCAGGGCCGGCCTCGAGAGCCCCGAGGACGGACGCCGCCTTGTCCAAGACGCCGACTCCGCTAGTATCGTCCATACCGCGATATTGCCGTCTCGGAACGTGAGATTGCAAGTCGAGGCCCCAAGTTGTTTCTGGCAGAGGTAATCACAGGAGGCGAACCGCATGGCCGGCACGCTGGCGGAGAAGGTCTGGGAAGCGCACCTCGTGCGTCGAGGCAAGGATGGCTCGCCCGACCTTCTCTACATCGACCTGCACCTGGTGCACGAGGTCACGAGCCCGCAGGCGTTCGAGGGGCTCCGCCTCGCCGGGCGGCAGGTACGGCGACCGGACCTGACGATCGCCACCGAGGACCACAACACCCCCACGCTCGACATCGACCGGCCGATCGCCGACGAGACGAGCCGCACCCAGATCGAGACCCTGCGCCGCAACGCGCGCGAGTTCGGCGTCCGCCTGCACAGCCTCGGCGACGCCGACCAGGGCATCGTGCACCAGGTGGGCCCGCAGCTCGGCCTGACGATGCCGGGCCTGACGGTCGTGTGCGGCGACTCGCACACGTCCACCCACGGCGCGTTCGGCGCGCTGGCGTTCGGCATCGGCACGTCCGAGGTCGAGCACGTGCTGGCCACGCAGACGCTGCCGCTCGCGCCGTTCAAGACCATGGCGATCACGGTCAACGGCACGCTGCCCCCCGGCACGACGTCGAAGGACATCATCCTGGCGATCATCGCCAAGATCGGCACCGGCGGCGGTCAGGGCTACGTGCTCGAGTACCGCGGCGAGGCCATCCGGAACCTGTCGATGGAAGCCCGGATGACCATCTGCAACATGTCGATCGAGGCCGGTGCCCGCGCGGGCATGATCGCGCCGGACGAGACCACGTTCGAGTACCTCAAGGGCCGCCCGCACGCGCCCGAGGGCGCGGACTGGGACGAGGCGGTCGAGTACTGGAAGACGCTGCGCTCGGACGACGACGCGCAGTTCGACGCCGAGGTCGTGCTCGAGGCGGCCGACCTCGAGCCGTTCGTCACGTGGGGCACGAACCCGGGACAGGGCCTGCCGCTGTCGGCGTCGGTGCCCGTGCCCGCCGAGATCGCGGACGAGGGTGAGCGGTCCGCCGCCGAGCGTGCGCTGGAGTACATGGGCCTGGAGGCCGGCACGCCGCTGCGCGACATCAAGGTCGACACGGTGTTCATCGGCTCCTGCACCAACGGCCGTATCGAGGACCTGCGGTCGGTGGCCAAGGTCGTCAAGGGCCGGACCAAGGCGGAGGACGTGCGCGTGCTCGTCGTGCCGTCGTCGGCCCGGGTGCGGCTGCAGGCCGAGGCCGAGGGCCTGGACGTGATCTTCAAGGAGTTCGGCGCCGAGTGGCGCAACGCCGGCTGCTCGATGTGTCTGGGCATGAACCCCGACCAGCTCGCGCCGGGGGAGCGGTCCGCCTCGACGTCCAACCGCAACTTCGAGGGCCGCCAGGGCAAGGGCGGGCGCACCCACCTGGTGTCGCCGCTGGTCGCCGCGGCGACGGCGATCCGCGGGACGCTCTCGAGCGTCGCCGACCTGGACCTGCCCGAGGGCGTCGACATCACCACGTTCGACGGGTCGCCGCTCGACGGCGTGGGAGCCCCGTCGGTGGGCGAGTCCGTCGTCGTCGACCTGCCGCTGCCCGTCGCACGCTGAGAGGACTGCTGACCATGGAGAAGTTCACCACCCACACCGGCGTCGGCGTGCCGCTGCGGCGCAGCAACGTCGACACCGACCAGATCATCCCGGCCGTGTACCTCAAGCGGGTCACGCGCACCGGCTTCGAGGACGCGCTGTTCGCGGCCTGGCGCGGCGACCCGTCGTTCGTGCTCAACCAGGAGGCGTACTCGGCCGGCTCGGTGCTCGTCGCCGGCCCGGACTTCGGCACCGGCTCCTCGCGCGAGCACGCCGTCTGGGCGCTCAAGGACTACGGCTTCCGCGTCGTGCTGTCCTCCCGGTTCGCCGACATCTTCCGCGGCAACTCCGGCAAGCAGGGCCTCGTGACGGGCGTCGTCTCGCCCGAGGACATCGAGATCCTGTGGAAGATCCTCGAGACCAAGCCGGGCACGGAGGTGACCGTCGACCTCGAGGCCAGGACCGCGTCCGCCGACGACGTGACCGTCCCCTTCCAGATCGACGACTACACGCGCTGGCGCCTCATGGAGGGCCTCGACGACATCGGCCTCACGCTGCAGAACGAGGCCGACATCACGGCGTTCGAGCAGACCCGCGCGGCCTGGCGGCCGAAGACGCTGCCGGCGAAGCACCTGCCGTCGGTCGAGATCGAGGCGGCGCGTCCGGTCTGACCGGAGCACGCTGACCAGGCGCCCGTCCCGCGCCGGACCTTCGCTGGTCCGGCACGGGGCGGGCGTCTCGCATGTGCCCTGGCTGTCAGACCGCCGTCAGACCGTCGGCGGGCCGGTGCGGACCTTCTCCTTCAGGGACTCGGCCGTGTCCGTGGCCGGGTCCCACCACGACTCGATCCACCACGTCACGCCGGCCTCCGCCATCGCGGAGACCTGCTCGGCGGCCTTTCCGGCGTCGGGCGAGAGCTTGCCCTGCAGGATCACCTCGAACGGGCGGCCGGTGTCGCCGTCACGGTGCTCGGTGAGCCAGCGGACCAGCCCGGCCACGTCCTCCGGCGTCAGGTCGTCCGCCGTGCCGCGCAGCTGCGGCACGATGCCGTCCCACCGCAGGGCGCGGCGCAGGTTCTTGGCGGGCGGGCGCGCCGCGTCCCACACCCCGACCGGCCAGACCGGGATGTGCCCGTTGACGGGGCGCTCGGGGAAC
Organism: Promicromonospora sp.; assembly: GCA_036010205.1. Lineage (GTDB taxonomy): Bacteria > Actinomycetota > Actinomycetes > Actinomycetales > Cellulomonadaceae > Promicromonospora. Next base: position 10,259 of record DATGOB010000078.1, on the reverse strand, counting down.
CGGAACGGGCCGGTGCGCACGTGCTCGCCCGCGTACTCGAACTCCTCGCCGGACCACGACCGCTCGAGCCACTCCAGCGTCTCGTCGAGCAACGCCGCGCGTTCCTTGAGCCCCGTCTCCTGCCCGGGCACCGAGGTGAAGCCGCGGTCGTCCGTCACGCCGATGCCGACCGGCAGCACGAGCCGCCCGCCCGACAACCGGTCGACCGTCAGGGCGCGCTGGGCGAGCTCCCACGGGCGGTGCCGTGGGACCGCGAAGACCATCGCGCCGAGTGTCACGCGCTCGGTCCGCGCCGCGACGGCCGCCAGAATCGAGAACGGGTCGTAGACCGGCATGGCCCACGCGCCGTCGAGGCTCACCGCGTCCCACGTGAAGTAGCCGTCCCAGCCGTGCTCCTCGACCTCGCCCGCCAGGGCGACGTGCTCGTCGATGGTGCCGAAGCTGCTGATGAAACCGAACTTCATACCGTTCCTCCGAGAGTGGTGCTGGGGCTCGTCCGACGCCTGCCCGCAACGCTACGCGGCACCACTGACACGGTTAGGGTGAGGCCGTGACCGACAGCAGCACCGTGCAGACGGACGAGATGCCGACGCCCCTCCAGGGCACCGTCGAGATGTGGACCGACGGCGCCTGCAAGGGCAACCCGGGACTGGGCGGCTGGGGCGCGCTGCTGCGGTTCGGCGAGCACGAGAAGGAGCTGTTCGGCGGCGAGAAGGTCACGACGAACAACCGCATGGAGCTCACCGCCGTCGTCGAGGCCCTGCGGGCGCTCACGCGGCCGAGCACGGTGATCATCCACGTCGACTCGTCGTACGTCATGAACGGCATGAAGAGCTGGATCGCCGGCTGGAAGCGCAACGGCTGGAAGACGGCGTCCAAGCAGCCCGTCAAGAACGTGGACCTCTGGCAGGCGCTGGACGCCGAGGTCGCGCGGCACCAGGTGAGCTGGGTGTGGGTCAAGGGGCACGCGGGCGACCCGGGCAACGAGCGGGCGGACGCCCTGGCCAACAAGGGTGTCGACACCGTGCGCTGAGGTGCCGTCGGCGCAGCGTCGGGCCGCCGTCGGGCAACGAGACCGACGTCACGTCACCGGGGTTGGCGGGCCCTAATACCCTTGACCCATGGCTTCCCACTACGACGTCGTTCTCCTCGGCGCGGGACCCGGTGGCTACGTCGCCGCCATCCGCGCTGCCCAGCTCGGTAAGTCCGTCGCGATCATCGAGGAGAAGTACTGGGGTGGTGTCTGCCTGAACGTGGGCTGCATCCCCTCCAAGGCTCTCCTGCGCAACGCGGAGCTGGCCCACATCTTCAACCACCAGAAGGACTTCTTCGGCATGTCCGGGGACGTCTCGTTCGACTTCGGGAAGGCCTTCGACCGGTCGCGCTCGGTCGCGGACGGGCGCGTCAAGGGCGTGCACTTCCTCATGAAGAAGAACAAGATCACCGAGTACGACGGACGCGGCACCTTCCGCGACGCGAACACCATCGAGGTGGCCCTCAACAAGGGCGGCACCGAGACCGTGACGTTCGACAACGCGATCATCGCGACCGGCTCGCAGGTGCGCCTGCTGCCCGGCGTCGAGCTGTCGGAGAACGTGGTCACCTACGAGAAGCAGATCCTCACCCGCGAGCTGCCGAAGTCGATCGCCATCGTCGGCGCCGGCGCCATCGGCATGGAGTTCGGCTACGTCCTCAAGAACTACGGCGTGGACGTCACGATCATCGAGTTCCTCGACCGTGCCCTGCCGAACGAGGACGCTGACGTCTCCAAGGAGATCGCCAAGCAGTACAAGAAGCTCGGCATCAAGGTGCTGACCTCGACCGCCGTCCAGACCGTGAAGGACGACGGCTCCTCGGTCACCGTCTCCTACAAGGGCGTCAAGGACGACAAGCCGGGCGAGCTCGTGGTCGACAAGGTGCTCATGGCCGTCGGCTTCGCGCCCAACGTCAGCGGCTTCGGCCTCGAGAACACCGGCGTGCAGCTCACCGACCGCGGCGCCATCGACATCGACGACTACATGCGCACCAACGTGCCGCACATCTACGCCATCGGCGACGTCACCGCCAAGCTCATGCTGGCGCACGTCGCGGAGGCGCAGGGCGTCGTCGCCGCCGAGACCATCGCGGGCGCCGAGACCCAGGCGCTGGGCGACTACCGCATGATGCCGCGCGCGACCTTCTGCTCGCCGCAGATCGGCTCGTTCGGCCTCACCGAGCAGCAGGCCAAGGACGAGGGCTACGACGTCAAGGTCGCGACCTTCCCGTTCATGGCCAACGGCAAGGCACACGGCCTGGGCGACCCGACCGGCTTCGTGAAGCTCGTCGCCGACGCCAAGTACAACGAGATCCTCGGCGCGCACATGATCGGGCCGGACGTGTCGGAGCTGCTGCCGGAGCTGACGCTGGCGCAGAAGTGGGACCTGACCGCCGACGAGATGGCACGGAACGTGCACACGCACCCGACGCTGTCGGAGGCGCTGCAGGAGTCTATTCATGGGATTGCTGGGCACATGATCAACTTCTGAGACCGGTCTCCCGGTCTATCGGGAGTCGAACCTGGTCAGAGGCCCGGATCCGCGGAATTCCGCGGATCCGGGCCTCTTTGCGTCCTGGGGTGTCGTGGACACCTATGGACGTGAACGGTCCGAAATTCCCACCACTTATGGCACGGGGATGGCACGACGACGGACACGAACCAGGAGGCTGACCGATGGGAATGACCAGGAACGATACGACGGCCAGGCAGCGGCGCGAGGCGTGGGGGAGCCTGCGGAAGCTGCCCTCGAAGCGCTGGCAGGCTCGTTGCACGGGGCCGGACGACAAGACGTACTCGGCGCGGACCGAGGACGACAAGCCGCTGACGTTCCTCACGAAGGGCGACGCTCGCGAGTGGCTCAACGGGGTGCACGCGAAGATCAGCCGAGGGGAGTGGCTCCCGCCCAACGAGGCTGTCCGACGGCGTCGGGCCGCAGCAGAAGCTGCAGCTGCGCGGGACGTGACCTTCCGCGAGTACGCCGAGCGGTGGCTGGAGCGCATCGCGACCGAGCCCGGCAAGGGCGGCAAACTGCGCCGGCAGGGGACCGTGCTCGCATACCGCGGGCGAGTGCGCAACTACCTCGTGGGGCCGCTCGGGGACGTGAAGGTTCGCGAGATCGACGCCGAGCGGGTGCGTGCCCTCGTGATCAAGCTCGTCGCCATGCCCTCCGTGCTCAAGGAGGACGCCCCGCACAACGGGATCGCTGGTGACGCCGTCGATGTGCTGAAGATGATCCTTCGGGCGGCAGTACGTGACGGGCTGCTCGGGAAGATGCCGGACGTGCCGACACCGACCCGGAAGTCCGTGCGGCACGACGACGCCCACACGCCCGAGGACGACGTCGCCACGCCGACTCAGGTCGACGCGCTCTACGAGGCCGTGCCGGAGCAGTGGCGGATCGCAGTGCTGTTCGCGGCGTGGTGCCAGCTCCGGCGTGGGGAGGTGCTGGGGCTGCAGCGGCACGACATCGTCTGGAACAGCGACCGGACCGCGGCGATCCTGTACGTGCGGCGCCAGAAGAACGGGAGCACGGGCAAACTGACGGACCCGAAGTCGGACAGCGGTCGCCGGTCCATGTCTGTGCCTCCGCTCATGATCGAGCGGCTGCGGGAGCATCTCGACCAGCACGTGGGGCGGGGGCGGACGGCGCCGGTGGTGCCGAGTGAAGCGCGAGGTAGCCAGTACCTGTCGGCGTCGCGATGGAATGGCATCTGGGCGGGCGCTCGGGGCGCGGTGGCGGGACTGCCGGACGGCTATCGGTTCCACGACTTGAGGCACACGGGGCTGACCCGGATTGCGCAGGAGGGGGCGACGCTGGCCGAACTTATGCGGCGTGGTGGGCACTCCGACGTGACCGTGGTGCTGCGGTACCAGAAGGCGACGATGGCGCGGGACATCGAGCTCGCGGCGCGGATGAGTGTGACGGCGGGGGAGGAGATCCGGGTGGAGTTGGAGCGTGCAAAGGGCGCCGAGGGCGAGGCGGCGTGACGCTCGCTCGGCTGGGCCTGCCTCGCTGTAGGTCCAGCCGGCTCCGCGGCTGTTGGCCAGCGTTGCCTCATGCGGGACGCGCCGAGGGGATTGTGACGACAAGGCGCTGGGTCAGTTCGTCGAGATCGACCCGGATGAGCCGGCCGACGCGGTAGCCAGTGATGGTGCCGTCTGCGATTCGGCGACGCAGCGTCTTGACCGACACGTGAAAGTGCGCGGCAGCGTCCGCCAGCGGGACCAGACGACTGGTCGACGTGGGGACGGTTTCGGGGCGGGACATAGGTGCTCCTCTCGTGGTTCCGGCTCTATGGGAGAGGTGAGCAGAAATCACCGGAACGGAGCGACTGGACGACACGCTTTCGCCCTCGAAGCGACTTGGCAGTCGGCAACCAGGTTCAGAACATGTATGACTGCCACAGTCCCGAGCGGTCGGGACGCGTGCGATCCTCGTTGCCGTGGAAACTGAATCTCTGTCCTGGTGGCAGATGCTTTTGCTCGCCGTTGTTCCGACGACCATCGCTCTGCTCGGGACGCTACTTGCCACCCGAGCGCAGCGTCGCAGCAGTACGGAGGCGAACCGGATCGGCGGGCGAAGCGCGGCAGCGGCGCAAGAGTCTGCGACCGCGGCACGAGAGTCTGTAAGAGTCGCTGAATATGCTGCCAAGCAAGCCGCTGAGGCTGCCGCTCAGCTCAACTCATTCCGCCTCCACGACGACACGATGAGGACCCTCTACTGGGCCGCGGACCATGCGATCTTGCCCGATGCGGCTCACGCGCTACTCGGCCTCGAGGTCTTGGGGGCACTTGTGACTCAAGTCGAAGACGACTCGGATTATCGAGGCGGCCGGCTGGTGAAAGCCACTAATGAAGCGGTGACAGCAGTGGCTATCCCCACGTTCGTCTCGGTCCTGACGTCTGCCACAGAAAGCGACGACGGAGGCCGCGGGACGATCAGGGTGGCTGCAGTTGAGATCAATGCAGCCAAGCTCCTACTCGCACATGACCCGAACCTGGACCCTGAGTTGCGGGCAGAGCTTGAGATGATTGCGAGTACTGAGATAGGTGCAGTAGCACGTGTGACGGTGCTGCACTCAGCGCGGCACCTGGATCGAAAAATTGAACGCGTACGCGAGCATGAGTTGAGCCGTGAGTTGGCTCGAGAACATGAGATCGAACTCTCTTGATGAGCCGCTAGAACTACGGCCGGGGGTCAGGTCGGCGGACTGTGCGGATCTGGAGGGCCACTGACACTTCGGCCAGCTTGTGAGTTCCGGCGAGCGTCGATTGCTAACCGCGTAGTGCTTGGACCTCGGCCGGCGTCATGTTCGGCCGAAGAGCGACGATGTCGTCGGCCCAGTGCACGACGACGATCCCGTCGTCCGGGAATGTTGTGTGCTGAGTCAGGAGAGCGATGAACTCGGCTTCGAGCTCGTCGTCGCCCTCCACCCCGATGGCCTGATTGTCCGCGTGAAAGTTCGCCACCACGACATGCCGGCCGTCACCGATGGTGAGCTGCTTGCTCAGCAGGCGGGCGAGGTCAGCAAGTTCGGGACCCGTGATGTCGACGTCTTCGGTGGACGGCCATCGCCGAACAGCGGCAGCGGCGATCTGGTCGGGGTCGAATCTGTGCTCGCCCGGGGTTACTGCCACCAGAAGGTCTGTCATGGGTCTCCAATCACTCCGGGACGATCCGAACATAGCCTCGGATGCCGAGCTCCTTCATCCGAGACTCGATGAATCCGGCAGCCTTCGTGCTGTTCGTCGTCAGCTCGACCACACCGTCACCATCCATCACCTCGTTGCCCGCCTTCTGCAACCTGAGCAACGTCTCGTCCATCTCGTTGATCGCACGCTCGCGAAGGAATTCTGGGAGGGGGCTTCCCCCCGAATGGTGGACACATCAGTGTGTTAACCAGTGATCAGCATTCTAGCGGCCATGTGAGCGTTCTCGTAATCGATGGGGCTCATATAGTCGCAGTAGGAGTGGCGTCGTCGCGTGTTGTAGCGGGTAATCCACCGGAACACGGCCTTGCGACACTCCCTGGCCCCGTTCCATTGGCGTTCGCCCTGGAGGGTCTCGCGCTTGAGCGCCGCATTGAAGCTCTCGGCCAGGGCGTTGTCGGCGCTCGTGCCGACCGCGCCGCGCGACAAGGTCAGACCGTGCCGGCGCGCAGCAGCGGCGAAGCCGTCCGAGCAGTACTGACGGCCGTTGTCCGAGTGGAAAATCGCCCCAGCCAGGCTGCCGCGTTCACGCGCGGCCGCGTCCAGGGCGTCGATGACCAGGGTGTCGCGCATGTGGTCGGCGACCTGCCAACCGACCAGGCGCCGGTTGAAGCAGTCGATCACCGTGGCCAGGTAGAGGAACTGCCCGTCCCCGATCGGCAGATACGTGATGTCGCCCACGTACTTCCGGTTCGGCGCGTCGGCCGTGAAGTCGCGTTCCAGCAGGTCAGGAACCTTCGGCGCGTCCTTGGCGGGCACGGTCGTACGAACCTTCTTACGCAGGTGGACCCCGACGACGCCGTGCTCGCGCATCACCCGCGCGACCCGCTTGGCGTTGACGACGACTCCCGCGTCGCGCAGCTCGGCCGTCACCCGCGGGGACCCATAGGTCCCGTCGAACTCGGCCGTGATCGCCGCAGCCTTCGCGGCCAGCGCAGCATCCGCCGCCACGCGCTCGGCCCGACGACCGGCGCCATCACGCCACTTGTAGTACGAGGACCTGCCGACCTGCAGGACCTGACACAGCCGCTTCACCCCGAAGGTGGACGCGAACTCAGCGACGAACTGGAAACGGCTGCTCACCAGGTCGTCTCGCCCGCGAAATACTTCGCTGCCTTGCGCAGGATCTCCCGCTCGGTCTCCAGCAGCGTCTTGTCCGCCCGCAACCGCTTGTTCTCGGCCCGCAGCCGCTCCAGCTCCTCGGCCGGCGTCTCGGGCACCCCAGACCCGCCAGGCCCGCCGTCGGCCCGACCGGCTGCCGCCGACGCCGTCGTCACCCCCGCGGCACGCAACCACACCGACGGTGTTCCCTCGTGAACTCCCAGGTCAGCAGCGATCCTCTTGATCGTCGCCCCCCGGCGTGGAGGAATACAGCTCGACGGCGTCGGCCTTGAACTCCTCCGGGTAGAACTTCCGCACCATGACGGCAGACTCGCTTCCTCCGGACCAAATCGGGTCCAGTCTCTCGCGTGTCCACTACTCAGGGGGAAGCCCCGCTGCGACTGCTTGGTTCGTCTGCTTGGCCGTCACGCTTGCTGGGTGTACGGGCGGAATACCTGTTCTGTATCCATGAAGAGGTCCGAGAAAAGCTGGCTCTTGACTGTTCCGTGCAGGATGCCGAGCAGAAGATCAGTGGTCGACAAGTCGAATCTCTCCCACCGCGCACCGTCGCCGTCCTCGACGTAGATCGGATACACGCCGGAGGAGTTCCCGGCATCGACGCGCCAGAAGAGTGTCTCACCGTGACCGGTGGTTGCCCAGGCAATCAGCCGGGCGTCCTCGGGTAGGTCCGCGGGACGGAGCTCCGGGTCGTCTTCCCAGAGGAGCAAGAGATCTTCGAAGACGCCGTTCGATTCCAGTAGGTCATGACTCCGCAGGGGATCGCCGGGCGAGTACAGCCGTAGGTCGTCGAACCAGACGCCCGCCCCGCCCGCGGAGACGAGTTCACGGTAGTCCGCAGGCAGCCGCAGATTGAGGTGTTGCTCGGCATGCACCCAGTCCACCGGCTGTACGGGGGGCGTGAGGTGGGCAGCGTCGATCAAGTTCTGTGTGCTCATGCTCGGTCCCTTGTGCCGAAGCGGAAGCCGTGCTCGTTCTTTGGAAGATTTCCGGCCTTGACCTCGGCCGAGTAGAGGGGCAGGTCCTTGTTCGGGAGAGTGTAGTCAAGCCGGTACCCGTCCGAGCCCTCGGCCCGGATGCGGATAGTCGAGGGGACGACGGCGTCGCCGTCGTAGGCCGGGGTGACCTTGTAGGTGACGTCTTCACCTGCCTTGACCACCCTGGATACTTCCCGCTCGATCATGCGCTGCCACGGATTGTTCGACCGTTCGTACTGTGCGACGAAGTTCGCGGCGTGATCGTTGGGCCCACCGAGCAGCGCGCCATGAAGGTGGCCGGCGTGCAATCCATCCGCAGCACCGAGAGGTGTGACCTTCGGATCGGTCGCGCCGCCGATCGTGTCCTTGGTCAGCTTTGCCTCGATCCCAGCGGGTCGGCCGAAGTCGTCGACGCGGTACAGGGCTCCATCCAGGTCGTAGGTGTGGCCCTTGATCAGGTCGGCGGAATTCCGTGGATGTCGTTTGAGGAGGAGCGCCGGGTTGATCGCGCCGGTCTCGTCCGCCCAGTCGAAAGCGTCGCGGCGCGCAGCCCACCACAAGCCGGGGTCGGCGACCAGGTCGTCCGCGGAGTTGCGCACGATCCGTCCGGCCGCTGCGCCGGCGAAGTTGCCGGGCGCGAACGTCAGGGCGACGCCGAGCGTGTCGGCAGCGAGCTGGGCCGGCGTCGCTGTGGCGAAGTAGTCGCGTGTGGCCTGCCGCGGGTCGCGGACGAAGGTCGCGATGCCTGCCGACTTGTCCAGGCCCCAGGTCAGGACGCCGGAGATGCCCAGGGCGAGCCCGAGCGACCCGCCGGACAGGACGATGAGCGCGGCGATGCCCGCGCCGATCGCGAGCTGGGTGAGCAGGGGCTGGTCGTGCCACCAGCCAGCGAGCAAGTCGAGCACGCCGGCCAGCCACTCACCTGTGTTGGGGCTTGGTGGCAGGCTCGGGAACTCGAAGTCCGGGTCGAGGGAGGGGAAGTCGTCCGGGTCGAACGTCGGCTGAGTGCTCGGTAGGTCGGTCGGCGGCCCGGTCGGGAAGTCGTTGGGCAGATTCGTCGGTAGATCTGTGGGCAGTTGCGTGGGTAGGTCCAACGGCGGGACCGTCGGGAAGTCAGAGGGCAGACCGGTCGGCAGGTCCGTCGGGATGCCGGAGGGCGCATCCGTGGGGTTGAGGCCCGGTAGCTGGAACTGGTCGTTGGTGGAGGTGCCGATCTCGCGGGCCGTGGCCGGTGCGGCGGCGAAGACCAGCCAGCCGAGTCCAGCCAGGACAGCGACGGCCGCGAGTCGTCGCGCCCACGGGTGGACACGGGCCGAGGCATGCTCGTAGGCCAGCTCTCGTAGCGCCCGTTGCCCCGAGACGAGTGCCGCACCACGTGCCGCGGCGACACATCGGGGCTCGGCCGGCTCGTCGCCCTCCGCCCGGCGCCGTGCGTGCCCGGCGACGGCCAGTGCGAGGTCGCGTCCGACGATCCAGACCAGACTGGTGATCGCGCCGGTGATCGCGCTCACGACAACCGGTGCACGCGGAACCGGTCGGGCGACCCAGGCGGGTGTAGGCCGCCCGGTAAAGTTCGCGGCCGGGCGGGCCGCGAGCCGGGCTGCGTCGACCAGGAGGCACACCAGCACCAGGAGCAGGAAGACCGGGACGCGCCCGTGCCCGTGGCTCAGGAACGACCAGGGGACGCGCAGCCACCAGGGGATGGTCGTGGAGTCCGGATCCAGCCAGGCGGGAGTGTCGCCGTCGCCGGGCAGCGCGCTGAACAGCTCCAGGCCCGCGTTATACATCGCGTGGTCGGCGATCGCCGACCACAGCCCCACCACGGACAGCGCGGCCAAGGCAACACCGGTCAGCCGACGGCGAGCCTGCCAGGCCGCGACAGCGAGACCGGCCACACCGGTGACCAGAGCGGTCATGATCGCGTGCCCGCCGAACTCTCCGACCGTCGTCGGAGCCAGCAGGGCACTGTCCGCGCTCATCGGGGCCGGGATCGGCGTCAGCCCGAACCGGACGTATCCCGGCGGCAGGACGGCGTCGGCTGTCAGGCCGAGCAAGGATCCGAAGCCCGCGTTGCCGGTCGCCAGGGCGGTGCGTCGGACCGACTCCTCCACGGCGAGGAACGCCGTACCGGACGCCAGGCCGAGCAGGAGCCAGTCGATGGTGGCGAACCGGGCGGCCCGACGTGGCGCGAGCAGAGCCAAGACCACGATGGGCACGAGCTTGCCAGCCTCCTCGACGATGCCGGCGATGGCGACCTGGGCGCCGGTCTCCGAGACGGCGAGCAGATCGATCTGTGCGACGTGGCCCGCCATGATCGTGGTGACCAGACCGATTCCGACCGACCACGGGACGCACATCGCGAAGAAGCCCAGGAATCCGGACCAGGTCAGCGTCTTGGTCCGCGCGAGGGCGAACCA
>DATGOB010000077.1:0-10505 GCA_036010205.1 Promicromonospora sp. | reverse complement strand
TGCCGTGCCGCGCGCCATCAGCGTTCCACCATCTTCAACGATCGCAACGTTCTCTCCAGGTAGTACTGGCCGTAGGCGGCGACGATGCCGCTCGCCTCCTTGCGGTGCCGCGCGTCGGACGCGTCGGCGGTCGCCCAGTCGCCCGCGAGCAGCGAGGACAGCAGGACGAAGGTCTCGGGCGCCGGGGCGGTGGAGCCGGGCGGGCGGCACCGCGGGCAGACGGCGCCGCCCTGCGCCACGTTGAACGCCTGGTGCGGGCCGGGGGCGCCGCAGCGCGCGCAGTCCTCGAACGACGGCGCCCACCCGGCGACGGCGAGCGCCCGCAGCAGGTAGGAGTCGAGCACCAGCCCGGCGTCGTGGTGGCGCTCGGCGAGGGCGCGCAGCCCGCCCGCGAGCAGCCAGTACTGCTGCACGGCGGGCTCGTGCTCCTGGGCCACGAGGCGGTCGGCGGCCTCGAGCATGACGGTGCCGGAGGTGTACAGGGCGTAGTCCTCGCAGATGCGGCGCGCGTACGCGCCGATGGTCTCCACCTGCGTCACCGTGTCCAGCCCCATGCCCGGCCGCGGGCTGCGACCGGTGTGCAGCTGCACGTCGACGGCCATGAACGGCTCGAGCCGCGCCCCGAACTTGGACGACGTGCGCCGCACCCCCCTGCCGACGCCGCGCACCTTGCCGTGCTCGCGGGTCAGGAACGTGACGATGCGGTCCGCCTCGCCCAGCTTCTGGGTGCGCAGCACGATCGCGTCGTCTCGGTAGAGGGGCACGGAGCCATTCTGCCCCCAGTCACCGACACTCCCGTCAGCGCTCCACGAACCGCGTGCCGTCGGCGGTGAGCTCCGGCTCCCACACGAAGCGGTGGATCACGTGCTTCTCGAGGATCCGCCGCACCACGAGAGCGACGACGCCCCAGACCACGAAGAGCAGCAGCGTCTGCAGGAAGTTGATGCTGATCTTGTCGAACCCGGTGATCGCGAGGGTGGGGATGAGGAAGACCAGGCCGAGGAAGGCGGGCAGCAGCTGGATGCCGACCCACTGCACCACCGAGAGCATGTCGACCCGCCGCTCGGTGAGCACGCCGTGGTAGTCCATGACCTCGACCACGTGGTCCGCCCGCCACCGCGCGACGTGCCGCGCGACGGTCCACTGCGCGTCCCGCGCCTCGAGCGCCTGGCTGCCCGTCGGGAGCCAGATGCCGAGGATCTGGTGGATCTCCGCCGGCGTCAGGTAGCCCTTGTCCAGGATGGTCAGGCTGTGCACGGGCGGCTGGCGCGTGTGGGTGGGCAGCACGAGGGCCGCGAGGAAGAGCAGCACGCCGCCGCTCCCGAGCAGGCCGACGAGTGCCTCCGGCAGCCAGGGCAGGAGCAGGGTCGCGGTGGCGAAGGCCAGCGCGCCGAGCAGCGCGCAGACGATGCGGTTCTTCAAGGTCATGGTGCGCGTGATTTTACCGGTTCCCCGACGCCCGACCGGGCGATACGTCCGGATTGCGCAGGACGGGGCCCCAGGGCCGGCACGGCAGGGCTCAGCCGCCGACGAGGCGGGGCCACGCCGCGACCGCCGTCCCGACGACGGGGGCCGCGACCATGACGGCGGTGACCACGACGGGCAGCGCAGGGGTCCGGCGCAACCGCCGCACCACGACCGCGTCGCCGTGCAGGCGCGTCACGACCACCGTGACCACGGCGAGCGCGAGCGCCGCCGGCCCGCTCCCCCACGCGACGCCGAGCAGCGCGCCCCAGCTCCCCGCCAGCACGATGCTCGCGACCACGAGCACGACCTCCCACAGGTCGCGCCACACGTGCCCGGCCCTGCGGGCACGCAGCCACACCGCGGCGTCGCGCACCACCAGCGACCCGGCGAGCGCCGTCACCAGCGGGTACGCGTACCGCCACAGGTCGGCGGCGGCCCCGGGGAAGCCGAGCAGGAGCACGACGACGGCGGCGACGAGCGCGGCCTCGCCCGGCAGCCGGAGCGGCCGGACGGCGTCGAGCACCTGACCACGGCGGGCCGGTGTGCGCCGCCGGTCGCTGCCGTCCTTGCCGCGCTCGTGCAGCAGGGTGGCGCCGACTCCCTGGACGGCGCCGTCGAGCACCGCCCACACCGCCAGGAGGGCGGACAGCAGGACGGCGAGCAGGCCCGCGAGCGCCGCGCTCATCGCGCGCCCGCCGACGGTGCTGCAGCGTGCCTGGGGTCCACGCGAGAAGCCTACGTAGCGCTCCGGCCTCCGTCGACGGCGGCGCCCGGCGGGTCCGGGAGGCCCGGCTACCTCCCTGCGAGATCTGGTGCCCGCGGCGAGATCTGGTGGTGCACGACCAGATCTCGACCTGAACACCAGATCTCAGCGAGCCGCAGCCGGCACCCCCAGCAGCGCGGCCGCCGCCGCACGGGCGGTGCGGAAGGCGTGGGGCTGGGCGTGCGTGGTGTCGGCGATGATCGCGCCCTCGTAGAGGAGGTGCACCTGCGCGCCGAGGGCCTCGGCGTCCGCGTCGGCGTACCCGGCCTCGCGCAGCAGGTCGGTGAACACGGCGAGCATGTACAGCTTGTCCTCCAGCACCACGGCGTTGCCCGGGTGGTCGAGACCGCCGATCTCGGCGTGCGCGTTGACGAACGCGCACCCGCGCCGGTTGTCCTGGGCCCACTCCTCGGCGATCTCCAGCGCGGCGAGCACGCGCTCGGCTCCCGGGCGCGCGCCAGCGGCGACGCGGGCCGCGAGCTGCGCGGTGAACCAGTCGACCCACCGCTCGCGCCGGCGCCGCAGGTACGCGGCGACGAGGTCGTCCTTGGAACCGAACCGGTCGTAGAGCGTCTTCTTGGTCACGCCGGCCTCGTCGGCGATGCGGTCGACGCCGACGCCGCGGATCCCACGCTCGTAGAACAGCTCGCTCGCGGTGGCGAGGATGCGCTCGCCCGCCGCCGTGCGGGGGTTGGGGGTGCGTCGCGGCACGGTGGTCTCCTCTCGGTCCACTGCGAGTATACCGACCTGTATGGTTACGTGGAGGGATGAGACACAGCCTCCTCCACCGCATCGCCCCCGGGCTGCTCGTCGTCATGTGGAGCTCCGGCTTCGTCGGCGCGACGCTCGCCACGCCGGTCGCTGCCGCCACGACAACGCTCCTGTGGCGGTACGTCGCGGCCGCGCCCGTCCTCGTCGTGGTCGTCCTGGCGCTCCGGCGCCGCTACACCCTGCGCTACCTGCGGCACGAGGCCATGCTCGGCCTGCTCGGCCAGGTCGGCTACCTGTACGGCGTCTTCCTCGCCGTCGAGGAGGGCCTGCCCGCCGGGACGGCCGCCCTGCTCGCCTCGCTGCAGCCCGCGCTGGTCGCCGTCGTGCTGGCGGTCGTCCGGCGCGGCGGACCCGCCGACGAGCAGGGGTCGCCGCGGCGCGGCACCCGCCAGGCCGTCGGCCTCGCGATCGGCTTCGTCGGCGTGGCGCTCGCCGTCGGGCCCGGCGCCGTGGCCGGCACGGGGATCGCGGGCGCGCTGTGGGCGCTCGGCGGCATGCTCTCCCTGTCCGCCGCCACGCTGCTCGGCAGCCTCTGGCCCGCCCCGCCCGCGCCCGACGGGCACGCGCACGACGTGCTCGACTCGCTCACGGTGCAGAGCGTCGTGACGATGCTCGCCTTCGCCGCGGTGGCGCTCGTCGCCGGTCAGGCAGCGCCGGTCCCCGACCCGACGTTCTGGCTCGCGGTGGCCTGGCTCGTCGTCCTCGCGTTCGTCGGCGGCTACGGCCTGTACCTCTATGTCGGGCGTACGCGCGGGCCGGTGGCGGTGAGCACGTGGCTGTACCTGACGCCCGCGGTGTCGGCCGTGTGGGCGTGGGCGATGTTCGGGCAGACCCTGTCGCCGCTCGCCGTCGTGGGCTTCGCCGTCAGCCTGACCGGCGTGCTGCTGGCGCGCCCCAGCGGGCCACGTGGTGCCACACCTTCTTCAGGTCCTGCGGATCGTGCACGCCCGCCCGCAGGGCGTCGCCGACCCTCCGGGCGTCCAGCCACCCGTCCGGCGCATGCCGGGCCGTGACGGCGCGCGCGACGTCGACGATCCGCGGGCCGCGGTACGCCGGGCGCGTGGCGAGCTCGTCGACGTGCAGCCGGAACCCGTGGTGCCACTCGACCTGGACGCCCAGCGCGTCCGCCGCGTCGGCCACCGGGGTGTGCAGGTAGCAGGGGTCCAGCACGAGGGCCTCGACGTCGTCGGCCAGGCGGACCGGGCCGTGCACCTGGGCCTCCACGTAGTCGTCCAGCACGTCGTGCACGCCGCGCGCCGTGTCCGCCTCGGCGAGCGCGACGAGCGGCGCGGGGTCGGCCGCCGCGACGTGCTCGGGCTCGAACACCGAGTCCGGGTAGCAGAACGTGGTGCGCTCCAGCACGTGGGCGCGCAGACGCAGGTGGGCGGACCCGAAGCGGACGGCGCCGCCTGCGGGCCGGCGCCGGTGGTTCAGCGCGCCGTACCGTGGGCGCTCGTGCGCGGGCGCCGCGTCGTACCGGCCGCCGAACATCCGCTGCTCCCAGCGCCACCGGTCCCCGCCCTCGTGCGCGGTGAGCCCGCCGTTGCTCGTGCCGGTCTCGAACTGCGAGCGCCAGACGCCGTCGTGGGCGAGGCGCCCGAGGACCGTCTCGCTGCCGTCGGCGACGAGGCGGTCGGGGTGGAAGTTGATGGTGACGGGGGCGTGCACACCGGCGAGCATAGGTCCGCCTCCGCCGTCGGACGGAAGAGCGGAGGCGGACCTCGCGTCGGGTGCGGCTCAGGACGTCAGTCCTGGACCTCCAGCAGGCGGCGACGCGCACGCATCATGGCGGCGCCCGCCGCGGTGAGACCGAGGGCCACCGCGGCGGCACCGGCGGCCTGGCCGCCCGTCTGCGCGAGTGCGCCGGGGGCCGTGGCCTCGCCGCCCGCGCCGACGGACGCCGGCGGGTCGATGGCACCCGCACCCGGGGCGTGACCGATCGGCACGATGCCCCCCTCGGAACCGTCGCCGCCGCCGTCACCGCCGCCCGGGCCGCCGGGGCCGGGGTCGCCGCCGCCGGGGTTGTCGGCGAACGACGGGCTCTCGAGCAGGTCGTCGACCACGCCGCCGTCGCCGCCCACACCGTCGACGACGCCGGGCAGGTTGCCGCTGCCGAGGTTCTCCCCGATCGAACCGACGTCGTCGAGGATCTCGTCGGCCACGTCGTCGAGCACGCCCCGCTCGGGGGCGTCGGCGCCCAGCACGTCGTCGACGGCGCCGTTCTCGCCGGCCACCGCGTTCAGGGCGCCGGTGACGCCGCCCACGACGTCCTCCACCGGCCCGCCCGCGTTGCGGGAGCCGCTCTTCACCGCGGGCGTCGACGCCGCGGTACCGCCGGTCACGCCGGAGACCACGTCCTCGACCGCTCCGTCCTTGCCCGCCACGGAGTCGACCACGCCGGTGACGCCCTTGACGGTGTCGTCGACGGCGCCGTCCTTCTTCGTGACCTGGCCGACGGTCTCGCCGACCTGGGTGAGCGTGGTGTCCACGACGCCGTCCTCGCCGACGACCGCGTCGACGGTGCCGGTCAGCAGCCCGCCGAGCCCGCTCTGCGTCTGCTCGGTCGAGCTGCCGGCGTCGTCGGCCGCGGTCGCGGACATCGTGCCCGCGACGAGCAGCCCGCCCGCGACGAGCGCGGACGGGAGCGCGCGGCTCACGAACTTCCTCTTCATGCGTCCCCCTGTGTCTGAGATGTCTGAGTGCTGATCTCCGGAGAAGATCGCGCTCCACAGTGGCCGATTTATCGGGTGAATTCAAGGAAATCAGGTATGTTTCCCCCATGATCGTGCCAGGCTCAGGGGAAGCCCCGCAGATCCACCCGCTCGACGCCGACGACCCGCAGGAGCTGGGCGGCTACCCGCTCATCGGGCGCATCGGCGCCGGCGGCATGGGCGTGGTCTACCTCGCCCGGACCCGCACCGGGCGCAAGCTCGCGATGAAGGCGATCCTCAAGGACTACGTGCGGGACCCGGAGTTCCGGACGCGCTTCCGCCGGGAGACCGCCGCCGCCATGAAGGTGCGGGGGCGCCACCTCGCGACGCTGATCGACGCCGACCCGGACGGCGAGCAGCCCTGGATGGCCGTCGAGTACGTCGAGGGGCCGTCCCTGACCACCGTCGTGCAGCAGGGCGGCCCCCTGCCCGAGCAGGACGTGCGCCGCGTCGTCGCGGGTGTGGCCGAGGCGCTGCGCGCCGTGCACCAGGCGGGCATCGTGCACCGCGACCTCAAGCCGTCCAACATCCTGCTCGGCGAGGAGGGGCCGTTCGTCATCGACTTCGGCATCGCGCAGGCGTCGGACTCGACGGCGCTCACCCGGACCGGGCTCAAGGTCGGCACGCCGTCGTTCATGGCGCCGGAGCAGGTGCGCGGCAGCCTGTCCACGCCCGCCGCCGACGTCTGGGCGCTCGGCGCCGTCGCGCTCTACGCCGCGACCGGTCAGCGCGCGTTCGGCGAGGGCGACACCACCGTCGTCTACTACCGCGTGGTGCACGAGGAGCCGGACCTCGGCGCGTGCCCCGCGTGGCTGCTCCCACTGGTGCGCGCGTGCCTGGCCAAGGACCCGGAGGACCGGCCGAGCCTGCAGGAGGTGCAGGACTTCGTCAACGAGGTGCCCGCAGACCTGCGCACCGCGACGACGAAGATCGTCCCCGGCCCGGACGCCTCCTCCCCCGACGACGACGCGACCGCGCTGCGCGACGAGGACGCGACGGCGCTCCGCACGGGCGGCACGGGCGGCACCGGCGCGCCCGACGGCGACGACGACGCCCCGACCGTGGTCAAGGTCCCCGCCGCCCGGGCCGCCGCCGAGCCGACGCCGGCGCCCGCTGCCACCGCCGGCGACGGGCCCGGTACCGACCGCCGCGGCCTGTGGCGGCGGCCCATCACCTGGGTCGCCACGGCGGCGCTCGTGCTCGTGGTCGGGGCCGGGGCGACCGCGATCGGCCTGGGTCTGCCGTCGGGCGTGCCGGAGGGAGGGCCCACGTCGCCGTCCGCGTCCGCGTCCCCCTCGCCCGCCGCCGTGATCGACGAGTGCCTGGTGGGACGGTGGCGGCTCGACGAGCTGAGCGCCCAGGTCGCGGTCAACGCCGAGGTCACGCTCGACGCGACCGGCTTCGAGGGGCGGGTCACCGAGTTCCGGCCGGACGGGACGCAGCTCGTGCACTACGACGACGCCGAGCCGCTGCGCGCCCCCACCTCGGCCGGTGAGTACACCGAGACGTGGACCGGCACCGCCGTCTACCCGGTGCGGACCGAGGACGGCGTGCTCACCACGACCGGCGTCGACCACAGCGACATCCACGTGGTCAAGGCGATCGGCGACCGGACGCAGGAGTACCAGCCCTCGAGCGGCACCCCCCGCGTCGCCTACACGTGCGACGAGGCGGCGTACACGGAGACGACGGACGGCTACGAGGCCGCCTACACCCGCCTCGACTGACCCCCGCAACCGCTGAGTGCGGGATCTTCGCCCTCCTGGCACACAGAAAAGGGCGAAGATCCCGCACTCAGCGGTGGTGTGGGGCGGAGTCAGGGGCGGGGGCGCTCCGCGCGGTTGACCGCCGAGACGATCGCCTTCAGCGACGAGAGCGTGATCGACGGGTCGATGCCGACGCCCCACAGGACGTCGTCGCCCACGGCGCACTCGACGTAGGCCGCGGCGCTGGCGTCGCCACCCTCGGACAGGGCGTGCTCGGTGTAGTCGAGCACCCGCACGTCGACGCCGACCTTCGCGATCGCGTCGACGAACGCGTCGATCGGCCCGTTGCCCGAGCCGGTCAGGGTGAGCTCCTGCCCGCGGTCGATGACGTCGACCTCGAGCGTATCCTGCTCGCCCTCCGCGGAGACGGCGCGCGTGCCGCGCAGCGTCAGGCGGCCCCAGTGCTCCAGGCCCGCGGGCGCGTCCTCCTCGACGGGCAGGTACTCGTCGGTGAAGATGCGCCAGATGTCCCCACCGGTCACCTCGGTGCCCTCGGCGTCGGTGACCTCCTGGACGATGCGCGAGAACTCGATCTGCAGCCGGCGCGGCAGGTCCAGGCTGTGCTCCGTCTTGAGCAGGTAGGACACGCCGCCCTTTCCGGACTGCGAGTTGACGCGGATGACGGCCTCGTACGAGCGGCCGACGTCGCGCGGGTTGATCGGCAGGTACGGCACGCCCCAGTCGAGGTCGTCGACGCCGACGCCCGCTGCCTCCGCGCGCCCCGCCATGTGCTCGAAGCCCTTCTTGATGGCGTCCTGGTGGGAGCCCGAGAAGGCCGTGAAGACGAGGTCGCCCACGTAGGGGTGCCGCTCGTGCACGGGGAGCTGGTTGCAGTGCTCGACCGTGCGGCGGATGCCGTCGATGTCGCTGAAGTCGATCTGCGGGTCGATCCCCTGCGAGAACAGGTTCATGCCCAGCGTCACCAGGTCGACGTTGCCCGTGCGCTCACCGTTGCCGAACAGGCAGCCCTCGATGCGGTCGGCACCGGCCAGGTACCCGAGCTCTGCCGCCGCGACCGCTGTGCCGCGGTCGTTGTGCGGGTGGAGGGACAGGATGACGTTCTCGCGGTGGTTGAGGTGCCTGCTCATCCACTCGATCGAGTCGGCGTAGACGTTGGGCGTCGCCATCTCGACCGTCGCGGGCAGGTTGATGATGACCTTGCGCTCCGGCGTCGGCTCGAAGACCTCGATGACCTCGTTGCAGATGCGGGCGGCGAACTCCAGCTCGGTGCCGGTGTACGACTCCGGGGAGTACTCGTAGTAGATCCGCGTGCCCGGAACCGTCTCCTCGAGCTTGCGGCACAGCTTCGCGCCGTCCAGCGCGATGTCCACGATGCCGTCCTGGTCGGCGCGGAACACGACCTCGCGCTGCAGCACCGACGTCGAGTTGTAGAGGTGGACGATCGCCTGCTTCGCGCCGGCGATGGCCTCGTACGTGCGCTCGATGAGGTGGGCGCGGGACTGCGTCAGGACCTGGATCACGACGTCGTCGGGGATCCGGTTCTCCTCGATGAGCTTGCGGACGAAGTCGTAGTCCGTCTGGCTCGCCGACGGGAAGCCGACCTCGATCTCCTTGTAGCCCATCTTCACGAGGAGCTCGAACATGCGCATCTTGCGCTCGGCGTCCATCGGCTCGATGAGGGCCTGGTTGCCGTCCCGCAGGTCGACGGCGCACCAGCGCGGCGCCTTCTCGATGCGCTTGGTCGGCCACGTGCGGTCGGGGAGCTCCACGCGGATCTGCTCGTGGAACGGCCGGTACTTCTGCGTCGGCATGCCCGACGTCTGCTGCGGGTTGTCCTCGATGATCCCGCCGGCGACGCCGTGGACGGGACCTGCGGTGTCGTGAGCTCCGCCGGGGGTGGTGGCGGTGACGCTGTTCTCCATCATCTGTCCTTCGCTCGGTGAGGTTGGCCGGCACACCAAGCCTCCGCGACGAGGACCGGCCTGTCTAGGCCTCGTCGCGGCAGCGAAGGAGGAGGGTCACGCTGAACAGCACGCCGCCACTGTACCCCCGCCGGAGACCGGTGCAACCGGCCCGCCCACGATCCGGACCGGTTCAGCGGCGGCTGCGGAGGGCCGCGTCGACCTGGGGGTCGCCCAGGGCGCCGAGCCAGTCCAGCAGCGCCGGGTACGTCGAGGGGTTGGCGGCGACCTGCGGGCGCAGGTGCGGTGCCTCCTGCACGATCCGGGCCAGGTCCGCGAGCGGCGTGGCGGGGTCGAGCGCGACCGCCGCCGTCCACCGGCTGCCCCCGACGGGCGGCAGCACGGCGGTGTTCCCCGCCTGCGCGGCCTCGGCGGCGGGCTGCTGCACCTGCCCGACGACGACGGGGCGCGTGACCTGCTCCTGCTGCGCGGCGGGCTGGGCCGCCTGCTGACCCGTGGTCGGGCGCAGCCGCGCCGTCTGCCGGCCGGAGGCCACCCGCTGCACGTGCGCGCCGGGGTGCGCGGCGGCGGGCTGGACCGGCTCGGGGCGCACGGGCGGCAGCGTGGCGGTCTCCCCCACGCCCGCGCCCGCGGCGGGCAGGTCCTCGACGGTCCGCATCTCGCTGACCGGCACCTCGCCGGACGCCGGGGCCGCAGCCGTGTCGCCCGCCCGGTCGCCCGCCCCGTCGCCCGCACCGGCACCAGCGACCGGCTCGGCGGGGCCCGCCTGGCCCACGGAGGTGTGCTGGGCCGCCGCGGCGCCCGCGACCGTGCGCACGGCGCCGGTCGACGTGATGCGCCGAGGCTCGGCCGGACGGCGCGGCTCGGGCACGGTCCGCACGGGCTCCTCGGGCAGCGTGGCCGGCGGGGCCTTGTCGCCCTTCGGCGCGGGCGGCGCCCACACCCAGGCCTGGCTCCGGTCGGCGTCGTTCGCACCGGCGATACCGACCGTCTGGAAGTGCTCGCGCACCGCCTTCGGCACCATGAGCGCCGACGCCGCGACGATCGGCAGGCCGAGCGCCATGAGCAGGTCGCCGAGGTCGACCCCGAGGCTCGCGCCCGACGTCGCGACGACGACGACGAGGCCCAGCACGCCCGCGACGCA
>DATGOB010000076.1:0-2563 GCA_036010205.1 Promicromonospora sp. | reverse complement strand
GCCGTCACGGATCTCCTCGTCCTCCTCGAGCACCACGGTCCAGTCCTCGCCGTCCCCGCTCAGGGCGACGACGTACTGGTTGTCGACGGTGAGCGTCGCCTCGGCGGCGGTCGTCTCGGCCGGGAACGGGAACCGGTAGACGAACCGGCTCGTGCCGTCGGCGAACCGGCTGCCGGCCTGGCTCAGGCCCGACCCGCCCGCGTCCCACAGCCACGCGACCTCCTGCGTGCTGCCCGCGTCGAAGTCGACCACGCTCGCGACCTGCACGGTCGCGCGCGTCGTCCACGTCAGGCCCGGGCGCGACGTGACGGTGACGGTGAGCGGGTAGCTCCCGTCCGGGGTCCCGGCGGGGATCGTCACATCGAGCGGCACGGTCGCCCGGGCCGGCGTGCCGTCACCGGTGGTACGCAGCACGACGTGGCTGCGCGCGGGCCGCACCGCCCAGCCGCGGGGGGCCTCGACCCGCACGTCGACACGCGTCGGGCGGCGGTGGTCCGAGGTCGCGGCGACCTCGACGGCCGTCCGCACGGCCGACCGCGCGCCCGGGCTGGGCAGGACGGCGAGCTGGTCCGGGGTCATGGTGGCCGAGAGCGACCGGCCCGGGGCGTCCTGCGGCACGTCCGCGATCAGGGCGCTGAGGGCGCTGGCCTGGGTGCGCCAGTCGAAGACGTTCGGGTGCTCCGCGCTCGTGCCACCCGCCCAGCGCTGGCCGAGCCGCTCGGAGGAGTCGCGGTCGTTCGCCCAGACGGTCTCCGCCTGCGCGGCGGCGAACGTGCGGTACCGGTCGTCGCCCGTGGTGTCGGCGAGGTCCATGAGGTACCGCATGAAGATGCCCTTGAACTGCTTCTGGTTGTCGTCGCAGGAGCGGTCCAGGGCGTCGCACGACTCGGTGAGCACGCCGTCGACGACCAGCGGCGAGTCGAGCGCGGCGTCGGCCAGGTGCCGGGACTCGGCGAGCAGGTCGGCGTCGCCCGTGGCCCGGTACAGCTCCAGCGGAGCGCCGATCGCCAGGCCCTGGTTGTAGGTCCACACGGTGTCGCCGTTGCTCGCGCAGTCGTCGGTGAGGCCGTCGTTGACCAGACCGTCGTCGTTGATCATGCCGCTGGCCTGGTACCAGTCCCAGGCCTCGAGCGACCGGTCGAGCCAGGCGGTGTCACCCGGGATGCGGTTGTGCAGCTCGGCGGTGAGCCGCACCCACTGCCCGTTGGTCACGGCGTTCTTGTAGGTGCGCTCCTCGTTCCACCAGATACCGCCGCCGCACGTGCTCGGGTCCCAGAACCCGAGCATGAACTCGCCGATCGTCTCGGCCATGTCGAGGTACTTCTGCTCGCCGGTCAGGTCGTAGGCGGTGACCCAGTTGAGCGCCCACCATCCGGCGTCGTCGATCGCGCGGCTGGTGAAGTTGCCGTAGATCTCGTCGGTGGACCGCTCCCCCGCCGGGAACGGGCCCTTGTTGGTCTCGAAGCTGTGGTCGAGCTCGTCGACGTAGCTCCGGTCGCCCGTGCGCAGCATGTAGTCGCCCAGGGTCTGCAGCGCGACGGCGGAGTTCCACCAGCTCGACGGGAACCAGGCCTTCTCCGGGTCGTAGGAGTCGAGCAGCACCTCCGACGCCACGCGGGCGCGGGCGACGTCGGTCGCCGCCGCTATGTCAGCGCTGTCATCCGGGCGGCCACCAGGTGGTCCGGCGTACGCGGTGGGTTGCAGGCCTGCGATCACGGCCAGCGTGAGCGTCAGGGACATCAGGACGTGCTTGGTTCGACGCGACATCGACATCGACGGGCTCCTCCCCCTGGGCGCGCCACTGCCCCCAGGCTCGTGAATTCACCCAAAACCTACAGGAGGAATGAGCGGAATACACCCGTCTACGGCTGCGGATCCGCCGGGCACGCTTCCTCGGTGGTCGGCGACGGGTCCGCGGGGCAGCCGTCCGCCGCGGTGACCGCGAGGCGCCGGTCCGGGTCGAGCCGCGTGAGGACGGCGAGCGCGAGCCGGGCGAGCTCGCCGACGTCGCCGTCGCCGAGCCCGTCCAGGACCATCGTCGACACGGCCTGCGCGTACAGCGGGACCGCCGCCGCGTGCACCCGGCGACCCTCGTCGGTGAGCACGGCGTTCGTCGCCCGCGCGTCCTCTGCGCACGGCGCCCGCCGGACGAGGCCCTTGCGCTCCAGCCCCGTCACGACGCGCGACAGGCGCGGGAGCGTGGCGTTGGTGCGCGAGGCGAGCGCGCTGAGGCGCAGCACGCCCGCCTCTGACTCCGCGAGCGCCTCGAGCAGCGTGAACTCGAACGACGTGAGCCCGGCCTGGTGCATCTGCTTGTCGAGCGCGGTCGGCAGGAGCTCGAGCAGGGCGTGCAGGCGTGCCACGGCCACGCGCTCCTCGTGCTGCAGCCGTCGCTCGCCCATGGTCCGGAGCCTAGCAGTTGGTTGCACCTACAACCAAAGTCGGTTACGGTCATTGCTTGTAGGTACAACGAACCGGAGCTCCTGATGACCGACGCCCAGCCCGCCGACGAGCGGGTCCTGCCCTCCGACCTCGCCATGGACGCGGTGACGCTGCGCGTCGG
>DATGOB010000075.1:0-9809 GCA_036010205.1 Promicromonospora sp. | reverse complement strand
GCGATGAACGGCATCAACGAGAGCGCGGTACGGCCCCCGTTCATGGTCGTGTTCTTCGGTGCGCTGCTCGTGCCCGCGGTGACCGGCATCTGGGGCCTCGTCTCGGGCCGGGCGGGCGGCGCGTGGGTGCTGGCGGCGGCGGCCGTCTATCTCGTGGGCACGTTCGTCGTGACCATGGCGGGCAACGTGCCGCTGAACACCAAGCTGCTCGCCGCCCCGGAGAAGGCACCCGTGTGGCGCGCCACATGGCAGCCGTGGGCGCGGTGGAACCACGTGCGGACCGTCGCGGGCGTCGTCGCGACGGTGCTGGCGGCCGTCGGGCTGCGCTGAGCGGTCGGCCCCGCCCGTCCGGGTCGGGGACAATCGACCCCGTGCCCGCCCTCGACTTCCACCGCACCCTGCCCGGATACGCCCCGACCCCCCTGCGCGACGTGGCGGAGCTGGCGGACGAGCTCGGCGTCGGGCGCGTCCTCGTCAAGGAGGAGGCCGGGCGCCTCGGGCTGCCGTCGTTCAAGGTGCTCGGGGCGTCCTACGCGGCCGCCCGCGCCCTCGCGCGCCGGTTCGGCGCGGCGGACCTCACCCTCGACGCGGTCCGCGCCGCCGTCCGCGGGCACGACGTGCGCCTCTACGCCGCGACGGACGGCAACCACGGCCGCGCCGTCGCGCACGTGGCGGGGCTGGTCGGCGCCGCGGCGACGGTGTATCTGCCCCGGGGCGTCACGGCGCAGGCGGTGGCCGCCGTCGCGGGGGAGGGTGCGGCCACGGTCGACGTCGACGGGGACTACGACACCGCGGTGGCCCGCGCGGCGCAGGACGCCGCCGCCGACCCCGCGGCGGTGCTGGTCCAGGACACGGCCTGGCCCGGGTACACCGAGATCCCGCGGTGGGTCGTCGAAGGGTACGGGACGCTCTGCGCCGAGGCCGACGACCAGCTCGCCGCTCTCGGCGTCGCCGCGCCGGACCTCGTGGTCGTGCCGGTCGGCGTCGGCTCGTTCGCCCAGGCCGTGGTCACGCACTACCGCGGCGCGGGACGGGACGCCCCCGCGCTGCTCGCCGTCGAGCCCGACCGGGCCGCGCCGCTGGTGGCCTCCCTGCGCGCCGGCGAACCCGTGGGCGTGACCCCGGGCGAGACGATCATGACCGGTCTGACCTGCGGGACCGTCTCG
This sequence comes from Promicromonospora sp., assembly GCA_036010205.1. Classification (GTDB taxonomy): domain Bacteria; phylum Actinomycetota; class Actinomycetes; order Actinomycetales; family Cellulomonadaceae; genus Promicromonospora. The sequence continues at coordinate 8,643 of DATGOB010000075.1, read as the reverse complement.
ACGCTCGCCTGGCCGGTGCTGCGGGACGGCCTCGCCGGCGCCGTCACGGTGTCCGACGACCAGGCGGCGGCCGCGGTCGAGGACCTGGCGCGGCTCGGCGTCGACGCGGGTCCGTGCGGGGCCGCGACCCTGGCGGCCGCCCGGCTCGTGCTGGGGCAGGCCGGGTGGCGCCGCGCCATCGGCCTGCCGCGCGACGCCGTCGTGCTGCTCCTGTCGACCGAGGGGCGGGCGGCCAACCCGGTGCCCGACGACCGGGTCTGACCCTCCACACCGTCCTCGCGTCAGGAGACCTCCTCGTGCCCACCTCGTTGCCCGCCGCCCTCGACCTCGTCCTGCCGCTGCTGCGCTGCCCGGCCTGCGCCGCGCCGCTGTCCGCGGCCGACAGGGCCCTGCGCTGCCCGGAGCGGCACAGCTTCGACGTCGCGCGGCACGGCTACGCCGGGCTGCTCACCGGTGCGCGTGCCACGAGCGGCGACGACGGCCCGATGGCGCGAGCACGGCGCGACTTCCTGGCCTCGGGCCGATATGCGCCGGTCCGCGACGCGGTGGCCGAGCTCGCGGTCGAGGCTGTCGGCGGCACCGCTCGGCACGACGGGCGGGACCGCGTCGTCGTGGACGTCGGGTGCGGTACGGGCTACTACCTCGCCGGGGTGCTGGACGCGCTCGCGGCGGACGCGGCCGCTGAGGTGGTCGGCCTCGGCCTGGACACGTCGGCGCACGCGCTGCGCGTCGCGGCGAAGGCACACCCGCGCGCCGCGGCCGCGACGTGGGACGTCTTCCGTCCGTTCCCGGTCGTCTCCGAGGGTGCCGACGTGCTGCTCGACGTCTTCGCGCCGCGCAACCCCGCCGAGTTCCACCGGGTGCTGCGCCCGGGCGGCGCGCTCGTGGTCGTGCGGCCGTTCGGCGGCCACCTCGCCGAGCTGCGCCGCCAGGTCGCCCGTATGGTGGCCGTCGACCCGGACAAGGAACGGCGGCTGCACGCGGCGCTCGACCCGTATCTCGTGGCGGGCCCCACGCGGGAGGTCCGGTACACGACGCCGCTCACGCGGCAGGAGGCGACGGACCTCGTGCTCATGACGCCGAGCGCGCGCCACGTCAGCGCGGCGGAGCTGTCCGCGGACGACCTGCCGGACGAGGTGACCGTGTCGGTGCTGGCCACGGTGTACCGCCGGCGCTGACCGCCGGCCCTCGCTCAGACGAGACCCGCGTCGTGCGCCAGGATCGCGAGCTGGGTGCGGTTCTCGAGGCCGAGCTTGGCCAGGATGTTCGACACGTGCGACTTCACCGTCGTGACGCTCATCGTGAGATCGGCGGCGATGTCGGCGTTGGAGCGTCCGGAGGCCACGGCGAGCGTGACGTCGTGCTCGCGCGGGGTCAGCGCCGCGAGGCTCGCGCGGGCCGTGGCCCAGGTGTCCGTCTGACGCAGCGTGCGGTCCATGAGCGTCCGGAGCACCGCGGGAGACAGGATCGGCTCGCCGGCCGCCGCCCGCGTCACGGCGTCGGCGATCGCGGCCGGCGGCGTGTCCTTGAGCAGGAAGCCGCTGGCGCCCGCGCGCAGAGCCCCGACGATGTTCTCGTCGGTGTCGAACGTGGTCAGCACGACGACCCTCGGCGATCCGGGCCGGCCGACGAGGCGGCGGGTCGCGGTGATGCCGTCGACGCGGGGCATCCGCAGATCCATGAGCACGACGTCCGGACGGTGCGCGTCGGCAGCGCTCACCGCCTCGCCGCCGTCGGCCGCCTCGGCGACGACCGTGATGCCGGCGGAGCCGTCGAGCATCATCGTGAGGCCCGCGCGCACGAGGGCGTCGTCGTCGACGACCAGGACGCGGGTCATGGCGGCCATGGTAGCCACGCGCGCAGGCCGAACCGGCCCGCGGCGGCGCCGTGGTCGAGGCGCCCACCGACGAGGCGCACGCGCTCGGTCAGGCCGACGAGCCCCAGGCCCCCGCCGGGCGGCGGTGTCCTCGAGGCCGTCTCCGCCAGGTCGTTGGTGACCGCGATCTCGAGGCCCTCGCCGGGTGTGCCGCGCAGCGAGAGCTCGACCGCCGCGCCGGGGGCGTGCCTGCGCGCGTTCGTCAGGCCTTCCTGCACCACCCGGTAGGCGGCCCGGCCCACCGCGACGGGCGGGGGTGAGTCCGACAGGTCCTCGCGGACCGTCACGCGCTGGTCCGCGCGGCGGGCGTCGTCGAGCAGCGCGGGCACGTCCTCCAGGCCGGGTGGCGCCGTGTCCGCCGGCCCGTCCTCCCGGAGCAGGCCGATCACCTGGCGGAGCTCGTCGAGGGCCTGATGGACCCCCTCCCGGACCACGCCGGCGGCCTGCGCAAGGCGCTCCGGCGGGGCGTCCGGCCGGTACTCCAGGGCCCCGGCGTGCGTGGCGACCAGGGTCAGCCGGTGGGCGAGCACGTCGTGCATCTCGCGGGCGAGCTCGCGCCGCTCGGACGCCCGGGCCTCCGCGACACGCCTGCCCTGCTCGGCCTCGGCCCGGACCGCCCGCTGGTGCAGGGAGACGAGCAGCGCCCTGCGGGACTGGCCGAACGCACCCCAGGCCAGCAGGGCGCCGTAGACCGCGCCGACGAGCAGGGCCCACCAGCGGAACGGGATCGGCGGCGAGGACGCCACGAACCACTGCGCCAGGTGCCCGGCCGCACCCACGCCGGCCACCACGGCGGCCGTGCCGAACCGCTCTCGCCACGCGATCTGCAGGGTGCTGATCGTCGAGGCCGGCGTCGCCACCGAGGAGACGCCGGCCAGCACCCCGGCGGCGATCCCGCCCGGGAGCGGCCACCACAGCTGAGCGATGCCCGCCGACGCCGCGGCGACGGCCACCACGACCGCGAGCGGACCAGGCAGGTCCCGCAGCACGAGGCTCACCGCCGTCATCGCGCACACGACCGTGGCGGTGATGGCGACCTCTGCGGCGTCCGGGCGGGCTGTCACGGAGGCAGGCTATCCAGGACCGGCCGCCGAGGAGCACCTACCAAAGGAGGAGGCGCCACCTCCCCGAGCACGGGTCGACGAGTCCGTCCGGCCGATGTGCGGGTCCGACGCGCCGCCAAGACTGGGCCGCATGAACACACACCTGCGCCGCATCCTTGTCGTTCTCGCCGCCACGGCCGTAGCCGTCGCACTGTGGGTCGCCGCCGTGCCCGTCGCCGGGGTCGACCTGACCGTGGGGGCCACTGCCGTCGGCGTCGTCCCCGTCGTCCTCGCATGCCTCGTGGCGGGGCTCGCCGGGTGGGGCCTGCGCGCGGTGCTCGAGCGCGTCACGGCCCGCGGTGGTCGTGCCTGGGTGGTGATCGCGTGCGTCGTGCTCGCCGTGTCCTGCGCGGGACCGCTGGGCGCCGGTTCCGCCGCTGCGGTGCTGGTCCTGCTCGGCATGCACGTGCTCGTGGGCGGGATCCTCCTGGCCGGGCTGGCGCGCCGATGAGCACCCCGGTCGGCTACCTCGTCGGCCTCGCGGTGCTGGCGCTGCCCGCGCTACGCCCGCCCCGGCTGCCCAGGCCGCTCGGCGCCGCGCTGTTCCTCACGACGCTGGCGATCGGCGAGCTGCCCGTCCTGGCGGCGCTCGCGTTCGGGGCCAGCACGGCCCTGGCGGTGGTCCAGGGTGACCTCGGCTCGCCGGTCGCGGCCGCCGCGGCGGTCCTCGCAGCCGGGTGCCTGGTCCTGACGGCCTGGCGCGGGGCCCGTGCCGGGGCGGTGCTGCGGGGTGCCGTGGCCCCGACCCCGGTGCCGTCCGGCCCGTGGTGGCGCGTGCTCCTCCTGCCGTTCGCCGTGCGTCCTCGCACCGTCGAGCGGGTCTCCGACCTCGTCTACGGCCCTGCGGGCCGGCGACACCGGTTCGACCTGTACCGGCGCAGGGCCGGTGGCACCGGCGCACCCGTGCTGATCCACCTCCACGGCGGCTACTACACCACCGGGCACAAGAGCTCACAGTCCCTGCCGCTGCTGCACCGGCTGGCCGAGCGCGGCTGGGTCTGCCTGAGCGCGAACTACCGGCTGCGGCCCGCCGCGTCGGTCGAGGAGCACGTCGAGGACGTCCGGCGGTTGGTCGCCTGGGTCCGGCGGCACGGCGAGGCCTGGGGCGCCGACCCGGGTCGGATCGTCCTGAGCGGCTCCTCGGCCGGTGCGCACATGTCGGCGCTGGCAGCCTGCGCACCGGAGGGCGAGCGGACGTTCGAGGGCGTGGACACGTCGGTGAGCGCGGTCGTCGGGCTGGGCGGGTACTGGGGTCGGTACTTCGGTCGTGGTCCGGAGACGTCGCCGACGGAGACGGTCGGCGCCGACGCGCCCCCGGTGATGGTCGTGCACGGCGACCACGACTCGGTCGTCCCGGTCGAGAACGCCCGGCTGTTCGCCGGTCGGCTGCGCTCCGTGTCGCATGCCCCGGTGGTGTACGCGGAGCTGCCGGGTGGGCAGCACGGCTTCGACCTCTTCTGGTCGCCGCGGTTCACCGCCGTGGTGAATGCGGTGGAGGCGTTCGCGAACCGGGTAGTGGGGAGGTGAGAACATTGATCGAACGATACGAAAGCGCGTACGATATGTTCGTTGAGGACGACGGAGGAGGAGCGATGAGTGCGAACCTGGCCACACAGACGTACGTCCCAGAGAGCTCGGAGCCAGGCGCGGCGGAGGTGCTCAGCTTCCTGGAGGCCCAGGCCGCGAAGGGAAGGTCTGGACCGGGGCGGCGGTTCGTCCTGATCGGGAGTGACGAAGGGGAGCAGATCGAGCTGCCTGCGACGGTGTACCAGGCGCTTCTCAAGGTTGTGGTGTCGCTCGCTGCGGGGAAGGCGGTCACGGTCGCGCCGACGGAGCCGCAGCTGACGACTCAGCAGGCGGCCGACCTCCTGGGGGTTTCGCGGCCCACCGTGGTGCGGATGATCGAGTCGGGCGAGCTGGCTGCCGAACGGAACGGGAACCGCCGTAGGGTGCTTCTCGGAGACGTGCTCGCCTACCGCGAACGACGCCGCGCGCGGCAGTACGCCATGCTCGAGGCGACGGCAGTGGATCCTGAGGACGAGGACGACCCGGCCGAGATGATCGAGCGGCTGCGCGCTGCTCGCAAGGCGGCAGCCACGGACCGGCGGGGGTGAGCGAGTGTTCACCGCCTTGCTCGACACGTCGGTCCTGTGGCCGAGCCTCCAACGGGACTTCGTCCTGAGCATGGCCGCCGAGGGGCTCTACCGCCCGATCTGGTCTCAGGCGATCCTTGACGAGCTTGTGCGCGTCGAAGCGGACAAGCGCGTGCGGCGTGGCGCGGAACCAGAGCAGGCGACGGCTGCCGCACGACGCTTGATCGACCAGATGGGCTGGGCCTTCGACGATTCGTGCGTTGAAGGGTGGGAGCCGTTGGACGGGTCGTACGGTCTTCCCGATCCGGACGACGAGCACCTTGTAGCGGCGGCCGTGGTCGGCCGGGCGGGCGTGATCGTCAGCGACAACGTCAAGGACCTGCCCGAGAAGCTGCTACCCGACGGCCTTGCGGTTGTCCGCGCTGCGCGATGTGCGGCGGACACCGTCTCGGTTTCGCCAGAAACCGCCGTCCGTGCGCTCACCAAGATCAGCGCACGCTACTCCAGCCCGCGGCGAACCGTCCCCGACCTGCTCGACCTGCTTGACGAGCGATACGAGATGCATGATGCGACCGAGATGATTCGGGAACTGCTCTGACACGAACCACGCACCGGAACTGTGGCGCTCGACGTCTCAGCCCTTCTTCGCCGCAGCCTTCTGCGCCTTCTTGAACGCGCGGACCTCCTGCAGGGCCTCAGCGCTCGTCACGTCGGCGATCGAGCGCCGCGACCCCTCCTCGCCGAACTCGCCCGCCGCCTCGCGCCAGCCCTCGGGCCGGACACCGCGCTGCTTGCCGAGCAGCGCGAGGAAGATCTTGGCCTTGCGCTCGCCGTACCCGGGCAGGGCGTTGAGCCGCCGGAGCACCTCGCGGCCGGTCGGCGCACCGCCGTCGGCGCCGGGCGCCGTCCAGATGCGCGCCGCGTCGCCGTCGTACTCGTCGACGACCGTGCGGGCGAGCTCCAGCACCCGCCCCGCCATGGACCGGCCGTACCGGTGGATCGCCGGGGGAGTGGTCGCCATCGCCACGAACTCCTCGGGATCGGCCTCCGCGATGGCGCGGACGTCGAACGAGCCCATGCGCTCCCGGATCTTGCCCGGTCCGGCGAAGGCGTGCTCCATCGGGAACTGCTGGTCGAGCAGCATGCCCACGAGGAGGGCGAACGGGTCGTCGCTCAGCAGCGCGTCCGTGTCGGGGTCGCCGGTGATCCAGAGCCTGGAGGTCATGCCTCCATCCTGACGGGCTCGGGCCCGCCTGGCCAGCGGCCCGGGCCGACGCCCGCCCGGCCGGCGCCCCGCGGCCGCCGACCGGGACGCGCCCTCGCTGCTCTGAGCAGAACCGCGCGCCGTCGCCGGTGCCCCGCCCTACGCTCGGGCGCATGGCCGAGACAGCACCCGCACCGGTCCGCACCCCGGCGAGCGACGGACGTCCCCGTGACGGCGACGCCCCGCGCCCGGCGGCGCGCGAGCCGCTGTGGCGGCACCTGGTCGGCGAGCGCCTGCGCGACGTGCGTCATCAGCGCGAGGAGACGCTGGACCAGACGGCCCGCCGCGCCGGCATCTCGCCGCAGTACCTGTCGGAGATCGAGCGCGGGGTCAAGGAGCCCTCGAGCGAGATGATCGCCGCGGTGACGGGTGCGCTGGACATCACGCTGGTCGACCTGGTCAGCGCGGTCGCCGACCGCCTGGTCGACGTGCGAGGGGCTGCCCGGCAGCCGACCTGCCGGGCAGCCTTCGCGCTCGCGGCGTAGCCGCGCGGCTCACCGCTCCTCGATCACCTGGTCCAGCAGGCCGTACTCCTGCGCCGCGCGCGCGGTGAAGATGCGGTCCCTGTCGGTGTCGGCGCGCAGGGTCTCCACGCTCTGGCCGGTGTGTCGGGCCAGGACCGACTCCATGTCGGCACGGACGCGCACCACCTCGTCGGCCTGCAGGATCAGGTCGGGGATCGCCCCCCGCCCCTGGGCGGCGGGCTGGTGGAGCACCACCCGGGCGTGCGGCAGCGCCGAACGACGTCCCTCGGCCCCTGCGGCCAGGAGCACCGCCCCGATCGCGACGGCCTGCCCGACGCACGTCGTCGCGACGGGGGACCGGATGTACCGCATCGTGTCGTAGATGGCCATGCCGGCGCCCGGGTCCCCGCCCTCGCAGTTGATGTAGAGCTGGATGTCGCTGTCCGGGCTCGCCGACTCCAGGTGGATCAGCTGGGCGATGAGCGCGTTCGCGACGCCCGCGTCGATCGCCGTGCCGAGATAGATGATCCGCTCGCTGAGGAGCTGCGAGTAGACGTCCATGATGCGTTCGCCGCGCGGGTGCGCCGCGATGACGTTCGGGATGGTGTAGGTGCTCATCGGGTGCCTCCCTCGGTGGCGGCAGCGAAGCCGGTGCGGGCGCGCTCGCGCGGCCGGATGTCCTCGAAGCCCTGCACGATCGCGTCGATGAAGCCGAACTCGCGCGCCTCCTGCGCGGTGTACCAGTGGTCGTGCAGCGACTCCTCGAACACGCGGTCCAGGGGCTGGCCGGTGTCCTCCGCGACGAGGCGCAGCACGGTGTCGCGCGTGTGGCGCAGGTCGTCGGCCTGCAGCTCGATGTCGACGGCGGTCCCGGCGATGCCGGCGGAGCCCTGGTGCATGAGCACCCGGGAGCTCGGCAGCGCCCGGCGCTTGCCGTGGGTGCCCGCGGAGAGCAGGAACTGTCCGGCGCTGTAGGCGATGCCCAGCACGAGCGTCGAGACGTCGTTCGGGATGGTGCGCATGAGGTCGCGGATGGCCAGCATCGCGGGCACGGAGCCGCCCGGCGAGTGGATCCACAGGTCGATGTCCGCGGCCGGGTCTTCGGTGGCCAGCGAGACGAGCTGCGTCATCAGCAGCGTGCCGTTGTCGTCGTCGAGGGGCCCGTCGAGGACCAGGACGCGGCGCTCGTACAGGCTGCGCCGTGTCCGGTCGTCGAACTGCGGTGGGGTGGGTGTGTCGCTCATGCGTCCACCGTGCCCCGGCGGAGCCGCGCCGGGCAGGCAGATCTGCCCTGGGCAGCACTGCTCAGAGCAGGGAGGCCCGCTCAGGGGCGGTCAGGGGATCAGCCGGTCCGCGATCTCGATCGTGTCGGTGAGGAAGTGTCCGTCGTCGCGCACCACGAGCGTGCCGCCCAGGCGGTCGAACATCGCGCGGCCCTGCTCGACGTCGCAGCCCGCCTCGTCGGTCACGGAGTTGAGGAACACGATGTCGCGCACGTTCGACCGGATCCTGTGCCAGTCGTACGAGTCCTGCAGCACCGGCTCGGGGCCGGGGTTGGGGTTGGTCGAGTACCCGCCCACGAGCACGGCCTGGGCCACGGTCACGTCGATGTGCTCGAGGATCGCGAGCAGGAGCGCCGCCCCGCCGGAGTGCCCCACGAGCACCGTGTCCTCGTCGAACGTGTGCGCGTCGAGCACGTCGGGCAGGAACGTCGCGATCGGCTCCACGTTGAGGCCCGGGTGGTGCGGCGTCTCGACCTGGTACCCGCGCGCCCGCAGACGGTCGGCGAGCCAGGGGTACCAGATCCACCCGGGCTGCGCGCGCGTCCCGTGGAAGATGATCG
>DATGOB010000074.1:0-12391 GCA_036010205.1 Promicromonospora sp. | reverse complement strand
CACGGGGATGGGGGGGCCACAGCTGGGCAACCTGCGGGCAGGAGCCATGGGCACGTGGTTCGGGCCGGAGTCCGCGATCGTGATCGGCTCCTTGATGGGTGTGGGCGGGGTCCTGATCGACCGCAAGGGTCTGTCGGCGGTCTGGAGATACTCCACGAGGGCTGAGACAGATGTTCCGTGACGTCATCGTGCGAGGTGCTGGTGGTGCAACCGGAGGAGAAGAGATGGCACGTATCGTCTACGTCTCTCGCGACCAGGAGCCGGTCACGGTCGAGGCGGTCCGTGACGAGACGGTGATGAGCCTGGCGCGGATGAACGGGGTTCGAGGGATCATCGGGCGCTGTGGAGGCTTCGCCTCGTGCGGCACCTGTCACGTCTACCTTGACGAGGGCGTCGGGGAGTTTCCGGCGCGGACGGAGATCGAGGAGGACGTGCTCGCCGATGTACCCGCACCTGTCCGCGAGAACAGCAGGCTGGCCTGCCAGCTGGAGGTCGGCCCGGCAACCGGTGACGTCCAGGTCGTCGTCGCGTTTCCGCAGTAGCGCCTGCAGCAGGAGTCGTGCGCAGCTGGATCGCGGGATGAGAGAAGATAGGCACATGCGCCTCCACATCGCCGCCGACCACGCCGGGTACGACCTCAAGCAGCACCTGGTGAAGCACCTCACCGCCACCGGGCACGACGTCGTCGACCACGGGGCCCACGAGCTCGACCCCCAGGACGACTACCCCTCGTTCTGCATCGCGGCCGGCGAGGCCGTCGTCGCCGAGCCGGGCTCGCTCGGCATCGTGATCGGCGGGTCGGGCAACGGGGAGCAGATCGCCGCGAACAAGGTCACCGGCGTCCGCGCCGTCCTGGCCTGGTCGATCCAGACCGCGAAGCTCGGCCGCCAGCACAACGACGCGAACGTCATCGCCGTCGGCGGCCGCATGCACTCGCTGGAGGAGGCGACGGCGTTCGTCGAGGCGTTCGTGGCCGAGCCCTTCAGCGGCGACGCGCGGCACCAGCGCCGCATCGACCAGCTCGCCGACTACGAGTCGACGCGTGCCTGAGGGACATACCGTCCACCGCCTCGCGCGGACGTTCGCCACGCTGTTCGACGGCGAGATCCTGCGGGTCGGCAGCCCGCAGGGCCGGTTCGCCGACGGCGCCGCGGTGCTCGACGGCCGCCGCCTGGTCGCGAGCGAGGCGTGGGGCAAGCAGCTCTTCCTGGGCTTCGGCGAGGGCGAGCCGCTCTGGCTGCGCACGCACCTCGGGCTGTACGGCGCGTGGACCTTCGCGGGCGCGCCGGACGCCCCCGAGGTCGCGCACGCGATCGGCGCGCCGCGTCGCCGCATCGGGGAGCGCGAGACGACGCCGGGCGGGCCCGCCCCGGCCGGTGCCGACCGGGAGGCCGGCGAACCCTGGGAGCCCCCGGCCCCCCGGGGCCAGGTGCGCGTGCGCCTGCTCGGCGAGCACGCCGTCGCGGACCTCACCGGCCCCACGGCCTGCGAGGTGATCACGGGTGAGGAGAAGGCGGCGGTCGAGGCACGCCTCGGCCCCGACCCGATCCGGGACGACGCCGACGCCGCCGCGTTCGTCGCCGCCGTCGGGCGGTCGCGCGTCACGATCGGGCAGCAGCTCATGGACCAGGCCGTCGTCGCGGGCGTGGGCAACATCTACCGCGCCGAGGCGTTGTTCCGCGCGGGCGTCGACCCGCTCCGGCCCGGCCGCGACGTGCCCGAGGCGGTCGTGCGCGCGATCTGGGACGACCTCGTGGTGCTCATGCGCGACGGCGCGGAGCACGGGGCGATCGTGACGACCCGCCCGGAGCACCGCACCGGCGAGCCGGTGGGCCGGCGGCGCACGCGGCAGAACACCGACGGGAACCCCGACGCCGTGCCCGCCGACCAGGCGTTCTACGTCTACCACCGCGACGGGCTGCCCTGCCGGGTGTGCGGCACGCCGGTGCTGGTCAAGGAGCTGGCGGGCCGCAACCTCTTCTGGTGCCCCACCTGCCAGGTCTGAGGCCTGCCCGGCCGCGAGAACGACCTGGGGGACAGGTGCGGGCCCGATCCCGTCCCCCAGGTCGTTCTCGAGGCGGGCCAGCCGGTCAGAAGACCCAGGAGGACCCCGGGGCGACCGGCCAGCCGAACGCCGCGCTCGCCGGGGCCAGGGACTCCGGCCGGTGGACCGTGAGCAGGCCCGCCGCGGCGAGCGTCGCGAGCGACGTGCCGCCGAGGTAGGCGGCGCCCAGCTCGCGCACGTCGAGCGACAGGTCGGCGGACGTGTCCGTGGCGAGACGCTCCACCGTGGCAGGGGCGAAGGCCTCGGCACGGAGCCGGTAGACCCCGGCGTTCGCGGGCAGCCGGGTGTCCGCGACGGCGAGCGTGACGTCGACGTCGCCCGCGTACCGGCGCCCGGCCAGCGCGGCGGGCACGTCGACGACCCGGACCCACAGGTTGTCCGGGGTGCGCGGGGCCGCGGCGCGCAGGTTGACCAGGAGCCGGGTGACCACGTCGTCGACGGGCAGGATGAACGGGCTCACCTCGTCGGTCAGGTCGAGGTCGAGCAGCGCGCCCCACAGCGCACGCGCTGCGGCGGCGTCGAGGGCGACGACCTCGCCCGCGCTCACCGTGCCGCGCGGCCCCGTGGGCTCCCAGGACAGGCTCCGGCGGAACGTGACGTAGCCGCGCGGCTCGCCGTCGAGCTCCACGAGCATGATCCGCCGGGACTCGCGCCCGCCGCGGTGCAGGGGTGCGTCGTCCCACAGCACGGTCTGCAGCTCCTCGGTCTCGCGCGTGACCCACCCGGGGCGGTTGAGCCCAGGGACGCCGGCGGGCGCGGCTCCGGCCGCGCGGTGCAGCCGGTCGACGATCGCGCCGTGCCGCTCGCGGGACGCGACCTCGACGCGGACCGTGTGACGCTCGGCGCCGGGCACGTCGCGCAGGGCTGCCCCGCGCGGGATGTCGAGCCGCAGGTCGTTCGCCGCGTGGCCGTAGCCGAACCGGCCGTAGATCGCTGCCTCGGCCGCGAACAGCGCGCTCAGCGGCTCGCCCCGCTCGACGCAGCGGGCCAGGTGCAGGTCGATCATCGCGGTGAGCAGGCCACGCCTGCGGTGCTGGGGGTGCACGCCGACCCAGGTCAGCCCCGCCGTCGGCAGCTCGCCGCCGGGCACGGGGAACCGGCGGAAGGGGTAGGACGCGTGCAGCGCGGCGAGGCCGTCGACGCCGTCGGCCGCGACGCCCACCGTGCGGTCCCACGACAGCGGCGAGGGGAGAGCCTCGAGGTCGTCGACCGGATGGCTCGACGGGAAGGCCCAGGTGTCGAGCTCGAGGACCTGCCGACGGTCGGCCGGGGTCAGCTCGCGCCAGGCGTACCCGGCGGGCAGCGGGATCCGGGGAAGCGTCATGCCCCGATCGTCGCACCGTCCCGCAAGCTGATATCCGTCCGGACGAGTTTGCGCACGGTAGACGTTGTCCACGGCGCGTCACACACTCCCGGAGAAGTCCGCGACGACCGGTGTCGGAGGCCGCGGCTAGCATCGCGGCGTGACGCGATCATCCTCGCCCGGAACATCCGCGGAGCGGCAGGAGGCGACCGAGGAGTACGCCGCCGCCGTGCTCGACGTCGTGCGCCGCATCCCGTCCGGTCGGGCGATGACGTACGGGCTGGTCGCCGAGATCGTCGGCGAGCGGCTCGGCCGCGGCGGCCCCCGCCAGGTCGGCCACGTCATGGCCGGCTCCGGGAGCCGCTACGCGCACCTGGTCCCCGACGACACCCCGCCCGACGACGGAGTCCCCTGGTGGCGCGTCGTCAACGCCGCCGGGTCGCCCCCGCAGCGGCACCTCTCCGAGGCGCTCGACGCCCTGCGTGCCGAGGGCTGCCCGTTGACCCGGGACGGCCGCCGCGTCGACCTGCGCCGCGCCGTCTGGTTCCCCGACGCCCGCTGAGTGCGGGATCTTCGCCCCTCTGGCACACAGAAAAGGGCGAAGATCCCGCACTCAGCGAGGCGGACGGGGCGACTTCGGGGTCAGGCGGGAGAAGGTCGCCGCGGCGGCGGCGCGGGCGCGACCCGCGACCGTGCGGTCCTGCGTCGCGGCGAGCAGCGCGAGCACCGACGACGGGTCGCCCTGCACGAGGAGCGTCGTGATCGCGGTGCTCTCCCAGGTCGGCAGCTCGCGGCGGATCTTCTCGATCGGTCCGACCAGCGCGATCTCCTCGACGAGCTGCGTCGGCACCGCGGCGGCCGCCTCGTCCTTGCGGCCGGCCAGGTACAGCTCCTGCACCTTGTCGAGCGGCTCGGCGTACCCGAGCCGGTCGAGCGACTGCTTGTGGAAGTTGGCCTCCTTGGCGCCCATGCCGCCCGCGTACAGGGCGATGTAGGGGCGGATGACGTCGGCGGCCGCCTCGACGTCGTCCCGCACGACGACCGGGACGGTCGCGCACACCTCGAACCGGTCGGACGGCGACCGCTCGGCCGACCGGGCGTCGAAACCCTCGGCGAGCAGCGCCCGGAACTCCGCGTCCATGCGCGGGGCGTAGAAGCCGGCCATCCAGCCGTCCGCGATCTCGGCGGCGAGCGCGACGTTCTTCGGTCCCTGCGCGGCCAGCACGATCGGGATCTCCGGGCGGTACGGGTGGACGGTCGGCTTGAGCGCCTTGCCGAGCCCCGTGGCCCCCGGCGCCTCGGAGGACAGAGGGAGCTGGTAGAAGGAGCCGTCGTGCGTGACGGGGGCCTCGCGGCGCATCACCTGGCGCACGATGTCCACGTACTCACGGGTGCGGGCCAGCGGCCGCTTGTAGGGCTGCCCGTACCAGCCCTCGACCACCTGCGGGCCCGAGGCGCCGAGCCCGAGCACGAAGCGCCCCCTGGACAGGTGGTCCATGGTGAGCGCCTGCATGGCGGTCGCCGTCGGCGTGCGCGCCGAGAGCTGGGCGATGCCGGTGCCCAGGCGCACGTTGCGGGTCCGGGCGCCCCACCAGGCGAGCGGGGAGAAGGCGTCGGAGCCGTAGGCCTCGGCCGTCCACACGGAGTCCAGCCCCAGCCGGTCGGCGGCCAGGATGAACTGCTGGATGCCCTTCGGGGGCTTGCGGGACCAGTAACCGGTCTGGATGCCGATGCGCATGGGTTCACCTCGTCGTGGGGACGGCTTACCCGGGACGGCGCGTCCCAGGTACTGCGCACACCCTACCGGTCTCGACCGCCGATGTGCCTAGCCCTCCTCGGGTCGCGCCCGCTCCGCCATCGTCGTGAGCAGGGCCGCCGCCTCCGCGGCGCCGTCCACCGTCACGACGAAGGTACGACCGGCGCTCCGCTCGACCACGAGCGCCTCGCCGCGGCGCAGCACCATGCCGGTGCGGCCCGAGCCGTCGAGCGCCACACGCCAGCCCCAGCCGCCGAACTCGCCGAGGGGGTTCACGGTCGTCACCGACGCCCGCAGCACCTCGTCCGCCGGGATGTGCGTCCGCGGCAGGCCGAGCGCCGAGCGCACGGTCAGCCCCGAGGCGTCGACCCGCACGGTGACGGCTGCGATCGTCAGCGTGAGCAGCACCACGAGCACCGAGACCCCGAGCAGCACCCACGTCCGGCTGAGGGCCGCGGCGGCCAGGGTCGCGAGCACCACGACCACCTCGACGACGACCGCGGTGCGTGCGACGGTCGACCGCCCGATCCACGCGGCGCGCTCCCCGGGAGCGAGGTCCGCACCCCCGACGCCGCCCTCGACCGGCCCTGTCGCCGGTAGGCGCGGGTCGCCCGGCACGAGCATGGCCGCGACGAGCCCGAGCACGCCGGGGCCGAGGACGGAGGCGAGCAGCACCCAGCCCGGCGTCAGCGCCTGCGCCGCGTCCGACAGCCCCCGCTGCGCCCACAGGCTGCCGGTGAGCACCGTGCCGAGGAAGCCGCCGATCCACACGTTCATACCCACCGAGAGGCGGCGGGCGCTCGCCGTCCTGCCACCGAACACCCCGATCGCGGTGAAGAGCGCGACCAGCAGCACGCCCGTCACCACGAGGGCCGTCACGAACGCGCCGAGCGACATGAATCCGTCCGGGGCGCCGGCGCCCGACCAGTGGGACGCGATCGGGTCGGGCAGGCTGTCGCGCCAGGACAGCGCCAGGCCTGCGGCCACGCCGAGCAGCGAGAGGGCGCACAGCGCGCTGATCGCGACCTGGCCCGCGTAGGTGTGACCGAGCCGCCGGTGCAGCAGGATTCCCGTGGTCATCTCATCGCCTCCTTGACGAGGGTCGCCGTCGCGTCGGGGGAGAGGTGCGCCGCCCGTGCGGCGCGGATCAGCTCGGCCATCGCCCGCTCGACGGCCGAGAGGTCCTGCTCGGCGCGGCCCGTCACGACGGCTCCGCGGCCCCGGCGCAGGTCGACCAGGCCCTCGTCCCGCAGCACCTGGTACGCCTTGAGCACGGTGTGGACGTTGACGTCGAGCGCCTCGGCCAGCTCGCGGGCCGCCGGCAGGCGCTCCCCGTGGGCGAGCCGCCCCCTGGCCACGCCCACGCGCACCTGAGCGACGAGCTGCTCGAAGAGCGGCTCGTCGCTGCGCGGATCGATCCGGAACATCACCCCGCCATGCTACTTGTTCTACGCCAACTAGAACAAGAGCCTCGGGCGAGATCTGGCCGGGAACACCAGACCCCAGCGCACGCAGGGAGTCCCGGCCCGGGTCAGATGATGTACTCGATGAGCTCCGACGGGTCCTCCGTGCGGGAGCGCTCCGCGACGGGGGCGTCCGGCACCCGCACCCGCGCGGGGACGCCGACGGCGACGGCCCTCGCAGGCACGTCCTTGACCACCACCGCGTTGGCACCGATCTGCGCGTCGTCCCCGACCCACACCGGCCCGAGCACCTTGGCACCCGCCCCGACCGTCACGCGGTCACCCAGGGTCGGGTGCCGCTTGCCCCGGTTGAGGGACCGGCCGCCGAGCGTGACGCCGTGGTACAGCATGACGTCGTCGCCGACCACCGTGGTCTCGCCGATCACCACACCCATGCCGTGGTCGATGAACAGCCGCCGGCCGATCCGGGCGCCCGGGTGGATCTCGATGCCCGTGGTCGCCCGCGCGAGCTGCGAGAGCAGTCGTGCGGGCAGCCGCAGCGCCGGGTTGCGCCACAGCCGGTGCGCCGCACGGTGCGCCCAGAGGGCGTGCACGCCGGGGTAGGCGAGCGCGACCTCCAGGCGGGACCGTGCGGCAGGGTCGTGGGCGCGCGCGGCGTCCAGGTCCTCGACGAGGCCCTGGACCAGCACGCGCACCCCGGCCATCAGTCGACCAGGCCCTCGAACAGCGGCGTCGACAGGTAGCGCTCGCCGAAGTCGGGCACGACGACGACGATCGTCTTGCCGGCGTTCTCCGGGCGCTTCGCGACCTCGAGCGCGGCCGTCAGGGCGGCGCCGGACGAGATGCCGACGAGCAGGCCCTCCTCCTGGGCGGCGCGGCGCGCGAGCTCGATGGCCGAGCCGACGTTCACGTCGACGACCTCGTCGTACACCGTCGTGTCGAGGATCTCGGGCACGAAGTTCGCGCCGATGCCCTGGATCTTGTGCGGGCCGGGGGCGCCGCCGTTGAGGATCGGCGACTCCTCGGGCTCCACCGCGATGACCTTGACCTCGGGCTTGCGCTCCTTGAGCACCTGGCCGACGCCGGTGATGGTGCCGCCCGTGCCGATGCCGGCCACGACGATGTCGACGGCGCCGTCGGTGTCGGCCCAGATCTCCTCCGCGGTGGTCTCGCGGTGGATCTTGACGTTGGCCTCGTTGGCGAACTGGCGCGCCAGGATGGCGCCGGGGCGCTCCTGCGCGATCTTCTCGGCCGCGGCGACGGCACCCTTCATGCCCTCGGCGCCCGGCGTCAGCACGAGCTCGGCGCCGAAGGCGCGCAGCAGCGCGCGGCGCTCCTTCGACATGGTCTCCGGCATCGCGAGGACGACCTTGTACCCGCGGGCCGCGCCGACCCAGGCGAGGGCGATGCCCGTGTTGCCGGACGTGCCCTCGACGATCGTGCCGCCCTCCTTGAGCTCGCCCGACGCCTCGGCGGCGTCGATGATCGAGACGCCGATGCGGTCCTTCACCGAGTTGGCCGGGTTGTAGAACTCGAGCTTGGCGAGCACGGTCGCCTCGAGGCCCTCGGTCAGGCGGTTGAGCCTGACGAGCGGCGTGGAGCCGATGAGCTTGGTCGCGTCGTCGTAGATGCGGGCCATTGTTCTTCCTTCTGTGTGGCGGGTGGGGCGGGAGTCGTGCGTGCCCGACGTCGGCACCCGGCCGCGCGGGGGCGAGCCGGAGGTCGGCGAGGGGTGTCTGGAGCAGGGTCGAGGGCGGAGCGTCACGCGCGCGGCCGTGGCCGGTGCGGCCGAGCGGTCACGCGCGAGCGCTCTACAGACAGCCTCGGTGGTCGCGGTCGGACACGCACGTCCGGCGCACCGCGGTGGCCGGACCGACGGCGGTGGGGAGTGCGGAGCGCACGGTGCTCAAGACGTCCTCCCTGCTGAGGCGGCGCTGTCGCCGCGGTTCCGTGGTCGGTGGCGAGCTCGGGCGGCTCGCCGGGACGAGGTTACGTGGACAACCACTCTGAGACAAGATCTGTCTCAGGCATCGATCATATCGATACCTCGCCGAGCGCCGTGCCGGGCGTAGCCTCGGACCGTGAACGAGGCACGGGTCCGCGAGGCCACCCCGGCGGACGACGACGTCGTGCTCGGCCTGATGACCGAGTACATGACCTGGGCGCTGGCGACCTTCGAGCAGACGTACGGCTTCGCCATGGGCGACGACCCGGCGGGGGGCACGGCCGGCGACGCTCCCGACGCACGGCACACCGCCGCCGCCCTCGCGAGGTTCCGCCGCCCGACCGGCGTCCTCGTGCTGGCCGAGGTGGGCCAGGACGCCGGCACGGAGCCGGTCGGCGTGGCCGCGCTGCGCGTGCAGCCGGACGGCGCCGCGGAGATCAAGCGCATGTTCGTGCGCCCGGAGCACCAGGGCACTGGTCTCGGCGCCGCGCTCCTCGACCGGCTGCTCGCCGTCGCGTGCGACGACCTGCACGCGCCGGTGGTACGGCTCGACAGCAACCGCTTCATGGACCGGGCGCACCGGCTCTACGTCTCGCGCGGGTTCGTCGAGCGGACGCCGTACCCGGGTTCGGAGATCCCGCGGCGGCTGCAGCACCTGTGGCGCTTCTACGAGCTGCGCCCGGGGGTCCGCAGGCACGGACCACCGATCCCTGGCTGACCGGGCGCCGCGCGCCTAGGGTCGGAGGCAGCACCCGCACCACGACGGAGGTACCCATGGCCACCGAGATCCCCGCGATCGTCCAGGAGTTCATCGACGCGACCAACGCAGGCGACACCGACCGGTTCGTCGCCACGTTCACCGACGACGCCTACCTCAACGACTGGGGTCGCGAGTTCCACGGGCACGACGGCGTGCGGAGCTGGGACGAGACCGACAACATCGGCATGAGGAGCCACTTCGACCTGGTCTCCGCCGAGGAGGGCGACGAGCCGGGCGCCTGGACCGTCACGATCACGGTGCGCAGCAACCGGTTCAACGGCACGGGCCCGTTCCGGTTCGTGCTCCGGGACGACAAGATCGCGAGCCTCGTGCTCAGCTGACGCCCCGGCCAGGGTTCACCACATCGCGACCTGCGCGCCGAGCTCCAGGCCGGCGGGCGTCGTGCGGGCCGACGAGATCGCGAGATCGCTCTCCCCCTCGGGGAACGCGACGCCCTCGGCGAGGCGGCCGAGGTCCTCGCTGCCGAGCTGCTGCGCGACCGTCGCCACGGGCAGGCTGAGGCCCGCGAACCGCACGGTGTCCGCGCGGACCACGGCTCGCCCGCCCTCCGCGGCGACGTCGAGCAGCAGGTCGACGGTGCGGGTCGTGCCCTGCACGGGCAGCGGCACCTGCGCCACCAGCGTCCCCGACTCCGCCTCGACCTCGAGGTCCGGCAGCTGGGTGGCGTCTCGCGCAAGGTCGGTGAGGGCGTCGGGCGCGACGTCGACACGGAGCCTCGCGTGACCGGTCGCGACCTGCCACAGCGCGGGCGTGTCGTCGCGCTCGACCGACACGCCCGCGGGCAGGTCGGCCTCGGCGGCTCGGAGCCGGTCGTCGATCAGGCCGCGCAGCAGCACCTCGGCCGCGACGACGAGGAGCACCACAACGCCCAGCGCCACGAGGGCGATCACCGGCCCGCGTCGGCGGCGTCGGGCGGTCGGGGCGGGGGCGGTGGCCGGGCTCGCGGTCATGCTCTCCATCTTCACCCGGGGATCGGTGGAAGCGGTGGTGAACCGCCGGGCATCAGGTGACGGAACCCGCGTGGCCGTCGGGTCGGGCGACCCCGTTCTCCCAGGCCCACGCCGCGATCTCGACGCGGTTGCGCAGGCCGAGCTTGCCCTGGACCGTGGCGACGTACCCCTTGACGGTGCTGAGGGAGAGGAACAGCTCGGCGCCGATCTCGAGGTTCGTGCGGCCGACGGCGATGGCGCGCACCACGTCCGTCTCGCGTGCGGACAGCGGCGGCACGGCACCCGCGCCGTGGCGGGCGGGCCGGGCGTCCGGCCCGGTCAGGTGGCGCAGCAGGCGCACCGTGACGGACGGCGAGACCAGCGCGTCGCCTGCGTGCGCCGCCCGGACCGCCTCGACGAGCAGCGCGGGGCCCGCGTCCTTGAGCACGAACCCGACGGCACCGGCCCGGAGCGCCCCGTAGACGTGCTCGTCGGTGTCGAAGGTGGTGACGACCACGACGCGGAGCGGGTCGGCGACGTCGGGCCCGGCGAGCGCCCGGGTGACCTCGATGCCGTCCGGCTCGGGCATGCGGATGTCGACGAGGCACACGTCCGGGCGCAGCGCGCGGGCGAGGGCGACGGCCTGCGCGCCGTCGGCGGCCTCTGCCACGACCTCGAGGTCGTCCTGGTCCTCCAGGACGACGCGCAGGCCGCTGCGGACCAGGGGCTGGTCGTCGGCGAGGAGCACACGGATCGTCACGGGACCACCCGCCGCGCCTGCTCGCCCGACGCCGGGGCCGGGCGCAGGGGCAGCACGGCGCGCACCGTCCAGCCCTGGTCGGGGCCCGGCCCCCTGCGTGCACGGTGCCGCCGAGCGCCTCGACCCGCTCCCGCATGCCGACCAGCCCGTAGCCGTCGCCCGGCCCGGGCCCGTCGGGCCGGTGCCCCACGGCGTGCCGGACGTCGTGCGGGGCGTCGTCCGACACCTCGACCGCGACGCCGTCGGGGCCCTCGTCGACGGAGACCGTGACGACACGGGCCCGGGGCGCGTGGCGGGTGACGTTCGTGAGCGACTCCTGGACCACCCGGTAGACGGCTGCGGTCAGCTCGGGCGGCCACGCGGCGTCGCCGTCGGGCAGGCGGACCTCGAGCCGGGCGTCGACGTGGGCGTCGAAGCGGGCGACCAGCGACGCGAGACCCTCCGGCCCGGGCGCGACGGTGGCGCCGTCCTCGGTGTCGCGCAGGAGGCCGACGACGCGCCGGAGCGAGGCGAGCGCCTCCGTCCCTGCCGCCTCGACGTCGGCGAGCCGGGCCGCGAGCTCGTCAGGTTCCGCCGGTGACCGGCGGGCCACGATCCGGGCGGCCTGGGTCTGGAGCACCATCCCGGTGACGTGGTGGGCGACGACGTCGTGGAGGTCGCGGGCGTGAAGGGCGCGGCCGCGAGCCAGGACGCCACGGCCACGGCGAGCCCGCCGCCGGCGACGCCGGCCGCACGCCGGGCCGGCAGCCACCGCACCGCCGAGGCGACGAGGACGGCGAGCCCGAGCGACGTGGCAGGGGCCGGCTCGGCGGGCAGACCCACGAGCCGTGCCGCGACGACGGCGGCGCCCGCCAGGCCGAGTGCGGTGACGGCGAGGCCGAACCGGCCGCGGCGACGCAGCAGCGCGAGCGCGCCCATGACGGCGCCGACGACCAGGCCGGGCGCCCACGACCAGCCGCCCCACGTGCTCGCGTGGGCGACCGCGGTGCCGGTGAGGGCGATCAGCAGCAGGAGCGCGAGCGCGACGTCGGTGGTCACGCGCGCCGCGCCGACCCACCACGCGGTGGTTCTCACGACAGCCCAGCGTACGAGGGCTGTGCCGGGACGGCCGGGCGACGCAGCGGCGGGCGGGCGAGCCAGGTGGCCCACCGCCAGAGCCACTCGACCGGGCCGTACCGGAAGCGGCGGAACCAGAGCGTCGCGAACAGCCAGAGGCAGGCCAGGAGAGAGCCCGTGATGACGAGCACCTCGCCGGACGACCAGTCCTCGGTGATGCCGGTGACGTGGGCGAGGCCGAGCACGAGGGCGCTGGTGGACAGGTAGAGGGTCAGGGCCATGCGGCCGAGCGGCGCGAAGACGGTGTGCAGCACGGGCCGCAGGGGCGTCCGCAGCAGCACCGGCACGAGGCAGACGTAGACGCCTGCGACG
>DATGOB010000073.1:0-42943 GCA_036010205.1 Promicromonospora sp. | reverse complement strand
CCTCATGCTGGTGCTGCTCGCGGCGGCGTCGGTCCTGCTGCGCACGGGCAGCAGGGATCGGGCCTGACCTGACCGATCAGACCCGGCGGGGCGGCGCGCGGCACGGGCCGCGCGCCGCCCTCCCATGCACTTTGCATGTCTTTTGCTCTTTCCTTGACATCCCGCAGCGCCGGTCGCACCGTTGTCTCCGGCCGGCCCGCACGACCTGCGGGCGGTGTCTTCCTGCGAACCGTGTGAGGGATGAAGCATGGCGCTATCTCGTCGGACATTTCTTGGCGGAGCGGCGAGCGCGGTCGCGCTCGGACTCCTGGGAGCGGAGGTGGCGTCCCCGCAGCGGGCGTTCGCCCTCGACCCCGACGGCATGGAGAGCAAGATGCTCTTCGGCGACGCGCAGGCGGGCGTCGCAGCCATCCCGAAGGAGAGCGGTAACGGCAATTACCACACCTGCCGCATCCCGGCGATCCTTGCGATCCCCGGGACGAGCGTGGTCGTCGCGGTCGTCGAGGGCAGGCCGAACGGCAACCTCGACGCGAGCGGTAACTTCAACCTCTTGATGCGCCGGTCGACCGACTCGGGGGCGAGCTGGAGCGTGGCGACCACGCTCGTCGGTGCCGGCTCACGCAGCTGGACGAACCCGACGCTCGTCCACGACTCGGTCTCCGGTCGGCTCACCTGTTTCATGCTGCGTCGGCAGGACGGGGACGACTACCAGACCGACCCGGACGTCTACCTGGCCACGTCGGACGACAACGGCACCACCTGGTCGGCCCCCGTCGCCCGACCGGACCTGAAGCGCACGGCGACCGGCAACGACTTCATCGGGCCGGGCAACGGCATCCAGCGCACGGACGGCACCCTCGTGGTGCCGGCCCGTGGCCGACTGTTGCTCAAGGCGCCCGGCGGGGACTGGACGACGAGCGGCCTGCCGCAGGGCTTGTCCGGACTCCCGTACGGCGAGGGGACGGTCGCCGAGCGGTCGGACGGCACTCTGATCCTGAACTACCGGGCCCTCGACTCCGAGATCAAGAGCGGCGGCACATACCCCCACACCCGTCGCATTGCGATCGGCAACCCGGGGAGTTGGCAGACCTTCGACGGCGAGCACTGGCGCACCCAGATCATCGACCCCGGCGCGCATGCCGCACAGATCTCGCACACCATCAACGGTGAGCGCTACCTGATCCACCTGAACTCGGCCAGCCAGACGGTGGGCAACCGCTACCAGATGAAGCTGCGCGCGAGCGCGGACGGCGGCGCGACATGGCCCGACGCCTACGAACGGTGGCTGAGCGACGACCCGCTGGCGAGCCAGGGCAACCAGCCCGGCAACCTCCGGGAAGGCGGCTACTCCGCACTCACGTCCACCGGCAGCGGGATCATCCTCGCCCTGGTCGAGGCCCGCCGCGTACAGACGGCCAACCCGACGATCGCGCAACTCAACAACTCGCCGTGCGCGGTGGTGCTGCGCCGGTTCGACCCGAGCTGGCTCGTCCGCGGCTGATCAGCACCCCAGCGGAGCAACCGGACACGACGACGGCGTGCGGTCGTTGCCGCACGCCGTCGCCGTCACCCACCCTCGTGCGCCCCTCCCCGGTTCGGCGTCACGCCGTCGCCTGCTCCCCCGCGAGCTCGA
Organism: Promicromonospora sp.; assembly: GCA_036010205.1. Taxonomy (GTDB): domain Bacteria; phylum Actinomycetota; class Actinomycetes; order Actinomycetales; family Cellulomonadaceae; genus Promicromonospora. Next base: position 41,310 of record DATGOB010000073.1, on the reverse strand, counting down.
CGGCGATCTCCTCGACCAGGTCGTACCCCTCCTGCACCCCGGCCTCCATGCCGGTGGCGATGATCATGTCGCGGACCTCCTTGCTCGAGACCACCGTCCGCACCGTGAGCGTCGTGCGGCCGTCGTGCTCGGCGAGGGTGTAGTGGTTGAGGCTCGGGTCGGAGTCGCCGTCAGGCATGCCCTCGAAGACCTCCGTGTGCGTCATCCGCTCCGGTGCCTCGATCTCGCGGTACTCGCCGTGGAAGGCGACCTCGTCGCCGTCGTTCGTCGCCATGACGTACCGCCAGGAGCCGCCCACCCGCAGGTCGACGGTCGCCGAGGTCACCGTCCCCTGCCGCCCCGCCCACCACCGCTCGATGAGCGCGGGCTCGGTGAGCACGCGCCACACGAGGTGCCGCGGGGCGTTGAACTCGCGGGTCACCAGGATCTCGGTGTCGCTCGGCAGCGTCAGGACGGCGCTGCCCTTGGTCGTCGTGGTCATGTCAGTCTCCTTCGTCCGGTCCTGCTTGCGCTTCCGCCTGCGTGAGCTCGTCCAGCACGTCGTCGACCAGGTCGAACCGCTCGTTCCAGAGGCGCTCGTAGCGAGAGACCCAGGCATGCACCGCCCGCAGCGGCGCACCGTTCACCCGGTAGAGACGGCGGCGCCCGTCGTCGCGCACGTCCACCAGCCCTACCTCCCGCAGCACCCGCAGATGCTTGGACACCTGCGGCTGAGCGAGCCCGAGCAGCTCGACGAGGTCGCCCACCGCGAGCTCGCCGCCCGCCAGGGCGTCGAGGATCTCGCGCCGGCGCGGCTCCGCCACCGCGTTGAACGCGTCGGTCGTGGTCGCTGCTCGTGCCATGGCTCAAACATATACCTATACCGGCATGCGTCAACCCTGGCGTGGCCGGAGACTCTTCACCCCTGAGTTCACCCGCGTCGGACCGTGCCACGCGCGACGCCAGGCATAGCGTGGACGCCGATCCGGAGCAATCAACGAGGAGGCGCTCATGGGAGAGACGACGGCGACCCGTACGACACCGAAATGGGAGACGGTCGCGCGCGAGCGTCTCAAGACGTCACTGCGACGCTTCGCGAAACCGCTGGCCGAACTGGTCGCGAGAGACGCCAACGAGGGCGACACACGACTGCTCGTTACCGATGTCCTCTGCGAAGCGCTCGGGTTCGACAAGTACGCCGACCTGTCCACCGAGTACGCCGTCAAGGGGGAGTTCGCGGACTACGGCCTCCGCATCGACCAGCAGCTCGTCGCATTCGTGGAGGTCAAGCGTGCCGCGACGAAACTCGGTCAGCGCCACCTCCGCCAGGTGGAGATGTATGCGGTGAACGAGGGCGTGGAATGGCTGATCTTGACGAACGGCTCCAGCTGGGAGGTCTACCGGCTCATTCCCGGCCTGCCGGTCACGATCGACCTGGTGCTCTCCGTGGACCTGCTCGGCGAGGGCACGCTCAACAAGAAGGTCGACGAGCTCTTCTACCTCACGCGGGAATCACTCAAGCGCGGTCAGATCGAGGAGCGATGGAAGGCAGCCGCGTCCACTGCACCAGAGTCGCTGGCGCAGGTGCTCGTCTCCGACGCCGTTCTCACCGAGGCCGCGAGGGAGCTCCGACGACGAACGGGACACCGGGTCGACGCCGCCGACCTCGGCCGGCTCGTCCGGGACACCGTGCTCCGCGCGGAGCTCGCGAGGTAGACGGGCGACATCGATCGCGATCGTCTTCGGACCCGACGTTTCTTGGCTTTGCGGGCCCGCAAAGCCAAGAAACGTCGGGTTCACAGACGATCAGGGGCGGCCGTCGACGCGCGGGTCATGAGCTGCTGCGACACCACCCGGCGGCGGGGGCGGGACGCGCGCGGGAGCAGGGCCAGCTCCAGCGCCTGGCGGCCCATCTGCCTCATCGACAGCCGCACCGTGGTGAGCGCGGGCGAGAGGTGCCCCGCCACGGTGACGTCGTCGAACCCGGTCACCGAGACCCTGCCCGGCACGGCGACGCCCCGTTCGCCCAGCACCGACAGGATGCCGACCGCCATGTCGTCGTTGAGCGCGAGGACCGCGGTCAGGTCGGGGTGCTCGTCCAGCAGACGTCGCGCGGCCTCCTTGCCGCCCTCGAGCGTGAACTCGGTCTCGACCAGGGGCAGGTCGGTGAGCCGCAGGCCGTGGGCCGCGAGCGCGGCGGACACGCCGGCCAGACGGTCGGCCATCGTGGTCAGCCGGAGGGAGCCCGCCGCGACGCCGATGCGCCGGTGCCCGAGCGCGAGCAGGTGCTCGGCGACCGCCCGGCCGCCCGCGGTGTTGCCGGGGACGACGGCGTCGACGCCGAGCCGTGGGTGCCGGCCGATGACGGCGACCCGCCCGCCGCCGCGCTCGAAGGCGTGCACCTCGTCCCTCATCCGCTCCTGGACCTCCCGGTCGAGATGTCCGGAACCGGCGACGACGACGATCCCGACGCCTGCGTTGACCAGCGCCCGCACCTGCGCCACCTCGGCGAAGGGGTCGCGGCCGGTGTGGCAGATCTGCACCATGCGGTCGTGCGCACCGGCCACCTCGAGCACGCCGCTCGCGATCTCGGCGAAGTACGGTTCCCCGATCTCGTGCACCACGAGGCCGACGCCGGGACTCGCACCGCTGGCCAGCGACCGGGCGTGCACGTTGGCGACGTACCCGAGCCTCGCGGCGACGGCGCGGACGCGCTCGGCCATCTCCACGGAGACTCCTGCCGCCCCGGACAGGGCACGGGAGGCCGTCGCGATGGACACGCCCGCCTGGTCGGCGACGTCGACCAGACGCAGCCCGGAGGTGTGCTTCCGCATGGGTCTCCTCACCATCGGTCGGTGCGCGGACGCCGCTGGGCTCTTGTCACCCGGCGTCGCGGTTCCTAGAGTGCCGTAAGCGGTTGCGAAAGCGCTTGCCACGACGACGTGGACGAGCGACCCGTCCGAGGGAGAACCGTCATGTCGCCACGAAGCTCGCTGCGTACGTCTCTCACCGGTGCCGGACAGGTCATGCTCGGCCTGGCGATCCTCGCCGCGCTGCTCGCGGGCCTGGACCTGGCACCCGCGACCCCGTCGTCGGCGGGCTCCGCCGACCCGCGACCGGGCCCGCACACCGACCCGTACACCGACGGTGTCGCCGACTACGGCGTCTGCCGCGGCACCGACCCCTCCTGCTACAACGACTGGGACCTGCCCCGCGAGGACGACGGCCGCGTGCGCGTGCTCGTGCTCACCGCGACCGGCTCGTCGCGGCACGCCCACCTCGGGCCGCTGCTCCCCCCGGGCATGAACCCGCCGCTCACCGAGGAGCACGTCGCGCAGAACGCCGTGGTCCGCTGGGGACGGGAGCACGGCTTCGAGGTGGACTGGACCGAGGACGTGCGCGAGCTCGACTCCCCCGGACGGCTCGCGCCGTACGACGCCGTCGTCTTCCTCAGCACCTCCCGCACCATGCTCGACGACGCGGCCCAGACCTCGTTGCTGCAGTACGTCCGCTCGGGCGGCGGTTTCGTGGCGATCCACAACACGCTGGGCGCGATGTACCACTGGCCGTGGTTCCAGGGACTGCTCGGCGGGACGCACTTCTACGACCACGGCCCCCACCGCGACGGCCAGGTGGTCACGACGGACCGCCGTGACGCCTCGACGCGGGACCTGCCACGCCGCTGGGACTTCCGCGACGAGTGGTACCACCTCGAGCCGTTCCCCACGCAGGTGCGGTTCCTCGCCGAGGTCGACACCCGGACGATCGGCTCCGGCCCGGGCTTCAACGGGCATCCCGGCCACCCCGGCGAGCACCCGGTGTCGTGGTGCCAGTACTACGACGGCGGTCGCTCGTGGGTGACGTCGCTCGGCCACGACCCCGAGGCCTGGTCGGAGGACTCCGCGCTGCCCGGCGCCGACGCGTTCGAGCGGCACGTGGTGGGCGGCATCCTCGGTGCGGCCGGCGAGCGGCCGTTCTGCCGGTGACCCGCCGTCCGGCCACCCCGCCGTCCGGAGACCCCGAGATCTGGTGTTTGCGCTGAGATCTGGTGGTGCTCGGCCAGATTTCAGCGCGCGCACCAGATCTCACCAGCCTGCAGGCCGGCCAGCAGCCCGGCCTGCGCCGCACGGTGCCGGTTTGCGCCGGCCGCCCGGGAGGGCGCAATATATTGCATGCCCATCCCCCAGAACGCCCCCGCCATCGACCGGCGGCTGCTCCGTGACGACGTCTACCACCGGCTGCGCGACGCCATCGTCGACGGCACGCTCGCACCCGGGGAGCAGCTGCGCGACCTCGATCTCGCCGACTGGCTCGGCGTGAGCCGCACACCGGTGCGCGAGGCGCTGCTCCGACTCGCCGAGGCCGGGCTGGTCACGGCGCAGCCGGGTCGGTCGACGGTCGTCAGCTCGCTGTCGGAGCGCGCGGTGCGCGAGGCCCGCGACGTGGTGGCGGCGATGCACCGGCTCGCGGTGCGGGAGTCGGTCGGCAACCTGTCGGCCGAGGACCTGGACGCGATGCGCGCGGCCAACACCCGCTTCCGCGACGCGATCGCCGCGGGCGACATCGAGGCCGCGCTCGTGGCGGACGACGAGCTGCACGCCGTGTGCGTCCGAGCCGCCTCGAACGCGGCGCTCACCGCGGTCCTCGACCAGTACACGCCGGTGCTGCGCCGCGCCGAGCGGCTCCGGTTCTCGTCCGTGGCGGGGCCGGCGTCGGCCGACCGGCACGACGACCTCGTCGCCGCGCTGGCCGACGGCGACGCCGACCGCGCCGAGCGGATCGCCACCACGGTCTGGACCTCGCTGCCGACCGAGAACGGCGGCTCCTGAGGTCAGCCCTCGGACAACCAGCCGGGCCCCGACACGAGGGTGACGTCGTCCTGGTGGAGCTCGCGCCCGTCGTCGGCCAGGAACGCCAGCCGGACCGGCCGGTCCGTGCCCTTCTCGACGTAGACCACCGAGGGACCGTGGCCGGACGGGCGGTGCTCGTCGCCCCAGGCGATGAAGGCGGCGAGCACGGGCTGGAGCTGCCACCCGGCGTCGGTGAGCACGTACTCGTCGCGCTGCCGCTTGCCCGCGTCCCGATAGGGCCTGCGCTCCAGCACGCCGCCCGCGACGAGCGTCTCGAGGCGCGCGGTCAGCACGTCGGGCGCGATGCCGAGCCGCGCGCGGAAGTCGGCGAACCGGGTGACGCCGAGCACAGCCTCGCGCACCACGAGCAGGGCCCACTTCTCCCCCAGGATCTGCAGGCTGCGCGCGATGGAGCACCGGTCGTTGCGTTCGCGGGGCGTGACGTCCATGCGTCCATCCTACCGGCCTGGGTTGCCTTTTCCAACCGAGAGGGTCTACGTTGGAGATTCCAATTCAGCTGGGGTCCGCGGACCCCGCACAGGAAGCGAGAACGACCGATGACTGACCTGCGCAACGCCGTCGTCCTGGTCACGGGCGCGAACGGCGGCCTGGGCCGCCTCTTCGTGACCGAGGCCCTGTCCCGGGGCGCGACCAAGGTCTACGCCACCGCCCGCACGCCCCGCACGTGGGACGACGAGCGCGTGGTGCCCCTGGCGCTCGACATCACCTCGACCCAGTCGATCGCCGCGGCCGCCGAGCAGGCGGGCGACGTGACCGTGCTCATCAACAACGCGGGCATCAGCGCGCCGCGCCTGCCCGTGCTGCGCACCCCGCTGGACGACGTCCGGAGGGTCTTCGAGACCAACGTGTTCGGCCAGGTCGCCATGCTGCAGGCGTTCGCCCCGGTCCTGGCGCGCAACGGCGGTGGTGCCGTCATCGACGTGCACTCCTCGCTGAGCTGGCTCGCCATGGGCACCTACTCCGCGACCAAGGCCGCGTTCTGGTCCTTCACCAACGCGCTGCGTCTGGAGCTGCTCGAGCAGGGCACCCAGGTGGTCGGCGCGCACCTCGGGTACACGGACACGCCCATGACCGCGGCCCTCGACGTGCCCAAGAAGGACCCGCGCGACATCGTCGAGGCGATCTACACCGGCCTCGAGGCCGGCGAGCTGGAGGTGCTCGCCGACGACACGAGTCGTGAGGTCAAGCAGGCGCTGGCGGAGCCGCTCCCCGTGCTCTACCCGGCCCTGGCCCGCTGACGTCGGCGGGGGGCGCCGGCGTCAGCCGTCGGCGACCCCCGCCACCGCCTTGGTGCGCGACCGGCCCGAGGCGTCCTTGAGCACCACGTACTTCATGTCGACGTGCGGCTCCAGGGCGCTGTACTTGTCGTTCGGCGCACCGATGACGAGCTGGAAGCCCAGCCCCCGCCAGGCGCCGACCGCGCGCCCGGTGAACCGGGCATCCGCCTTGATGAGCGCCTCGTCGAGGAACACCGGCGCGTACCGCGGGCGCTCCGCCCCGGCGTCGCCGAGCTGGTAGCGCAGCGCCGCGCCCACGATGAACGCGACCAGCTCCTGCGACTCGCCGCCCGACTTCTCGCCGATCCCGTCGTAGTGCGCCACGTGGTTGCCGTCCAGGTCGACCTTCTCGGCGCTGAGCCGCACGTGCCTGCGCACGTCCACGAGGTCCGCGAAGTCGGGCGCGGTGCGCCGGATGCGGTCCACCAGCCGGGCCGTGCGCAGGTAGCGGCGCTCGCGCTCCGCGTCGGTCGCCTCCTGGTCGAGCGCGTCGCGCAGCGCACGCAGCTCCTTGCGGAACGCGCCGACGACGGCGGACTGGTTGTCCCGCGCGTCGATCCGCAGCCGGTGCTCGTCGTCGGCGAACGGCAGGTCCGCCAGGATCTCGTTGACCGGACCGATGCGCTCCTTGATCTCGCGCACCGCACCGGCCAGCGCGCTGTGCAGGTCGGCCAGGTCGTTGCCCGACAGCCGCAGCAGGCTGTCGCGCCACTGCGCCTCGAGCTCGTGGAGCCCGTGCGTCTCCAGGTCGGTCAGGATCCGTTCGTAGTCGGCGTAGGACTCCTCGGGGTCGGTGCCGAGGTTCGGGTCGTGCCAGCGCTCCGTGAACGTCTCGAACGTGCGGCGCAGCGCGTCCCGCGCGGTGACCTGGGCGGTCTGCGCGGCCTCGCGGTCGGCCCGCAGCCGCTCGGTGGCCTGACGCAGCGCGCCGTCGAACGCGGCGAGCGCCGCGCCGGCGTCCTGCTCGGCGCCCGCGGCCTCGTCCGCCCCGTCGGCCGGAGCGCCGTGCGTGCCGACGAACAGCCCGTCCAGGTACGCGCGCTGGTCGGCGGTGAGACCCGCTCCGTCGGCGTCGTCGAGCGCCTGCTGTGCGGCGTCGACGTCGTCGGTCACCGCGGTCCAGCGCTGCTCCAGGTCCTCGGCCTGCGCGCGCGTGCGGCCCAGGTCCTGGTTGAGCTGGTCGATCCGGCGCTCGAGGTCGCGCGCCTGGTCCCGCAGCCGGGTGACCTCGGGGTTGCCCGCGGTGACCTCCTCGATGACGGCGGTCCACCGCGCGCGCTCCGCCTCGACCGCGTCGACGTCGACCTGGTCCCAGGTCAGGGCCGCGACCGTGCGGGCGGCGTCGAGCTCGTCGTCGTGGCGGTTGAGCCTCGCCTCGGCCTCCTCGACCTGCCGCTCGGCGTCCGCCAGCCGCTGCCGGACGCCGTCGATGCGCTCGTCGAGCTCCGCCAGCACGCGGCCGTTGGTGAAGCCGAGCACGTTGCCGCGCAGCGTGCCGCCGTGGGCGCCGCGGTGCCCCTCGGACTGCTGCCCGGAGCGCGTCAGCGCCATCGGGTGCTGGCCGAGCTGACCCGGCGTGTCCACACAGACGTACGCGAAGCGCTGCGCGAGCTCGTGCCTGAGCCAGCCCGCGAACGGCCCGCTGCGCACGTCCAGGCGCCCGGGCAGGGTGCGCGGGTCCAGCCGGACGTCCTCGCGCAGGTGCACCGGCACGCCCTCGAACCGGACGCGCGAGCCCGTCGGCACGCCGTCGATCGCCGTCCGGAACGCGCGCAGCCGGGAGGCGTCGATGAGCATCTTGGTCGCGAAGCCGCCGAGCGCGAGGTTGAACGCGCCGCGCCAGGGCTCGAACTCCGTGCGCACCTCGAGCAGCTCGCCCACGAACGGCAGCTCCTCGGGCGTCAGGCCCGCCGCCTCGGCGAGCGCCGCGCGCGCCCGGTGCAGGTGGTCGGGGATGTTGCCACGACGCTCGGCCGCCGCCGTGCGCTCGGCCTCGAGCTGCGCCAGCTCGGCGCGCGCGGCGGTGCGCGCCGACATCGCGTCGCCGAACGCGCCGCGCGCGGCCGCCTTGGCGCCCGCGTCGTCGAGGGCAGCCCGGGCGCGAGCCGCGACGGCGGTGAACTCGGCCTCGGTCCCGGCCTCGGCTCGCAGCACCGCGAGGGCGGCGTCGAGCCGCTCCCGCGTGCGGGCGACGTCGGCCTGGCGGGCGCGCACGGCGGTCAGCTCGCGCTGCGCGGTCGCCAGCCTGTCGCCGCCCGACGAGCGCAGCGTCTCCTGCACGCCGTCGAGCTCGGCCTTGGCCGCCGTGATCCGCGCCGCCGTCTCGGCCGCGCGCGCCTGCGCGTCGCGGTGGGCGGCCTGCAGGTCGTGCTCGACGGCACGCAGGAGCCCCAGCCGCCGCTCCGCGCACCACAGTGCGGCGGGCGACGCCGGCTCGGCGAACGAGCCGACCTGCTCGATGACGCGCAGCCGCTCGCGCGAGCGGCCCAGGGCGGCGTGGTGCTCCCGGATCGGCGCGAGCGCACCCACCTGCTGGCGGGCCGTGACCATCTGCTCGCGCGTGCCGGCGAGCTCGTCGAAGTGCTCGACGACCTCGTCGGCCTTGGCGAGCGTCTCGGGCTCCTCGAGCACCATCGCCTTGTACAGCGCGTCGACGGTGGTGATCTGCTGGCCGGCCTGGATGCGGCCGAGCAGCGCGACCGCCTTGTTGCCGTCGCCCGACGCGCCGATGCCGAGCGTGGAGTGCAGGCGGGCGGTGAGCTCGCGGTCGGTGTCGAAGGACACGAGCCCCGCCGCGGTGACGGCGGGCCGGGCGAACCGCTGGGCGGCCGCGCGCTCGAGCTCGCGCAGGTCGAACGGGCCGTCGCACGTAGCGCGCAGCGCGGCGACCTCCTCGAGCGTGCGCGCGGCCGCGGGCACGTACCAGGCGCGCACCGCGGTGAACTCGGTACCCGACTGGTCGGCCCACGTCATCGCGATCGCCGTCCACGTGTCCCGCCCGTCGCCGCGCAGCACGCGCTGCCGCGTGCCGTCGTCGGTGCGGGACTCGTCGATCTTGCCGCGCGCGTAGGACAGGATGTTGCGCTGGTCCCTGCCGCGCGGGCGCCCGACGACGCTGCCGTTCGAAGCACCGTTGAACGGCGTGGTGTGCGGCATGAGGAGCGCGATGTAGGCGTCCATGAGCGTGGACTTGCCCGATCCCGACCCGCCGGACAGCAGCGTCGCCGTCGGCGCGAGGCGTACGCGGTGGTGGCCGTCGTAGCCGCCCCAGTTGACGAGCTGCAGGTCGCGCGCGACCCACTGCTGGCCCGTCGAGGCCGCGGGGATCATCCCGAACAGGGTGTCGACCATCGTCATCGGGCGGCCTCCTCGGTCGCGTCGTTCTGCTCGCGCAGCCACTCCCGCAGCTCCACGAGCCGCTCGTTGCTCAGCACGATCTCGACCAGCGGCGTGACGCGGTAGCGCCCCTCGGACTCCTCCTCGATGACGCCCTCCTTCTCCAGGCGCCGCACGGCGTTGCGGATCTCGGTCTGACGGGTCGCGAGGTTCCTGTCGTCGGGCTCGAAGAAGGTGAGCACGCTCTGCTCGACCTCCTCGACGTCGACGCGGGCGGACGACTCCCCGGCACCGCGCTCCCGCTGGAACACGGTGCGCAGGTGCACGAGCACGAGCGTCTCGGCACGCGTGTACGGGTCGTCCTTGAGCAGGATCGGCACGTCGGACTCGGCCGAGCGCACCTGCCGCTTGTACGCGATGCCGCGGTCGTGGTCCACCACGAGGTGCACGTACAGGTCGTGCAGGCGCGACTCGATGACCTGCTGGTTCTCCAGCAGCGTGCGCCACTGCGCGCGGTTGCGCTCGGCCACGAGGAACCGGCGCTGCAGCAGGCGGACCAGCACCCGGCGCACCGGGGCGTCCAGCGTCCCGGTGTCCCCCGGGAACTGCCCCGCCTCGTCCTCCTCCATCGGGACCGGCGCGACGAACCCCTCGGCCGGCGCCTGCTCCTCGACGACGGTCTCACTCATCGGTCGTGCCCTCACCTTCCATGCTGCTCTCCCCGCCCACGGCCACCCGCACCCCGCCGAACGCGAACCGCCTGCGCGACCCGTCGGGCCGCACCGCCTCGACGACGGACACCTCGTCCGTCTCGGTCATGCCCTCCTGGTGCGCGATCTCCAGCAGACCGAGCAGGTCGACGGGCCGACGGATGCGCGCGGGCGCCGCCTCGAACGCCGTCGCGAGGTCTGCCGCGCCACCGGCCGCGCGGGCCGCGAGGTGCTCCCTCAGCTCGGCGTAGTGCGGCCCGCCCCACTCTCGCGCGCCGTCCTCCAGGCCGTCGTCGTCCGCGTCGTCGGTCCAGGACCGCAGCGGCGCGGGCGGCTGGGGCGGGCGCAGGTCGCTCGTCGACTGCCGCAGGTGCGCGACGTCGGCGACCGGCAGACGCCGCAGCGGCACGACCTCCTGGCTCCGGCGCGTGCCCGGCACCCAGGCCTGCAGGCCCGTCATCACCTCGCGCAGCAGCTCGTCGACCTGCCGGTCGCGCAGCGGGTCGTGGTTGCGCACCTGCGTGGTGATGACGTGCGACGCCTGCCGCTGCGCCTTGATCACCTCGGCCACCCCCTGCTCGATCCGGCGGCCGACGTCCCGCAGCTCCGCCCGCTGCTGCGCGGGGAGCCTGCTCGTGAACCGGTGCCGGAGCACGGTGTCGAGCTGTACCGACAGCTCGTCGATCCGCTCGGGGTCGCCGATGAGGCGCAGCGCGCCCGCGAACGCGCGCCCCTCCGGCGTCGCGGTCATCACCTGCTCGCCGCGCTCGAGGTACTCGCGCAGCACGTCGCCCGACGGCCGCTCGTCCTGCCGCAGCGCCGCGACGACGTCGCGCTGCATGGCCCGGATCGACTCCGCGACGCGCGCGAAGTCCGCCGGCAGCTCGCGCACGAGGTGCAGGACGTTCTCGGCCTCCTCGAGCAGCTCGTCCTCGTCGACCTCGTCGACCACGCCGGTGCGCTGCAGACGCGTCAGCTCGGCCTGCAGGCGTCGGATCTGGGTGTCGAGCCGCGCCATGCGGACCAGCACGTCCGGGTCGGCGTCCTGCGCCAGCCGCTCGACGGCATCCAGCAGCGTGCGCACGCGCGACTGTGTCACACGCGCCCGCACCCCACCGGCGCGTCCGGCGACCTCCAGCGCCCCGACGGCGTGCGCGGACAGCTGGTACACCTCGACGTCGCCGTCGACGATCTGCCGCTTCAGCCAGCCGACGTCGGCCCACTGCCTGCACAGCTCGCGCGCGCTGCCCAGCGGGATCGCGCGCGTGCCGTCGGCGTGCAGCTCGTAGCCTGCCGCCCTGAGCTGGTCGAGCGCGTCACCGATCTCGGTGTGCGCCTCGGCGACGGGGACGGTGGGCCGCTCTGGCGTGAACACGAGCGACAGCAGCGACACCACGAGCGGCGCGTACCTGCGGTGCAGCAGGTCGAGCATCGGCTCCTGGAAGGCGCGGAGCGCGCCGAGGTAAGCACCCTCTGCACGTGTGATCATCGCCGCTCAGGGTACGTGCCGCCGCCGACATCCACGCGCCCGCCCTCCGCAGGGCCCGGCGCGGGCCGGTCAGACCGGCAGCAGCCGGTCCGCGAGCGAGCGCGCCGTCGCCTCGAGCGTGCGCACGTCCATGCCCGTGCGCCCGAGGTAGGTCACGCCCTGCTGGGCGGCGAGCAGCGCCCGGGCGGTCTCCTCCGGGTCGGCGGACGCCGGCACGTCGCCCTCCTCCTGGGCGCGTGCCACGGCCTGCGCCAGCACCTGCGTGATGCCCGCGTAGGTCCTGCGGGCCTCCTCCGCGACGACGGGGTCGGTCGCTGCGAGCTCTGTCGTCGTGTTGGCGAGCAGGCAGCCTCGCCGGGCGGCCGCCCCGTCCGGGTCGCCCACCGGCGACACGACGAACGCGCGCAGCGCCTCGACGGCGCGCGGCGCCGACTCGACCGTCCGGCGTACCCCGCGGTCGACCGCGTCGGTGTAGCGGCGCAGCGCGCGCAGGAAGAGCTCGTGCTTGTCGCCGAACGCGGCGTACAGGCTGCCCTTGCCCAGGCCGCTGACCCGCATGAGGTCCTGCAGCGAGGTGCCCGCGTACCCCGCGTCCCAGAACTGCTCGCAGACGGCGTGCAGCACCGTCTCCTCGTCGAACTGTCTCGGCCGTGCCATGCGCCCAGGCTAGCCTTTGTTGACCGCTCGGTACAGCACGTCGGCGGCAGAGCCGCTCACCGAGGCCGCCCACCGACTCAGGCGCGCGCGAGGCGCACCCGCACGCCTGCGTCGGTGAGCGTGCCGACGTCGTCGACCCACTGCTCCAGGCCACCGCGGTGCGGCAGCGCGCGCACGGCCGGGTCGACGACGGCGGCACGCAGGACGCCCGGCACGTCCCGCAGCCCGGTGAAGGGGCGGTCGTGGAACGCCCCGCACGCCGGGCCGTCCAGCGCGGGCAGGCCGACCGACCGCTGCCGCTCGTGCAGTGCGTCGCACGCCGCGCGCAGGGCCGCGTCCCGCTCCTGCCACGTCCCGGCGGCCGCGGCGTTCCCCAGGTGGCCGCCCGCTGTCGCCGCGACGGGCAGCCGCGCGAACAGCGTCCCCGCCCACTTGGGGTACGGCGGCCAGCACCGCTCCACGAGGAAGGCGAGCCGGACCAGCGTCGCGACCAGGCGCGCGGCGATCAGCCGCGACCCCAGGTCGTCGCCGCGCTGCCCGGTGCGACCCACGAACGGCAGCTCCTGCTCGACCCGCACCCAGTCCGCGGCCAGCACGTGCAGCCACACGTCGTGCGGGTACCAGGCGAGCCGCTCGCGCAGTGCGGTGATCTCCCCCGGCCCGTCCTCGAAGACGGGACCGGCCGTCACCTCGAGCGCGGCCTGCCCCGTCAGCGAGAGCCAGTCGGCGGGCGCGAGCCCCGCGCCGACGTCCAGCCCCGTGCGCGCCCGCACGAGGCCCGCGGGCGTCGTCACCTCGACCCGGTGCCGGACGACCGGGTCCCACGTCATCGGGAAGGCCGTCGGCAGGCCGCGGTACGACGACGGCAGGTGCGCCGCGAGCACCTCGTCCACGCGGGCGACCTCCGCGTCCGGGACGAGGAGCGTGAGCCGCAGCCCCCAGTCGTGGTCGCGCGAGGTCTCGTCGTCGAGGCCCAGCACGTCCGACCCGGTCCCCAGCCGCCCGGCGGCGCGCGGCACGCCGGGCAGCTCGCGGTCCAGCAGCGGCCGCACGACGTCCGTCCAGTACGCGTGGGCGAGGTCGGTACCGTTCACGGCGCCAACCTAGGAGCCGCGCCCGGCGCGGTCCAGGGGAATCCGGGGGACGTCAGTGCACGTCCGCCGTCACCAGCCGCGCCGTGAGGCAGGTCCACCCGCCGACGTACACGCGGTCGCCGTCGGACAGCCAGCGGCGCTCGCCCGGCCGCAGCGGCTGCGTGGGCAGGTCGTCGCCGCGCGCGGCGACGTAGGTGCCGTTGGCGGAGCCGAGGTCGATGACGCTCCAGCCGCCCTCGACCCAGGCGATCTCGCAGTGCCTGCGCGAGACGCCGGTGTCCTCGCACACGATGTCCGGCACGACGCCGCGGCTGCGCGAGGCGCGCCCGACGACGACTCGCTGCCCCGTGAGCGGCACCACGGTGTCGGCCGAGCCGGTGGGCGCGTGTCCGTCGGACGGCACCTGGTCCGCCGACCACTGGTAGTCCGACCGCACCTCCAGGGCCCAGGCGGCGGGCGGCGCATCCTGCGCGGGCAGCGGCCGGACGGCGGGCAGCACGACCTTCGGCATGGTGATCGAGTCGTCGACGCGCGGCGCCGTGCCGATCCGGATCGCGAGCAGCGGCACGTGCTCCTGGACGACGGCGGGCAGCGTCGCGAGCATCCGGGCCAGGTGCAGGGAGCCGTCGAGCGGGCTGCCCGCCGTCGGCTGCACGCGCACGTCGCCCCGCTTCTCCAGGAGACGCTGGAGCACCATCGAGCGGAACGCGGGCGCGTTGCCGAGCAGCCGGCCGGTGGTGGCGGCGACCGGCTCCACGCCGGGGTGGTTGAGCACGGCGCACAGCCCGTCCGCGAGGGACCGGGCGGCCTCGTCGAGGATCTCGCGGCACGCGAGGTCGCCCTGCCCGGCGGCACGGATGACCTCGGGCGCGAAGCCGGCGAACTGCGACACGTCCGTGACCGACGCCCAGCGTTCGCGCCGTCCGAAGTGCAGCTCGGCCGCCTGGACGAGCGCCGCCGAGGCGCCCATGACGCGGCCGTCCATCGACCGCGCCGCGGCGTCCAGCCCGCGCCGTCCGATCCACGCCCCGCCGCCGTTGTCGCCGACGTGCGGGCCCATGCCGTCGGCGAGGTGCCAGCGTCCGACGTCGTCGCACGCGACCGCGACGGCTCCCGTGCCGACCGCCAGCGTCGCGCCGGGTCCTGCGCCGAGGGCGCCGAGGTGCGCGGTGACGGCGTCGCTGGCCACGGCGGTCGCGGTCGTGCGCAGCTCCTCGGCGAGGACGTCGTGCACGTCGTTGGCGTCGAGGCTGCCCGCCTGCGTCTGGGAGCGGAAGCCGCGCATCCCGACGGCCGCTGCGGTCACACGCGGGCGCGCGCCGAACTCCGCGGCGAAGGCGCGGCACAGGCCACGCACCACGTCGGGCACCGTGGAGCGCCCGTGCACGACGCCCGCCGGCGGGCCGGCGACCTCGTACGCCCGGGCGCCCGGCGCGGCGGCGACGCGCAGACGTGACCCGGTGCCCCCGATGTCCACGCCCGCGAACCCGACACCCGCACCCCGCTCGTCGCCCCGCTGATCACCCTGCTGGCCACCCCGCTGACCCGTCGCACTCGGCACCGGGACATATTCACCCCCGTCGCCGGAAACCGCACCTGGCGGCTGTCATGCGCGCGCCCAGGTCACGCCGCCGGGTCGAGCACGACCTTGATGCAGCCGTCCTCCTTGCGCTGGAACATCGCGTACGCCTCTGGCGCGCGCTCCAGCGGCAGGCGGTGGGTGCGCAGGTCGAGCACACCGAGCGGGTCGGCGGTGTCGGTGACCAGCGGCATCAGGTCGTCGATCCAGCGCCGCACGTTGGCCTGCCCCTGGCGGATCGTGATCTGCTTGTCGAACAGGCGCAGCATGGGCAGCGGGTCCTTGGCGCCGCCGTAGACGCCCGACAGCGACAGGACACCGCCGCGTCGTACGAGGTCGATGCCGAGCAGCAGCGCGGCGAGCCGGTCGACGCCCGCCTGCTCGACCACGGGCCTGCCCACGGCGTCGGGCAGCACGGCGGCGGCCTTCTGCAGCGTCTCGGCCACGGGCGAGCCGTGCGCCTCCATGCCGACGGCGTCGATCACGGAGTCCGGACCGCGGCCCATGGTGAGGTCGCGCACCGCCTCGGCGACGTCCTGGTCACGCTGGTCGATCACGGTGACACCGTGCCGGGCGGCCATCTCGAGCCGCTCGGGCACGAGGTCGACGCCGATCACCAGACCCGCGCCACGGTGGGCCGCGATCCGGGCGGCCATCTGGCCGATCGGCCCGAGCCCCAGCACGACGACGGAGCCGCCCTGCGGCACGTCCGCGTACTCGACCGCCTGCCACGCGGTGGGCAGCACGTCCGAGAGGTACAGGTACCGCTCGTCCGGCTCGCCGTCGTCGGGGACGACCACCGGGCCGTAGTGCGCCTGCGGCACGCGCAGGTACTCGGCCTGCCCGCCGGGCACCTGGCCGTACAGCTTGGTGTACCCGAACAGGGCCGCCCCGCTGTCCTGCGACCGCACCTGGGTGGTCTCGCACTGGGACTGCAGGCCGTGGCTGCACATCCAGCACCGCCCGCAGGCGATGCCGAACGGCACGACCACCCTGTCCCCCACGCGCAGGTTCCCCGCCTCCGGGCCGACCTCCTCGACGACGCCCATGGCCTCGTGCCCGAGCACGTCCCCCGCGTCGAGGAACGCGCCGAGCACGCCGTACAGGTGGAGGTCGGACCCGCAGACCGCGGTCGACGTGACCCGGATGACGGCGTCCGTCGGCTCCTGGATCCGCGGGTCCGGCACGGTCTCCACGCTCACCTTCTGGGTGCCCTGCCATGTGAGTGCTCTCATGGGTCCGCTCCTCGCGTCGCTCTCCGGGGGTTCCCACACTCACACCGACCGGGGTCACTCGCCTCCCGCCGGCGCGGAGAGCGACGCCGGGCCCGGGCTACTCGTACCGCAGCGAGGAGATCGGGTCCTGACGGGCGGCACGCAGGGCGGGGAGCGTGCCGGCGAGGAACGCGATCACCATGACGCCGACCACCACCGCGGCGACGGTGACCGGCTCGAACGCGACCAGGGTGAGACCGGGCAGGTCGGGCAGGAGGTTCGCCGAGACGCCGCCGACGACCTGCCCGACGCCGATCGCCGCGAGCACCCCGAGCGCGCTGCCGACCAGGCCGATGACGACCGCCTCGACGCTGAACAGCGAGAACACGCGTGCGCTGGACAGCCCCATGGCCTTCATGAGCCCGACCTCGCGGGTGCGCTCCTGGACGGCCATGAAGAGCGTGTTGACGATGCCGATGCCCGCGGCGACCAGCGCGATCACGGCGAACCCGTTGAGCACGAGCACGATGCCGTCGATCACCGAGGTGATCGTCCCGAGCTGGTCCTCCAGGGTCGCGGCGGTGTACCCGGCGTCGGCCAGCCGGTCGACCAGCGCCTGCTGCGCCTCGGGGCCGGCCGCCGCGTCGAACGTCACGGACGCCGAGGCGTACCGCGTGGTCCGGGACTCGGGCGCGCCCTCGCTCTGCAGGTCGTACAGCGTCCGCGTGAGCACGTCGTTCGGGATCGCGCCCGCCATCGCCAGCACGCCGGGCTCCGCGACGCCGACGACGGTCGCCTCCGTGGTCACCTGGGTGCCCGTCCCGTCCGTGACGGCGAGCTCGACGGTCTCACCCACCGCGTCGGCGGGCGTGCCGAGACCGAGCGGCTCGACGTGCCCCTCCGGCAGCACGAGCTCGGGCTCCGGCGCTCCGAGGTCGACCTGCCGGCCGGCCGCGAGCTCCGTGCGCATGCCGGGCAGGAACTGGGCGACGCCGAGCTGGTACCGCTCCCCGCCGTCGTACCGGACGTAGTCGGTGACCACGTCCTTGACCGGCTCGACGGACAGCACGCCCGGTACGTCGGCGACCGTCTCGAGGTCGTCCTCGGTGAGGGCGGTCGTCGTCGTGCCGGGCGGGCCGTCGGCGGCGATCTGGTCCGGGTCGTACGCGGCCGGGCCCTCCGTGGGCAC
Source organism: Promicromonospora sp. (assembly GCA_036010205.1). Lineage (GTDB taxonomy): Bacteria > Actinomycetota > Actinomycetes > Actinomycetales > Cellulomonadaceae > Promicromonospora. Next base: position 23,915 of record DATGOB010000073.1, on the reverse strand, counting down.
CGAGTCGTCGGCCTTGGTCACCGTGAGCACGTCGTCGACGCCGACCGAGGCCACCGTGTCGTCGATGTACCGGTTGATGCCCGTGCCCAGGCCGTTGGTCAGCGACAGCGTGAAGGCGCCGATGAAGATCGCCACGACCGTCAGCGTCGTGCGCAGCCGGGAGCGGAACGCGTTGCGGAACGCCGTGCCCGCGACGTCGACGGCCCTCATGCCGCCACCCCCTCGTGCGCGGCGATCACGCCGTCGCGCACGTGCACGATGCGGTCGCAGCGCGCCGCGAGGTCGTCGTCGTGCGTCACCACCACGAGGCTGATGCCGTGGCTGCGGTGGAGGCCGAAGAGGATGTCCTCGACCACGCCGCCCGTCGCGCTGTCCAGGTTGCCGGTCGGCTCGTCCGCGAAGATGACCCGCGGCCGGTTGATGAGCGCGCGGGCGATGACGACACGCTGCTTCTGCCCGCCGGACAGGTCGTTCGCGCGGTTGTCCGCCTTGTCGTCGAGCTCGAGCTGGGCCAGCGCCGCCATCCCCCGCGCGACGCGCTCGCGGCGCGGCACGCCGGCGATCTTCAGCGGCAGGGTGACGTTGTCCAGCACGCCGGCCTGTGCGTTGAGGAAGAACTGCTGGAACACGAACCCGAACGTGGTGTTGCGGGTGCGGTTGAGGTGCCGGGGCGACATGCGAGAGGTGTCCGCGCCCTCGAGCATGATCGTGCCGGAGGTGGGCCGGTCGAGCAGCGCGAGCAGGTGCATGAGGGTCGACTTGCCCGACCCGCTCTTGCCGGTGATCGCGACGGACTCGCCGGCCGCGATGTCGAGGTCCAGGCCGCGCAGCGCCTCGAAGGCGCTCGCGCCGGACCCGTAGGTCTTGTGCAGGGTGCTCGCGGAGAGCAGTGGTGATGCCACGTCAGGCCTCTCTCGTACGGAGTTCTCGTGCCGGACTGTGCGCCCGTGCCCCCACCCTTCGCGGAACGGTCCGCCCGCGGATCAGCCTGGGGATGTCTCCCGCGTACCCCGCTGGTAGCACCCGGAGCGGTCCCCGCCGGCACCGGCGCACACATGACACCAAACCCTCTTGCCATGACACCATTGATGGTGTCATGCTGGCGTCATGGACCTCACGAGACATGTCGACGAGCTGCAGCGCCAGCTCTCCGTCGCCGCAGCGGCGGGCGGGGACGAGGCGCGCGAGCTCGCCGCCCGCCTGACCGCACCGCTCGATGCCGCGACCCGGCTCGTCCTCCTCGATGCCCTCTCCACCGCCGCGGGCGAGATCTCGGCCGAGCTGGCCCCCGGCTCGGTGGACGTGCGGCTGCGCGGCGGCCAGCCGGAGTTCGTCGTCACGCCGCCGGCCGCCGAGGCGGCAGCCCCGACGGCTCGCGCCTCGGCGCCACCGCAGGCCACGGTGCCCGCCGTCGAACCCGCCGACCTCGACCCCGGCACCACGACGCGCACCACGCTGCGCCTGCCCGACCACCTCAAGGCCCGCGCCGAGGCCGCCGCCGCGCGCGACGGCGTCTCGGTGAACACATGGCTCGTGCGCGCCGTCGCCGCGGCCCTCGAGCAGCCCACCGGCAGGCCAGAGGTGCAGACGCCACCGGGGAGCGCCCGCGGCACGCGCCTGACCGGCTGGGTGCGCTGACCCGGCACCAGCCACCGCCCGACACCATCGCGACACCATCGCGGCGCCAGCCCACATCAGCAGACCGAACCGCCCCTCAGGAGCCCCCATGCCCACCTTCCCTGCCCCCGCACCCGTCCCCGTCGTCGTCGACGTCCCCTTCGGCGCCCTGCGCGTCGTCGCGAGCGAGCGGGACGACGTCGTCGTCACGGTCGAGCCCGCCGACCCCTCGAAGTCGGGCGCGGTGCGCGCCGCCGAGGAGACCCGCGTCACCCGGGACGGTGACGCCGTCACGATCGTCTACCCGAACTCCTGGAAGCAGTACGTCATGCCGTTCTCGGCCGGCGGGGCGATCGTCACCATCGAGGTGCCGACCGGCTCCGACCTGCGCGGCAAGGCCGGGTCGCTGTCCGCGGAGGGCCGGCTCGGCGCCGTCGACCTCACGCTGAACGGTGGCGACGCACGGCTCGACGAGGCCGGCCGCCTCGATCTCACCGTGTCGGCCGGGTCCGTCGTCGTCGGCCGGGCCACCGGCCCGACGCAGGTCAAGGCGAGCGCGGGCGGCGTGCGGATCACCGAGCTCGCCGGCGAGGGCACCGTCCGCGCCGCCAACGGCCCCACGATCGTCGGTTCCGTGACGGGCACGCTGGAGGTCGTCGGCGCGCACGCCGAGGTCGTGGTGCACCGCGTGCGCGGCACGCTCACCGTGCGGTCGGCGCACGCGGGCGTGCGCGTCGAGCGCGTCGACTCCGGCAGCGTCACGGCCACGACGTCGTACGGGTCCATCGAGATCGACGTGCCGGAGGGCACGGCTGCCTGGCTCGACGTCAGCTCGGAGCACGGCAGCGTCCGCAACGACCTCGCGCCCGCCGACGGCCCCGTCGAGGACGAGGCCACCGCGGAGATCCACGCGAGCACCGGCTGGGGCGACGTCGTCGTCCGCCGCCCCTGACCGGACCGACCCCACCCCGAAGGGACGAGACATGAGCCTGCCCACCGCGCCGGGTCGCGAGACCGCGATCCGGGTCCGGAACCTCGAGAAGTCCTACCCCCGGAAAGGCCGCACGGACCTGCGCGTGCTGCGCGGCGTCGACCTCGACGTCGCCCGCGGCGGCATCGTCGCCCTCCTCGGCTCGAACGGAGCCGGGAAGACGACCCTGGTGCGGATCCTGTCCACGCTCCTGACGGCCGACGCGGGCACCGTGAGCGTCAACGGGTTCGACGTCGCCACCCAGCCGGCGGACGTGCGCGAGTCCATCAGCCTGACCGGCCAGTTCGCGGCCGTCGACGAGGTCCTCACCGGCCGGGAGAACCTCGTCCTGATCGCCCGGCTGCGGCACCTGCCCGACCCGGGCCGGGTCGCCGACGACCTCCTGGCTCGCTTCCGGCTCACCGAGGCAGGGACCCGCAGGGCCGGCACCTATTCCGGCGGCATGCGCCGCCGCCTCGACATCGCGATGAGCCTGATCGGGGACCCGGCGGTCATCGTCCTCGACGAGCCGACGACGGGCCTGGACCCCCAGGCGCGGATCGAGGTGTGGCAGACGGTGAAGGCGCTGGCCGAGGACGGCACCTCCGTCCTCCTCACGACCCAGTACCTCGACGAGGCCGAGCAGCTCGCCGACCGCGTCGCGATCCTGCACGAAGGCCGTGTCCTGGCCGAGGGCACGCCCTCCGACCTCAAGGCCCTCCTGCCGCCCGCCACGGTCGAGTACGTGGAGAAGCAGCCGTCCCTGGAGGACGTCTTCCTCGCGCTCGTCGGTGGCGCCGGCACCACCCCTGCGACCACGAAGGAAGAGCCATGAGCAAGAGCTTCCTCGGCGACACCGCCGTCCTCACGGGCCGGTCCCTGACCCACATCAGGCGTAGCCCCGACACCGTCGTCACCACCGCGGTGATCCCGATCGCCCTCATGCTGCTGTTCGTGTACGTGCTCGGCGGCGCGATCCGGACCGGCACGGGGAGCTACGTCAGCTACCTGCTGCCCGGGATCCTGCTCATCACCGTGGCGTCGGGCGTCGCCTACACCGCCTACCGTCTGTTCCTGGACCTGCAGGGCGGCATCCTCGAGCGGTTCCGGTCCATGCCGATCGCCCGCTCGTCCGTGCTGTGGGCGCACGTGCTGACCTCGGTGGTGGCCAACCTCGTCTCGGTGACGGTGGTCGTGCTGGTCGCGCTGCTCCTGGGCTTCCGGTCGGGGGCAGGGGTGCTCGCCTGGCTCGCCGTGGCGGGCGTCGTCACCCTGTTCACGCTGGCTCTCACCTGGCTCGCGGTCGTCGCGGGCCTGTCCGCCCGGACCGTCGACGGCGCGAGCGCGTTCTCCTACCCGCTGATCTTCCTGCCGTTCATCAGCTCGGCGTTCGTGCCGACGGACACCATGCCGGGGCCGGTGCGCTGGTTCGCCGAGAACCAGCCCGTCACCTCCGTCGTCGACGCGATCCGTGCCCTGCTGGCCGAGCAGCCGGTCGGCACGGACATCTGGGTCGCCCTAGCCTGGTGCGCAGGCATCCTGCTCGTCGCCTGGGCGGCCGCGGCGTCCGCCTACCGCCGGCGCGTCTCCTGACCGCACGCCCTCCCGGGCGTGTCGCGTCCCGGACCGGCGGCCTCTCCCGAACGTGTTGCGGAGCGTCGATCTCGTCGACTCTCCGCAACACCCTCGAAAGAAGGTCTCGCCCGAGCGACCCCCAGGGCGCGTCGGCGACCGGGCGTGTCGCGCCCTGGACCGGCGGCCTCTCTCGAACCTGTTGCGGAGCGTCGATCTCGTCGACTCTCCGCAACGCCCTCGGGAGAACGTGGCCCTGGGAGTCGCGGCCCCCGACGACGTGGAGGCCCTTGCCGTGACGCTGCGTGCCGTTTCTCCTGCGCGGCTCCGGCACGGCGGGAGGTCCTGTCCGGTGCCGGCCGCGGTCGCGCGTCAGCGAGCCGTGCCCGCGACCCGGCGGGCGGGCGTCGTGCCGTCCTCGGCCGCGAAGAGCTCGGGCGAGCGGCGACGCGTCCGCTCGATCGCGTCGAACACCGCGCGCAGGTGTGCCCGCAGGCGGTCGCGCGCCGCACCCACGTCGCCCGCCACGACGGCGTCGAGCACCGCCTCGTGCTCGTCGGCGAGCCGGTCCAGGCCGTCGGGCTGCTGCATGCCCAGGCGACGCGCCCGGTCGAGATGCGCCTTGGCCGCCACGACGGTCGACCACGCGCTGCCGTGCCCGCTCAACCGCAGGAGACCGTGGTGGAACTCCTCGTCCAGCGCGAAGAACCGCTCGACGTCGACGCCGGGCGCGCGCTGCTGCGCCAGGTTCTCGCGCAGCGCGGCAAGGACCACCGGGTTGAGGGCCGCGGGGTCGACGTCGTCCAGCGCGGCGAGCTCGACCGCCTCCCGGACGAACTGCGCGTCGGCGACCCGCTCGGCGTCGACCCGCGAGACGAACGAGCCGACCTTGGGGAAGACCCGCACGAGGCCCTCCTCGCCGAGAAGGATGAGACTCTCCCGTACCGGCGTACGACTCACCCCGAGGGCGGCGGCCAGGTCGTTCTCCGACAGCGCCGCGCCGGGCGGCAGCTCGAGGGTCAGCACCTTGCGGCGCAAGGTCTCGTAGACGACGCGCCGGTTCGATCGCGACCCCTGGCCCATGCCGCGGAGTCTAGACGAGGGCCCGGGCCCTCGCGGGTGGGTGTCCGTGCCGGTGACACGGCACTGTGGCATCGTGGCGACGACGACGTCCCGGCTGCGAGAGGACCCCCCCTGATGCGTGGAACCGACCTGCTCACCGACGCCTTCGGACGTATCCGCCAGGCGGTGCACGGCGCCGTCGACGGGCTGACCGCCGACGAGCTCGCCTTCCGCGTGGACGAGGAGGCCAACTCGGTCGCCTGGCTCGTGTGGCACCTGACCCGTGTCCAGGACGACCACGTGGCCGACGCCGCCGGGACGAGCCAGGTCTGGTCCGACGACGGCTGGGACCGCCGGTTCGCGCTCCCGTTCCCGGCCGAGGAGACCGGCTACGGCCACGACACCGACGAGGTGGCGGCGGTGCGGGTGCCGTCGGGCGACCTGCTGCTCGGCTACCACGACGCGGTGCACGAGCGCACGCTGACGTACCTGGGCACGCTGTCGGACGACGACCTCGACCGCGTGGTCGACGAGTCCTGGGACCCGCCGGTGACGCTCGGCGTGCGGCTGGTGAGCGTCGTGAACGACGACATGCAGCACGCCGGCCAGGCCGCCTACGCGCGGGGCGTCGTGCTGCGCCGGCGCTGAAAGTCCTCGCCACCGCAGGGCACGAGGTGCGCGTCGTCATGCCTTGACGCACACCTTGCCGCCCACCGTCCGCCCGTCGCGCGGCCCCCCGGCCCCGATGGAATCATCGCGGGGCGGGAGGGGGCACGGCGGCATGACGGCGGCACGCGCACTGCAGATCGACGACTGGGTGGTGCACCGCCCCAACGTGGTGCGCTCCGTCATGGCCCGCGTGCCCGGCGTCGACGCCGAGGAGGCCACCAGCCGCGCGCTGGAGAAGATGATCCGCGTCGTCTCCGGCGGCGGCACCATCACCGACCCCGCCCCCTACTGGCGCCGCGCGGCCGTCAACGAGGCCATCTCCATGACCCGCGAGCGCGGCCGGGCCACCCTCGTGGAGGACGACACCCTGGAGGCGCTGACGCCCCCGGCCGCCGGCGCGGAGCTCGACGCCGAGCGCCATGCGGACGTGGCCATGCTGCGCACCGCGCTCGCGGCGCTCGCGGACGAGGACCGCGAGATCCTGCTCGAGCGTCACGTGCACGACAGGGCCGTCTCCGACATCGCCACCGGCCTCGGGGTGCGCCCCCACGCCGTGACCATGCGGCTGCGGCGCGCCGAGGAACGCCTCGCCGGCGCCTTCGCGGCCGCCCACGCCCAGGCCGTCGCCGAGCCCGAGTGCCGCGCCACGCGCGCCGCGATGCACGACTACCTCAAGGACCGGCTGCTCCCCCGCCGCCGCGGACGCGTCGAGGCACACATGGACTCCTGCGCCGACTGCACGCGGGCGTTCCTCGACGTGCGCGAGGTCTCCTGGATGCTCCGTGACCTCGGCCAGCACGTCGTCGCGGCCGCGGTGGCGACCGGGACGCTCGGTGCGGCGGTCGGGGCAGGAGCCGCGGGAGCCGCGGGCGGTGCCGCGGGCGCGGGTGCGGGTGCGGGCGCGGGCGCGAGTGGTGGCGCGGGTGCGGGTGGCCGCAGGCTCGGCACGAAGGAGAAGGTGCTGCTCGCGGTCGCCGCGGCGGTGGTCGGCGGCGGGGTCGCGGTCGGCGCCGTCCTGCTGGCCGGCAACGACGACCAGCCGCCCGCCGCCGAATCGGTGCAGGGCGGTGGCGGCGCGGGCGGCGAGGATACGGGCGGCGAGGATGCGGGTGGTGGAGCGGCGGCCGGGAGCGGGTCCGGCGAGAGCGGCGCGGACGACACGGGCGCGGACGGTGCCGAAGCAGGCGACAGCGGGCCAGGAGACCGGCCGGAGAACGGCGGACCCGGCAGCGGCTCGATCGACGGCGGACCGGCCGGCAACGGCTCGGAGGCCCGCGGTCTCGGCGACGGATCGGGCACGGCCGACCCCGGCTCCCACGCCGACGGCGACTCCCATGCCGCCGACACCGACGCCGACGATGCCGACGCCGACCATGCCGACGGCCGCACCGGCGGCGATGCCGGCAACGGTGCGGCCGCCCCCGGACCGGACGGCAGCACCGACGGTTCGAGCGGCGACGAAGCTCGGAACGACACCGGCCGTGACGGTGGCTCCTCCGTGCCTGACGGCGCCGGATCCACGACGGACCCTGGCTCGTCCGAAGGCTTCACCGGCGTGGGCGCCGCCGTCCGCGACGTCCTGGCGAGCCTCGGCATCGGCGACGGCACCCCGGCCGAAGCCGGCGCAGGCACCGAACGACCGGCCACCGACGACCCCGCCCCTGACGGCCCTGCCTCCGCCGACGGCACCGTCCCGCGGGTCGGCGAGAACCTCATGGACTGGTTCGGCCGTCTCGCCGGCGCCGGGCTCCCCGCGTTCCTCGTGATCGTCTTCCTGCTCTGGCTCTGGGAGCGCTGGACCCGCTCGGAGAACGGCTAGGCCCGCGCCGTCACGGCACGATCGAGTCCACGTAGCCGCCGTCGACCCGCACGGCCGCGCCCGTCGTCGCCGAGGCGAGCGGTGAGGCGAGGTAGGCCACGAGGTTCGCGATCTCCTCGGGCTCGATGAGCCGCTGCAGCAGCGACTGCGGGCGGTGCTCCCGTATGAACTCGCGCTGGGCCTCGTCCCACGGCAGGTCCGGGTCGACCAGCTCGTAGACGAAGCTCTCGACGCCGCCGGTGTGCGTGGGCCCCGCGATGACGGAGTTGACCGTGACGCCGGTGCCCGCCGCCTCCTTGGCGAACCCGCGGGAGACGCCCAGCAGCGCGGTCTTCGAGACGCCGTAGTGGATCATCTCGGCGGGGATGACGATCGCGGAGTCGCTGGCGACGTTCAGCACGCGGCCCCAGCCGCGGGACGTCATGCCCGGTAGCGTCGCGCGGATGAGCCGGACGGCGGCGAGCACGTTCACCTCGAAGTAGCGGCGCCACTCGTCGTCGTCGATCTCGAGCGGCGGCGTGCTGCCGAAGATGCCGAGGTTGTTGACGAGCACGTCGACGTCCCCGACGGCCGCGAGCACCTCGGCGGCGCCTGCCGCGGTGCTCACGTCGCCCGCGGCGGCGACCAGCTCGCGTCCGGGAGCGCCGTCGCGCAGTTCCTCGATCGCGGCCTGCACGCCGTCGGCCGTGCGGCCGTTGATCGCGACCCGGGCGCCGCAGTCGGCGAGCGCCGCGGCGATCGCGCGTCCGATGCCCTGGGTCGACCCCGTGACGAGGGCGGTCCGGCCGGTCAGGTCGAGCTGCATGAGGGCTCCTCCGCTGGTGGTGTTGCCGGGTGGTCGGGTTCCTCAGCCTGGCACGCGACCTGACGGGTCACCACGCGGGTGCGAACGTCCGACTGTGAACGTCTGACTGTGAACGTCTCACGCGGAATCAGCGGATCAGGTGATGGACCCGGGGCGTCGTGCGCGGTGCGGGGGCCGGAGCGTCTACGGTCGTCTCGTCCGACCCGTCCGTCCGTCCAGGGAGCCGTCATGACGCTGCTCGACCTCGTGCTCCTCCTCGTGCTGTTCGTTGCCCTGATGGCGGGCCTGAGCCGCGGTCTGCTGGCCACGCTCGGCGGGCTGATCGGTCTGGTGATCGGGGGCGTCGCGTCGTTCTGGGCGGTGCCCGCGGTCAACGACCTGCTGCCGACGACGCAGTGGCGCGGGCCGGTGTCGGTAGCGGTCGCTGTGCTGCTCCCCCTGTTCGGCGCGTCGATCGGCGCGGGCATGGGGCGCAGCCTGCGCCAGGGCGTCGACCGCACGGCACTGCGTCCGCTGGAGCGGCTGCTCGGCGGCGTGGCGAACCTGGGCGTCGTCGCGCTCGCCCTGTCGTTCGTGGGGAACGCGGTGAGCGCGACGGGTGTGCCGGGCGTGGCGCCCGCGGTGTCGTCGTCGGCGGTGCTGCGCACCATCGAGGAGCTGACGCCGCCCGCGGTGGGGCGGCCGCTCGCGCAGGCGCGCGCGTTCGTGCTGGACGACGGACTGCCGCGGCTGAACATCCTCATGACGCCCGGTCAGACCGCCGAGGTGCCGAGCGTGGACCTCGACGACCCGCAGCTCGAGGCCGCTGCGCGCTCGGTGGCGCGGATCTCCGGCGTCGCCTACGCGTGCGGCACGAGCTCGACGGGCTCGGGGTTCGTGGTCGCGACGGACCGGGTGGTGACGAACGCGCACGTCGTGGCAGGCGTCGACCGGCCGGTGGTCGAGCTGCCCGGCGGCGAGGTGCGCGAGGGCCGGGTGGTCTACTACGACCCGGTGGACGACCTCGCGGTGATCGCCGTGCCGGACCTGACGGCCGAGCCGCTGCCGGTGGTGGCGCCGCTCGCGGTCGGGGACCGCGCCGTCGTGCAGGGGTACCCGTACGGCGGACCGTTCACGTCGGGCAGCGCGGGCGTCATCCAGGTGGGCCCGACCGCGGTGCCGGACTCGTACGGCCGCAGCCCGGCCGAGCGCGAGGTGTACTCGCTCGCGGCCGTCGTGCGCCCGGGCAACTCGGGCGGACCGGTGCTGACGACCGACGGCGAGGTGGCCGGCGTGGTCTTCGCCCGCGACGAGACGAACCCGCAGGTCGGCTATGCGATGACGAGCACGGAGCTGCGCCCGGTCGCCGAGCGGGCGCCCGCGCTGGCCTCGCCGGTGTCGACGGGGCGCTGCGCGGGCTGAGCCCGCACGCTCAGACCGCCGACCGCTCGGGTGCGGCGTCGAGCAGCGCGCGCAGGCGCTCCGCGTCGACGTCGGCCCCGAACGCCGGGGTGCCCGGCTCCATCCGCGCGCCGCTCGCGAGCGGGCCCGCGACCACGGGGTCGAAGCCGAGCGCGTCCACGACGGCGGCCACGGCCGCGACGTCGCCCGGGTCGTCGCCCGCGACGCCGATCGCCGCGCGGTCCGGCGCCCCCGCGGGGCGGGCGCCGTCCTCGAGGTCGTGGTACCCCATGTGGTTGAACGCCTTGACGACGCGGGTGCCGGGGAGCGCCTCCTGCACGTGCTCGCTCGACGAGCGGTCCGGCGGCAGGAGCTCGTCGCGCGGTCCGTCGACCTCCCACCAGTGGTTCATGGCGTCGATGACGACCTTGCCCGCCAGCTCGTCGGCCGGGATCGTCCGGTACCGGCTCAGCGGCAGGGCCAGCACGACGACGTCGGCCTCGCGGGCCGCCGTCGCCGCGTCGACGGCCTCGGCGCCGGGCGCGAGGACCTCGATGGTGAGGGCGATCCGCGCCGGGTCGCCCGACCCGGCCACGAGCACGCGGTAACCGGCGGCGACGGCGAGCCGGGCGAGCACGGTGCCGACCTTGCCCGCGCCGAGGATGCCGAGGGTGCGCACCGTCATGCGAGTACCGTGCCCTGCCGCTGCGGCTCGTCCGCGAGCAGCTCGCGGACCATCGGCAGCACGCGGGTGCCGTAGAGCTCGACGGAGCGCAGCCGGTCGCTCGCGCGCAGGGCGCCGCCCGAGGAGTAGATGAGGTCGAAGCGGCCGACGTCGAGCGCGCGGATCGCCGTCGCGATCCGGCGGGCGACGGTCTCGGGCGAGCCGAGGTAGAGCGAGCCGTGCTCGACCTCGGCCTCGAAGTCCTCGCGGCGCAGGGGCGGCCAGCCGCGCTGGGCGCCGATCCGGTCGCGGGCCACCTTGAAGCCCGGGTAGAACAGCTCCTTGGCCTCCTCGTCCGTCTCGGCGACGAAGCCCGGCGAGTGCATACCGACGGGGTACGCCGTGGTGCCGAACTGCTCGGCGGCCCGGCGGTACAGGTCGACGTAGGGCGCGAAGCGCTCGGCGGGCCCACCGATGATCGCGAGCATGAGCCGCAGCCCGTAGCGGGCGGTGCGGATCACGGACTGCGGCGAGCCGCCGACCCCGACCCACGTCGTGAGGCGGCCGGACTCGGTCTTGGGGAAGACGTCGGCGTCGTGCAGCGCGGGGCGCAGCGTGCCCTCCCAGGTGACCGGCTTCTCGTCGAGGAGCTTGACGAACAGGTCGATCTTCTCCTCGAAGAGCTGGTCGTAGTCGCGCAGGTCGTAGCCGAACAGCGGGAACGACTCGGTGAAGGATCCGCGCCCGAGGATCACCTCGGCGCGGCCGTTCGACAGCGCGTCGACCGTGGCGAACCGCTGGAACACGCGCACCGGGTCGTCCGAGCTGAGCACGGTGACGCCGGAGGCCAGGCGGATGCGCTCGGTCGCGGTCGCGATGCCCGCCAGCACGGTCTCCGGTGTCGAGATCGCGAACTCGGAGCGGTGGTGCTCGCCGACGGCGACGACGTCGACGCCCGCGCCGTCCGCCAGCACCGCCTCCTGGACCGTGCGCCGGATCGCCTCGGCGTAGGTGACGATCTCGCCGTCGTCGTCCCGCGGCAGGTCGCCGAACGTGTCGATGCCGAACTCGATGTCACGCGCGATGTCACTCATGAGGGGCGTCCACTTCTCTTGTCATGTCGTTGACGTGTCAATCATGCTCCGGATATAGTTGACGCGTCAACCACTGGAGGTCTCTCGTGACGCACAGCACCCGGCAGGGCCGCCGCCGCTCCCCCACGCCCGACGAGCTGCGCGCCTGGCGCGGGTACATCGAGACCGCGCGGGCCCTCGACGCCCGGCTGACCAGCCGGCTGCAGAAGGAGTCCGGCCTCTCCACGGGCGACTACACCGTGCTGCTCGCCCTCAGCGAGGCCGACGGGCGCAGGCTGCGCTCGTCGGAGCTGGCCGACGCCGTCGGCTGGGAGCGCAGCAGGCTCTCGCACCACCTGCGCCGCATGGAGGACCGCGGGCTCGTGCGGCGCGAGGAGTGTGCCGTCGACTACCGAGGGGCCTGGGTCGTGCTCACCGACGACGGCGCGCACGCCTTCCGCAGCGCGTCGGTGCCGCACCTGCGCGCGGTGCGGGAGCTGTTCGTCGACGCACTGAGCCCCGACCAGCTCGACCAGGTAGCCGCCCTGACGGCGGCGTTGCGGGGCCGGCTGGACGCCTCGCGCTGACCCAGGTCCTGCGTCGGCTCAGCCTCGGCCGTCCCCCGGCCCGGTCGTCCCGAACCGTGCCCGGTAGCGGCTCGGCGCGACACCAAGCCGCGCGACGAACCGGCGCCGCATCGTCTCCGTGCTGCCGAACCCTGCCCCCCTCGCGGCCTCGGCCACGCCGTGCCCGGCGTCCAGCAGACGCTTGGCGTGGTCGAGGCGCGCGTCCTCGACGAACCGCGCAGGTGACGTGCCGAGCTCGGTCCGGAACAGCCGCGCGAGGTGCCGCGGTGTGATCCCGGCCGTCGCGGCGAGCGAGGTCGCGGTGTGCGGGTCCGCGGGCTGCGCGGCGACCAGGTCGACGACGGCGGGCAGGGCCGGGGCGCGGGGCGGGCGCAGCGCGAAGACCTCGGCCGGGCCCGTGACGTCGAGCATCTTCACGCCGTCGAAGACGACGAACACCACGTCCTGGCTGTCTGCCACCGGCTCCTCCTGTCGTGCGGTCGCCTGCTCCGCCCCGTCACCACCGGGTGTCCGCGGTCACTCCGGCCACGCGTTCTCCATGATGACGCGAACGAAGTCCGCGCGCCGGAACTCCGGGTCGAAGTGGGCGAGCACGTCGTCATTCATGGTGCCGAACGTGGTGTCCGGGCGGTCGGCCATGCCCTCGTAGAAGGCGTGGAGGATGCGCTTCTTGAAGTCGGGCCGCGGGTGGGCGGCGACCACCTCGGCACGCAGCCCCGGGTCGATCCGGTCCAGCCGCAGGCCCAGCACGTCCGTCTCGACGCCGAGCGTCACGACGGCGACCTCGGGCGCCAGGTGGAGCGGTACCTCCGGCGTCGTGTGCAGCGCGACGGCGAGCCAGGCGGCGCGCGCCTCGTCGGCCGAGCGGCCGTGGTCGCGCAGGAACCCGTACGCCGCCTCGGCCCCGTCGATCTCGAAGCGGCGGTCCGTGGTGCGGTGGGCCACCGTCAGCCCGAGGTCGTGGAACATGGCGCCGACGTAGGCGATCTCGGGGTCGGCCTCCCGCCCCTGCGCGGCGAGCTGCAGCATGCCCCACAGGTACACGCGGCGTGAGTGGTCGAACACGGTGTCGTCGGCGGCCTCCCGGACGAGGGCGGTCGCCGCGCGGGCGAGGCCGGTGTCTTCTGTGTCATGCCACCACCGTCGCGCGCCCGCCCCGCGCCGCCCACTGTCCGGACGGACCAGGAACCCTCGGATCAGGACATCCGTACCACGCGCCCGGCACCGGCACGCCGCAGGCTGTGCGACGCTGTGCGCGTGCGTGTGTCGTCGTCCGGCGGTTACCTGACCACCGGTCCGGTGGTCGCCCGTGCGCGTGCCGGCGACGACGCCGCGCGCCGCGCCGACGTCGGCACGCTCCGGGAGCACCTCGTCCGGCTCGGTCAGGCGCCCGCCACGCCGCCGCACCCCGCCGTGGCCCCCGTCTGCCGCGCCGCACGGGCCGCGCTCTACGAGTACGTCACCGCAGGCCTCGCGCCCAGCAGGCAGCGCAGGGTCGAGGCCCACCTCGACGCGTGCCCGCCGTGCACCCGGGCGTTCGTGGCCGTGCGCGAGGAGTCCTGGGCGCTGCGCGACCGCGGCAGGGACCTCGCGGCACGGGACCACCAGGGTGGGAAGCACCGCCGCTCGCGCAGACGGCGGCGCTTCTGAGGTGCTACCCCGCGCCGCCCGACCACCGGTCCGCGAGCGCCTCCGACCCGCGGGCCAGCAGCGCGACGTCGGCGCCGACGAGCACGAACGTCACCCCCGCGTCGAGGTAGGCCTGCGCGACCTCGGGGTCGAACGCGTTGACGCCGACGGGCTTGCCGGTGGCGCGCACGGCGTCGACGGCGCGGCGCACCGCGGCGACGACGTCCGGGTGGGTCTGCTGCCCGAGCAGCCCCATCGACGCCGCGAGGTCCGAGGGCCCGACGAACACGCCGTCGACGCCGTCGACGGCGGCGATCTCCGCGGCGTTGTCGACCGCTGTGGCGGACTCGACCTGGACGACCAGCGAGACGTACCGGTCGGCGTCGCGCATGTAGCCCTCGACGCGGTTCCAGCGGGCGCCGCGGGACAGCGCGCTGCCGACGCCGCGCACGCCGCGGGGCGGGTAGCGCACGGCACGCACGACCTCGGCGGCCTGCTCCGCGGTGTCGACCATGGGCACGAGCACGTTCTGCGCGCCGAGGTCGAGGAGCTGCTTGAGCACCACGGCGTCGCCCGACGGCGCGCGCACCACGGGTGTGATTGGGTAGGGCGCGACGGCGCGCAGCAGCTCGGTCGTCGACTCCAGGCCGATCGGCGAGTGCTCGCCGTCGACCAGGAGCCAGTCGAGGCCCGACCCGGCGCAGATCTCGGCGACCGCGGGGCTGCCCGTGCAGACCCACATGCCGGCCAGCGGCCGGTCGGCGGCGGCGAGCCGGTCGCGGAAGGTGGGCGGGAGGGTCACACGAAGCGGCACGAGACGGTCCCCAGCTCTCGGTAGTCGGCCAGCACGGTGTCGCCCGGCTCGATCCAGACCGGGCGCGTGAAGGACCCGGCCAGGACGATCTCGCCCGGCACGAGCGCGTCGCCGTGCTGGGCGAGCTTGTTCGCGAGCCAGGCGACGCCCGCGGCGGGGTGGCCGAGCACGGCCGCCGCCACGCCCGACTCCTCCACGGCCTCGTTGCGGTGCAGGAGCGCGGCGACCCAGCGCAGGTCCACGGCGTCGGGAGCGACGGGGCGCCCGCCGTGCACCATGGCGCCCATCGCGGCGTTGTCGCTGATCGTGTCGACGATGGTGCGGCCGGGCATCTCGATCCGGGACGACAGGATCTCCAGCGCGGGCACCACGTACTCGGTGGCACGCAGCACGTCGAACACGGTGGCGTGCGGACCGGTCAGACCGTCCCGCAGCACGAACGCGAGCTCGACCTCGACCCGGACGTTGGAGAACCGCGCGTGCTCGATGACCGCGCCGTCCTCGACCACCATGTCGGCGAAGATCGCGCCGTAGTCGGGCTCGGTGATGCCCGTGGCCGCCTGCATGACCTTGGAGGTGAGGCCGATCTTGCGGCCCACGGGCCGCCGTCCGGCCTCGATGCCCCGCCGGCGCCACGTGTTCTGCACGGCGTAGGCGTCCTCGACGGTCATGCCCGGGTGACGTGCCGTGAGCAGCGGCACCGTGGTGCGGTCCGTCTCGGCGTGCGCGAGCTCGTCGGCGATCGCGGTGACCGCCGCGTCGTCCA
Organism: Promicromonospora sp.; assembly: GCA_036010205.1. Taxonomy (GTDB): domain Bacteria; phylum Actinomycetota; class Actinomycetes; order Actinomycetales; family Cellulomonadaceae; genus Promicromonospora. The sequence goes on along the minus strand of DATGOB010000073.1, from coordinate 8,488 downwards.
GCGTGCGCCCGGCCGTCACAGCTGGTGCCCCAGCTTGTACTCGCCCTGCTTCCACGAGGGCAGCGCGTCCTCGGCGTCCTCGGGGCGGGTGTAGGAGAACCCGTCGGCGCCGATGGTCACCGTCATCTCGGAGGTGTCGGTGCGCGCGACGACGGGCTGCGGGTTGCCGTCGAGGTCGAGCACGGGCGAGGCCTCGGTGTACCAGGACGGCACCACGGGGTTGCCCCACCAGTCGCGGCGCTGGTTGTCGTGCACGTCCCAGGTGACAACGGGGTTGTCGGGGTCGCCCGTCCAGTAGTCCTGCGTGTAGATCTCGACGCGGTGGCCGTCGGGGTCGCGCAGGTAGAGGTAGAACGCGTTGGACACGCCGTGCCTGCCGGGTCCGCGCTCGATCCGGTCGCTCTGCCGCAGCGCGCCGAGCTTGTCGCAGATCGCGATGATGTTGTGCTTCTCGTGCGTGGCGAAGGCGACGTGGTGCAGGCGCGGTCCGTCACCGCCGGTCATCGCCGTGTCGTGCACGGTCGGCTTGCGGCGCATCCAGGCCGCGTACGTGGTGCCCTCGGCGTCCTGGATGTCCTCGGTGACGCGGAAGCCGAGGTCCTCCATGTACCGCACGGCGCGCGGCACGTCGGGCGTGACCTGGTTGAAGTGGTCCAGGCGCACCAGCGCGCCCGGCGTGTGCAGGTCGTACCGCCAGGCCAGGCGCTCCACGTGCTCGACGTCGTGGAAGAACTCGTACGGGAACCCGAGCGGGTCGGTGACCCGCACCGAGTCGCCGACGCCGCGCGTGAACCCCTCGGCCCGGCGCTCGACCCGGCAGCCGAGCTCGCGGTAGAACGCCACGGCCCGGTCGAGCTCCTCGGGCGACCGCACCCGGTAGGCGAACGCGGCGGCGGCGGCCACGGGGCCCTTGCGGAGCACCAGGTTGTGGTGGATGAACTCCTCGAGGCTGCGCAGGTAGACGGCGTCGTCGTCCTCGTGCGTGACCACCAGGCCCAGCACGTCGACGTAGAAGTCGCGCGACGCGGCCAGGTCGGTCACCACGAGGTCGAGGTAGGCGCACCGCACGATGTCCGGCGGGGGCGCGGTCGGGGTGGGGATCAGGTTCTCGGGCACAGCGTCAGGCTCCCTTGCCGAACGTCGGGTGGTGGGCGGCGCCGAGCGTGACGTGCACCGCCTGCTGGTGCGTGTAGAAGTCGATCGAGCGGTAGCCGCCCTCGTGGCCCAGGCCTGAGGCCTTGACGCCGCCGAACGGGGTGCGCAGGTCGCGCACGTTGTTCGAGTTGAGCCAGACCATGCCCGCCTCGACCGACTGCGAGAAGGTGTGCGCGCGCCGCAGGTCGTTCGTCCAGACGTAGGCCGCGAGGCCGTACTTCACGCCGTTGGCCAGCTCGAGCGCCTCGGCCTCGGTGTCGAAGGGGGTGATCGCCACGACCGGCCCGAAGATCTCCTCCTGGAAGATCCGGGCGTCGCGCGGCACGTCGGCGAACACCGTGGGCGCCACGAAGTTGCCCGTCTCGAAGCCGTCGGGGCGTCCGCCGCCCGCGACGAGCCTGCCCTCGCCCTTGCCGAGCTCGACGTACTCCATGACCTTGGCGAGGTGCTCGGGGTGCACGAGCGCGCCGACCTCGGTCGCGGGGTCGTGCGGGTAGCCGACCTTCACGCGTGCCGCCTGCGCCGCGTAGCGCTCGACGAACTCGTCGTAGACGGCGCGCTCGACGAGGATGCGACTGCCTGCGGTGCAACGCTCGCCGTTGAGGGAGAAGACCCCGAAGATCGTCGCGTCGATCGCGGCCTCCAGGTCGGCGTCGGCGAAGACGATCGCGGGCGACTTGCCGCCCAGCTCCATCGAGAGGCCCTTGAGGTGCGGCGCGGCGTTGGCGAAGATGAGCTGCCCCGTGGCGCTCTCCCCCGTGAACGAGATCAGCGGCACGTCCGGGTGCTTCACCAGGGCGTCGCCCGCCTCCTCCCCCAGGCCGTTGACCAGGTTGAACACGCCGGCCGGGAGCCCGGCCTCCTCGAAGATGCCCGCCCACAGCGACGCCGACAGCGGCGTGAACTCCGCGGGCTTGAGCACCACGGTGTTGCCCGTGGCCAGCGCCGGGGCGAGCTTCCACGACTCGAGCATGAACGGGGTGTTCCACGGCGTGATGAGGCCGGCCACGCCGATCGGCTTGCGGTTGACGTAGTTGAGCTGCCGCCCGGGCACCTTGAACGCGTCGTCGGTCTGCGCGACGACGAGGTCGGCGAAGAACCGGAAGTTCTCCGCCGCGCGCCGAGCCTGGCCGAGCGCCTGGGTGATGGGCAGCCCGGAGTCGAAGCTCTCCAGCTCGGCCAGCCGGGCGTCGCGCGACTCGACGATGTCGGCGATGCGGTGCAGCACGCGTGAGCGCTCGCGCGGCAGCATGCGCGGCCAGGGCCCGTCGGTGAAAGCCTTCCGTGCGGCGGCGACGGCCGCGTCGACGTCGGCGGCCTTGCCCGCGGCCGCCCGGGTGTAGGCGTCGTTGGTCACGGGGTCGAGCACGTCGAACGTGGCACCGTCGGCCGAGTCGACGAGGGCCCCGTCGATGTAGTGCCGGACGAGCCCGGGCAGGTCGGCGGGCAGGGGGCGGGTCGGCTGGTTCACGGTGTCTCCGTCGGTCGGTGGTCGGCGGCCCGGGTGTCGAGGAAGGCCTGCATGGTCGCCCAGCGGTGGTCCCGCGCGGCGATCTCGATCTCGAGCGGGTCGGCCCCGCGGGCGATGAGGTCGAGGATGTGGTCGTGCTCGGCCACCGAGGCATGGGCGCGGCCGGGCACGAAGGCGAACGTCGAGTCCCGCAGCCCGGAGAGCTGGGCCCAGCCGCGGTGCACCATGTCGAGCAGGAGACGGTTGGGGCACGACTCGAACAGCACGGAGTGGAACCGCTGGTTCAGGGCGGTGAACGCGTGCGGGTCGAAGTGGTCGAGCAGAGCGCGGAGCTGGTCGTTGACCTCGCGCGCCCGCCCGAGGTCCGCCTCGGACACGGCGGGCGCGGACAGCCCGGTCGCGGCACCCTCGACCACGCCCAGCGCCTGCATGGCGTCGACGTAGCCGTGCTCGTCGATCATCGCGACCCGCGCCCCCACGTTGCGCTCGTAGGTGACCAGCCCCTCGGCCTCCAGGCGCCGGATCGCCTCGCGCACCGGCACCACGCTCATGTCGAGCTCGTCGGCGATGCTCTGCAGCACGAGGCGGTAGCCCGGACTCAGCTCGCGCCGGGCGATGCGCTCGCGCAGGAACCGGTAGGCGGTCTGGGACTTGCCGACCGCCTCGAACGCGTCCTCGACGGCCGACGTGCCGCTCACGCGCCCTCCCTGGACGCCCGGTAGCGCGCGAGCCACTCCTCGTCCGGCGGGAACAGCCCGTCGATCGCGTGCCCCTGCGCCACCTGCCGGGCCACCCACTCGTCCTGCTCCTCCTGCTCGAGCGCGGCCCGCGCCACCTCGGCGACGAGGTGCGGCGGGATGACGACGACGCCGTCCGCGTCGCCCACCACGACGTCACCGGGCAGCACGGTGGCGCCGCCGCACGCGACGGCCACGTCGGTGTCCCACGGCACGTGGCGCCGGCCGAGCACCGCGGGGTGCGGCCCGGCCGAGAAGACGGGCAGCCCGGTGGCGGCGACGGCCTCCGAGTCGCGCACCCGGCCGTCGGTCACGACGCCCGCCGCGCCGCGCACCTGCGCGCGCAGGGCGAGCACGTCGCCGAGCGTGGCCGCACCGGGCTCGCCGCGCGCCTCGATGACGACGACCTCGCCCGGACCCACCGTGTCGAACATCCGCTTCTGCGCGTTGTACCCGCCGCCGTGCCCGGCGAAGAGGTCGGCCCGGTAGGGCACGAACCGCAGGGTCCTGGCCCGGCCCACGAGCGTCGTGCCCGGCGCGAGGGGCAGCACGCCCTCGATCACGGCGTGGTCGAGCCCTCGCTTGCGCAGCTGGGCGGACAGGCCCGCCACCGGGGTGCGGCGCAACGTCGCGGCCAGCTCGTCGGTGAGCTCGAACGGCGGCTCCAGCCCCGCGGCCTCCCGGCTCCCCCAGGCCTCGGCGCGCTGCGTGTCGTCGACCCTCGGCCCCGACCCGACGTCCGTGAACGGCACCTCGCCCTGCGTCACCGTGGTGACCAGCCGGCCCGACGTCGGCGCACCGGGCGCGGTCGGCGCGTCCACCTCGACCTCGACGACGTCACCGGGCACCACGACGCTCGATCCCGCCGGTGTGCCCGTGAGGATCACGTCGCCCCGCTCGAGCGTGAGGTGCTGCGACAGGTCGGCCACGACCTGCGCGAAGGGGAACAGCAGCGCGTCGGCGCCGGTGGTGTCCTCCTGCACGAGCTCGCCGTTGACCCAGGTGCGCACGCGCAGCCCTGCGGGGTCGACGGCGCGCGCGTCGATCAGCGCAGGGCCGAGCGGGGTGTAGCCGTCGCGGCCCTTGGAGCGCACGTTGGAGCCCTTGTCGGCCCACCGCAGGTCGTACACGCCCAGGTCGTTCGCCGCGGTCACTGCGGCCACGTGGGCCCAGGCGTCCTCGACCGTGACGTTCCGGGCCGGCTCGCCGACGACCAGCGCGACCTCGCCCTCGAAGGCCAGCAGCTCCGTCCCCGCCGGCCGCTCCGCGAACCCGCCGCTCGTGGCGAGCGAGCTGGTGGGCTTGAGGAAGTAGGACGGCGCAGCGGGCCGCCGTCCGCGCTGCGCGGCGCGCGACGCGTACGCGAGATGGACGGCGACGACCTTGCCCGGCCGCTGCGTGAGCGGCCCGATCTGCGCGTGCGTACCCATGAGCTCCCTTGCCCTCGGCCGGCGGGTCCGCTGTGACCCCTGGTGCTTCGTATCACAGATCGTATATGGTCGGTGCGGACCCGGCAACGGGCCCGGACGACACGCCTGCCGACGAGGGCAGGCCGGATGACGAGGGAGTCATGCGATGTCACTGGAGGCAGAGCCCACCGCCCGCGAGCGCCGCCGCGTCGTCGCGGCCACGATCGTCGGCACCACCGTCGAGTGGTACGACTTCTTCGTCTACGCCTCGGCAGCAGGCCTGGTGTTCGGTCAGCTCTTCTTCGAGCCCGCGGGCGCGAGCCTCGCGACGCTGCTCGCGTTCGGCTCGGTGGGCGTCAGCTTCCTGTTCCGGCCGCTGGGCGCGTTCGTCGCGGGCCACCTCGGGGACCGGTACGGGCGGCGCGTGGTGCTGGTGCTCACGCTCGTGCTCATGGGGGTGGCGACGGCGCTGATCGGTGTGCTGCCCACCTACGCGCAGATCGGCGTCGCCGCCCCGGTGCTGCTGGTGCTCCTGCGCATCCTGCAGGGCATCTCGGCGGGCGGCGAGTGGGGCGGCGCCGTGCTCATGTCGTGCGAGCACGCGCCCGTGCGCCGCCGCGGGCTGTACGGCGCGTCGCCCCAGATCGGGGTGCCGCTGGGCCTGCTGCTGGCCTCCGGCGTGCTGGCCCTCATGACGGCCGTGGCGCCGGGCGACGCGTTCCTCGCGTGGGGCTGGCGCGTGCCGTTCCTGCTGAGCGTCGTGCTCATCGGCATCGGGTACTGGGTGCGCCGCAGCGTCGAGGAGAGCCCGGTGTTCGTCGAGATCGCCGAGCGGGCACGGACGACCCGGCAGCCGCTGCTGCGCCTGTTCCGGCGGCACACGCCGCTCGTGATCGTGGCAGCCCTGGTGTTCGCGGGCAACAACGCGGTGGGCTACATGACCACCGGCGGGTACGTGCAGCGCTACGCGTCGGACCCCGAGGGACCGGTCGGCCTGGCGCAGGGCCCGGTGCTGTGGGCGGTCACGGCGTCGGCGGTGGTGTGGCTCGCCGCGACCTGGGTCGCGGGCCGGGTGTCCGACCGGCTGGGCCGCCGCACCACGTACGCGGTCGGGTTCGTGGTGCAGCTCGCGGGCGTGCTGACGCTGTTCCCGCTGGTGCACGGCGCCACGTTCGGCTCGCTGCTGCTGGGGCTGTCGTTCCTGTCGGTGGGCCTCGGCCTCACCTACGGGCCGCAGGCCGCCCTGTACGCCGAGCTGTTCCCCGCGTCGATCCGGTTCTCCGGCGTGTCGATCTCGTACGCGATCGGCTCGATCCTCGGCGGCGCGTTCGCGCCCACCATCGCGACCGCGCTCGTGGACGCGACGGGCGGCACGGCGGCGGTGACGGCCTACCTGGCCGGGATGACGGTGCTCGGCCTGGCGGCGGTGCTGCTGCTGCGGGACCGCACGGGCATCCCGCTGGGGCCGGACAACGAGGAGCAGCAGGCCGTCAGTCCCGTCTACGGCCTCGCCAGGGTCTGAGAGGACGATGATGCAGTTCCACCACCACGGGTACGTCACCGGCGACCCGCACCTGCACCCCGCGGCCGGGTACGGCCTCGAGCGCCCCGCCGGGCTGCCGGACGAGGTCGACGTGCTCGTCGTGGGCAGCGGTCCTGCCGGGATGATCGCGGCGGCGCAGCTCGCGCAGTTCCCGGACATCCGCACGCACGTCGTCGAGCGGCGCGCAGGACGCCTCGAGATGGGCCAGGCCGACGGCATCCAGGCGCGCAGCGTCGAGACGTTCCAGGCGTTCGGCTTCGCGGAGCGGATCACGGCCGAGGCCTACCGGATCACCGAGATGGCGTTCTGGAAGCCGGACCCGGAGCACCCCGAGAACATCGTGCGCGGCGCCGTGCCGCCCGACGACCCCGACGGCATCAGCGAGTTCCCGCACCTCATCGTCAACCAGGCGCGCGTGCTGGACTACTTCGCCGAGGTCGCGGCGAACGCGCCGGGGCGCGTCCGGCCCGACTACGGCCTGGAGGTCACGGGCCTGAGCGTGCCGGAGGGCGACGGCTTCGTCACGGTCACCCTCCGCCACACCGCCGGCCCGCACGAGGGCAGCGAGCGCACCGTGCGCGCCCGGTACGTCGTCGGGGCCGACGGCGCGCACTCCTCCGTGCGGCAGGCCATCGGCCGCAAGCCGGTGGGCGACAAGGCCAACCACGCGTGGGGCGTGATGGACGTGCTCGCGGTGACCGACTTCCCCGACGTGCGCACCAAGTGCGCGATCCAGTCGCACGACGGCGGCTCGATCCTGCTCATCCCCCGCGAGGGCGGGTTCCTGGCCCGCTGGTACGTGGACCTGGGCGAGGTGCCCGCCGACGACGGCGGCCGCGTCCGCGCGACCTCGCTGGAGGAGATCGTCGCCCGCGCCAACCGGATCATCCACCCCTACACGCTCGACGTGAAGGACGTGCCCTGGCACAGCGTCTACGAGGTGGGCCACCGCGTCACCGACGGGTTCGACGACGTGCCCGCCGAGCTGGCCGGCACCCGCACGCCCCGGGTGTTCCTCACGGGCGACGCGTGCCACACGCACAGCGCCAAGGCCGGGCAGGGCATGAACGTGTCCATGCAGGACGGCTGGAACATCGCCTGGAAGCTCGCGCACGTGCTCACGGGCCGCGCCCCGGAGTCGCTGCTGGCCACGTACTCGGCCGAGCGGCAGGTCGTCGCGCAGGAGCTCATCGACTTCGACCGGGAGTGGTCGCGCCTCATGGCGACCCGGCCCGAGGACCTGCCCGACCCCACGTACCTCGAGGACTTCTACGTCAAGACCGCCGAGTTCCCCTGCGGGTTCATGACGCGGTACCAGCCGTCGTCGATCGTGGCGGGCACCGAGCACCAGCACCTGGCCACGGGCTTCCCGGTCGGCAAGCGGTTCAAGTCGGCGCCCGTCGTCCGCGTGGCCGACGGCAACCCGGCCCACCTGGGCCACCACGCCCGCGCCGACGGCCGGTGGCGGGTCTACGCCTTCGCCGACGCCGCGGCGCCCGGCGAGTCCTCGGCGTTGCGCGACTGGGCCGACTGGCTCGGCGGCGCGCCCGGCTCCCCGCTGCTGCGGCACACCCCCGCTGCGGCCGACCCGGACGCGGTGCTCGACGTCAAGGTCGTCTACCAGCAGGACCACCACGCGATCGAGCACCCGTCGGTGCCCGAGGTGTTCCGCCCGCGGGTCGGCCCGTTCGGCCTGATCGACTACGAGAAGGTGTACGCCGCCGATCCCGCCCAGGACATCTTCGCGCTGCGCGGCATCGACCGCGGGGGCGCCGTCGTCGTCGTGCGGCCGGACCAGTACGTGGCCGCCGTGCTGCCGCTGGACGCGCGCGACGAGCTCGCCGCGTTCCTCGCGGGGGCCCTGCTGCCCGCGACCTGAACCGTGTCCGCTCCCGCGCCTCACCGGTGTCCTGACCTGCGGCGCGACCCGTGGTTATACTCGGCCCGTCGAGGCGGATCATCTCCCGCCTGCGCTCGAAAAAGGGGCGCGCGACGGGCCCGGCAGGGCTCGCACGGGACACATACGGACCGGTCCACTCATCCGTCACTGTTTCCCCTGGAGGCCCCGTGCCCACCGTCTCCGCACACGTCGCCCGCACCGTCGCCCGCCACGTCGACCACGTCTTCGGCGTCATGGGCAACGGCAACGCCTGGTTCCTCGACGACCTGACCC
>DATGOB010000072.1:0-2732 GCA_036010205.1 Promicromonospora sp. | reverse complement strand
CGCTCGATGCGGCGCGTCATCTCGCGCGCGTCCGGCGGAGAGGTCTCGAAGGTCGCCGCCGAGTCGGCGACGAAGGGGGCGTAGATCGCGGCGCAGGCTGCGGCGTCGTCGGGAGTCGCGACGCGGACGATGCGGTCCATGCGGCGATCCTCCACCGGGGGGCGGGTGCCGCGACGATCGCAGCGGGGAATTGACGGGTGGTCGCCGACCGGGTAGAGCCGACCAGGTGGACGGCGGCGCTCACGCGGGGGAAGCGTCGGGCGGTGCCGTGCCGAGCTCCGGTGCCAGGTCCTTCTGCAGGCGCACGACGTCGTGCCAGCTCCCGTGCTTCCAGCCGATCCGGCGCAACGTGCCGACCACCTCGAAGCCGAGCGCGACGTGGAGGCCGAGGCTGGCGTCGTTGGGCAGCGCGAGCCCCGCCACGACGCGCCGGTAGCCGCGTGCGGCGAGCCGCCCGAGGAGCGCCTCGTACAGGGCACGGCCGGTGCCGCTGCGGCGCAGGCCCGGCTCGAGGTAGACGCTCGTCTCGACGGCCCACCGGTAGGCGGGGCGCGGCGAGTACGGGCTGCCGTACGCGAACCCGACCACCGCGCCGTCACGCTCGGCGACGAGCCACGCGTACCGGTCCGCGTACCCGGCGATGCGCCGAGCCATCTCGGGGGCGTCCGGCGGCTCGGTCTCGAAGCTGATGTGGGTGTGCCGCACGTAGAACCCGTAGATCTGCGCGCACGGGGCCGCGTCGCGCGCGGTCGCGTCCCGGAGGGTGACGTCCATCCTCCGATGGTGCCGGGCGGCCGGGCGGGTTGTCAGCGGTGTCGCCCGGCGTCCCGGTGACGATGTCGGTGGCGAGGCATAGCGTGACCTCGTGACCACGCTCCAGCGGCGGGTGCTCCTCGTCGCGATCCTCGGCTCGTTCGTGTCCTTCCTCGACGGCACCGTCGTGAGCGTCGCGCTGCCCGCCATCGCCCGCGAGCTCGCGGGCCCGGGCGTCGAGGGGCTCGCGCTGCAGCAGTGGGTGGTCGACGCGTACCTGGTCACCCTTGGCGCGCTCATGCTCGTCGCCGGGTCCGTGTCCGACGTCTACGGCCGCCGCCGCGTGCTCGCGGCCGGCCTGGTGGGCTTCGCGGCGGCGTCGATACTGTGCGCCGTCGCGCCGACCGGGCCGGTGCTCGTCGTGGCCCGTGCGCTGCAGGGCGTCGCGGGCGCCCTCCTCGTGCCGAGCTCGCTGGCCCTCATCGTGGCGACGTTCACCGGCGAGGCGCAGTCGCGCGCCATCGGGCGGTGGACCTCGTGGACGACGGCGGCGATGATCGTCGGCCCGTTCGTCGGCGGCCTGCTGGTCGACCTCGTGACCTGGCGCTGGGTGTTCTGGATCAACGTGCCCGTCATCGCGGCCACGCTGTGGCTCCTGCGCGGCATCCCCGCCGACGCGGGGGAGCCGGGCCGCCGGGTCGACGTGCCGGGTGCCGTGCTGGCCGCGGGCGGGCTGGCGGGCGTCGTGTTCGGGCTCATCGAGGGTGAGCGGCTGGGCTGGGGATCGGTGGGGGTGCTGGCCGCGCTGCTCGGCGGCGCCGCTCTGCTCGTGGCGTTCGTGCTGCGCCAGCGCAGGGCGGCTGACCCGATGCTGCCGCTGCGGCTGTTCTCGGCGCGCAACTTCGCGTGGGGCAACCTCGCGACGACGGCGATCTACGGCGCGCTCTCGCTCGGCGGCTTCGTGCTGACGCTGTTCCTGCAGCAGGTCGCCGGCTACTCGGCCACCTGGTCCGGGCTCGCGCAGCTCCCGACGACGCTCGCGATGATCCTGCTGTCGGCCTGGTTCGGCACCCTGTCGGGGCGGTACGGGCCGCGCCTGTTCATGACGGTCGGGCCGGTGGTGGCGGGCGTGGGGTTCCTGCTCATGCTGGCGACGGACGAGAGCGCCTTCTACCCGACGCAGGTGCTGCCGGGACAGCTCGTGTTCGGCCTCGGGCTCTCGATCACGGTCGCGCCGCTCACGGCGGCGATCCTCGGCGCCGTCCCCGCGCACGACGCCGGGATCGGCTCCGCGGTGAACAACGCGGTCGCGCGCGTCGCAGGCCTGGTGACGGTGGCGTTCGCCGGGATCATCACGGGCGGCGTGCTGGACGTGGCGTCGTTCCACCGCGCGCTCGTCGTCACGGCAGGGCTGCTCGTGCTCGGCGGACTGCTGTCCTTCGCCGGGATCCGCGGCGTCCGCGGGGGCGAACCGGACGAGCCCCTGGTCGAGCACGCCTAGGCGCGTCGGCACGACACGGTCTGCGAGCGGGCTGGGCGGGACGGCCCCTGCTGTGCCAGGGTCTCGCCATGGTCTCCTTCGTCTCCCACGTCACCGTGGACTGCGCCGACGCCTACTCCCTCGCCCAGTGGTGGAAGCCCGTGCTGGGCTACCAGGACGTGCCGGGCGACCCCAACCTCCCCGGGCACGAGGAGTGCATGATCACCGACCCGGAGGGCAAGGGCGTCGACGTCCTGTTCGTCCAGGTGCCCGAGGGCAAGAGCACCAAGAACCGGGTGCACCTCGACCTGCGCCCCCGCGCGGACCTGCGCGACACCGAGATCGAGCGGATCGCGGCGCACGGGGCGACCGTCGTCGGTGACCACCGCGGTGTCTACGGGCCGGGCAGCGGCTGGGTCACCTTCGCCGACCCCGAGGGCAACGAGTTCTGCGTGCTGCGCTCGCTCGAGGAGGTCGCCGCGCACGAGCGTGCCGCGGC
>DATGOB010000071.1:0-7827 GCA_036010205.1 Promicromonospora sp. | reverse complement strand
TGGCCACCCGGGCCGGCGTCAGACCGCCTGGGTGCGGCGCTCGCCGGGGATCACCGCCCAGGCGATGAGGTAGGCCAGCACCTGGGGGCCGGGGATGAGGATCGAGGCGGCCGTCAGGATCCGGACGGTGGACGTGCGCCAGCCGAAGCGTCGGGCGATGCCGGCGCAGACGCCACCGATCATGCGGTCGTCGAGGGGGCGGGAGAGGGTCTGTGTGCTCATGTCATCGACGGTAGGCACCGCGGCTCCGGGACACCATCGGGTGATCCCCCGGTCCGTCCCTGAACGTTTCCCGGGGACACCCAGGGGACGGGGAGTTCTCCCCGTTGTCGGCCTCCGGCGGTGCTGCGATCCTGTGCCCAGCAGAAGATGAGCAGCACCTACCGGCCATGACCCGCCTCGGCAACGGCAGGCCATGGCCTTGTCGTGTCCGCACCGGGCGGCACGCAGGATCCGAGAAAGGGCACCATGGGCGGCGACCTCGTGATGAACGACGCGTTCCTGGCCCAGGTCGAGAACGACCTGGGACAGATGAAGGACCGGCTGTACGACCCGCTGAACGCGATCAAGAAGGCCGACCCGTCGGCGGTCGGCGAGCCCGAGCTGGTCGAGAAGGTCGCCCACTTCAAGGACCGCTGGGACTACAGCATCGACCAGATGTGCGAGGCGACCGGCAACGCTCAGGAGCAGCTCCGGATCATCCGCGAGGGCTTCGCGAAGGTCGACGCCGACCTCGCCAAGGCGCTGGGAGGCGAGTGATGGTCCAGTACGAGCACATCGGGTACGACCCCGCCCCGGGCGACCACACCGTCACCGGCAGCCTGGCGACCGGCCTGACCGGCGGCCACGAGACGCTCGAGCGCGTCACGTTCCTCCTCGAGAGCGTCAACGAGGGCGAGTGGTTCGGCGAGACCGCCATCGCGTTCCGGTCCATGCTGCACGACGACTTCCGGCCCAAGGTCTCCGAGGCCGAGGGCGCGTTCCGCAAGGCCGCCGGGGCGCTCGAGACCTGGGCGACGAAGCTCTCGACCTTCCGCACCGACGCCAACGACCTGGACCGGCGGCTCGGTGAGGCCAAGGCCGCGCGGGACGCGGCGGAGCGCCGGTACCACGGCTTCGAGGACCTCCCGCGCCCCGACGACGACGCCACCGACGCCGAGCACCAGCGGTACGAGCAGAACGCGCGCGAGCGCGGCCAGGCCCGCGAGGCGCTGGACTCGGCGCAGCAGCACGTCGACGGCGTCTGGCGCGAGATCGAGCAGCTCGTGCGGAGCTACGACGCGGCGTCGCGCACGCTGCTCGACGAGTTCGACACCGCCGCCGCGATGGCGCCCGACGACCCGTCCTGGTGGGACAAGGCGGTGGACTGGGTCGGCGACCGGTTCGAGGACCTCGGCGACTGGGTGTCCGACATCGGGGACATGATCCTCGAGTGGGCGGCGGAGAACGCGGGTCTCCTCAACCTCATCTCCAACATCCTCAACGTCGTCGCCCTGGTGACCGGCATCCTCGCGCTCCTGCCCATCCCTGGCGCCCAGGTGCTCGGCCTGGTCAGCCTCGCGGCCACGGCGGGCAGCACGCTCGCGTCCTACCTGTCGGCAGCCGGACAGGCCGGTTCGTGGAAGGGGGGTTTCACCCCGTCGGTGGTCGTCGGTATCGTCGCCACCGCGCTCGGCGTCGGCGCGCTGGGTGCCACGTTCAAGGCGACGGCGGCCGCCGCCACGACCGCGGGCAAGGCGGCGCCGACGTTCGGCCAGTTCCTGCTCGGCCAGGGGCACCAGATCCCCGGCTTCTTCTCGCTCGCGGCCAAGGGCGGCACGATCGACTCGGTCGCCGAGATGGGCTGGCGCTCGCTGGACATCATGCTCGACCAGGGTCAGTGGTTCGGTACCACGCCGATCGGCCTCGGCATGATGGGGTGGGACACGGAGAACGACACGAACGGGACGTTCGACAACCAGAAGGGGGTCACGCGGTGACGGTCACGACGTCGGCCGAGGCCGACAACCCGACCCGCTGGCGGCTGCGCACCCGCGTGCCCGACGACTGGGTCGAGCTCGCGGGCACCACGACCGCCGAGGAGGCCCTCGGTACGATCCGCTCCGCGCTCGAGCAGGTCGGCACCCCGCTGCCCGAGGCGGACGCGAGCAGGCTCCTGGCGGGCCTGCAGTCCTGGCGCGACATGTGGCGCAGGGAGCGGGTGCTCCTCCACGGCCTCGTGTACCAGGGCGCGGAGCACGACGGGCCGACGGCCCTCGGCCGCGAGATCTTCTGGAACGTCATCGGGACCGTCCGCCCGGTCACGGCCTTCGACGGCCCGCTCTCGCTGCTGGAGGTCATCCGGCGCGTCATCGGCGCGAAGGCGGGCATCGACCTCGAGCAGGCGTACACCGAGACGTTCGAGACGGGCGTCGGGCCGGCGCTCGGCCTCACGACGGAGTACGAGGCGACGTACCGCGAGCCGGGTGCGCCCGACGACGTCGAGCCGGTCCGTCGCACGGTCGGTCTCGCCGCCGTCGTCGCCGCACCGAAGTCCGGTGGCCCCGCGCTCATGCTCCTCGGGTTCTCGACCGATCCCGCGCAGGTCCGTGGCCTGGGGATGCTGCTCGCCGCCATGGCAGGGCCCGCGACCATCACGCCGGTGGACAAGGACGGCAACCCGCTGTTCAGCGGCGCACCGGCGCCCGAGGACCTGCCGCCCCTCGACGGCCCGGGCACGCCGGGCCCGGCGGCCGGGTGAGGCGATGACGTCAGCAGCCGCTCCCGCCGGCACGACGGCGCGCGACCGCCGCAGCCTGCCCCCGTTCCCGGAGGAGGTGTCCCTGCCCGCCACCTTCGGTGACTGGTACGACACCGCCGCGGACGCCCTGGGCCGGGCCGAGCGCCGGGACAGCGGCGCTGTGCGCCTGCTCGCCGGCGCCGCCATGCTCGCGGGCGTCTCGGCGGGCGTCGGCCTCCTGGCCGAGCCGCTCGTCGTGCTGGCCGGCGCCGGGGCACCGGGGGAGACGGCGGACGTGCCGTCGCTCGTCATCGGTCCCGTGCTCGCGCTCGGCGTGCTCGCCTGGTGGTTCTGGTACCGCCGGGACTGGGGGCGGGCGCGCCGGCTGCGCCACGCCTGGTCGCGGGCGGTCCGGGACCCGCGTGTGCTCGCGCTGCCCGCACGGCGGCACGACGGACAGGGACCCGACCCCGAGGCGCAGCACGACTTCCGGGTCCGCGAGAGCGGCGACTTCGCGCCGTTCCCCGGACTGCGCGGCACGGGTGGCGTGAGCGGCGGCCTCGACATGGTGCGCGCCGGTGTCTACCCGCTGCTCGTGCTGGTCGCGCTCGTGGCGGTGTCGGCGTCGTGGGACGGCGGGCTCGGCGGTCTGGCGACGGCGGCGCCCGTCCTGCCGCTCCTGGTGGTGACGCTGTGCGCGACGGCTCGTGCCTGGCGGCGGGTCGCCGACTCGGTCGCGCTCGTCGGTCTGCAGAACGACGACCGGAGGCGCTGGACCGGGTGGCGGGTGCTGACCGGCCGCGCGGCGCCCGCGCCGGCCGCTTCCTGGTACCGGCGCGTGAGCTGGGTGATGCTGCCCGTCGCGCTCGGCGCGGCCGCCGTGCTCGTGGCGCGCGTCGCCGCCGGTGAGATGACCGGTGGCGCCGTCGTGGCGGGTCTCCTCGTGTGCGCGGTGCCCGCCGCCCTCCTGCTCGGGTCGTTCGCGGTCCGCTCGGCCCGTGCCCGCTCGGGCGGGGGCACCGACGGTGTCGCGGTGCAGGTGCTGCCCGACGACGTGCCGCCCCTCGGGCCCACGGTCGTCGCGCCCGGTCCCGCCGTCCTCCGGGGCGGCGGCGAGGGCGTGGAGCTCGTCGCCGGAGGCGTCGCGCTCCCGGTGCCCGCGGGCTCCGGGCTGGTGAGCGGGGAGCCGCACGTGCTCGCGACCCGCAGCCACTGGCTCGTGCTCCCCGACGGGTCGCAGGTCGCGCTGCGGTGCGCGGCGGTGCGGCGCGTGCGCGAGCTCGCCGGGGAGGCGGGCCTCCGCGTGCCGTGACCCGGTGCGGGTGAACGTGGATCTTCGACGTTGTTGCAGGTCGGGTCGGACATCTAGTCTCAGCCCGACCCCCGCCTCCGCTGGGTCGTCGGCGACCCCGCGGGGTCTTGGGAGGACAGTCGATGAAGATCTTCGGCACCACCGGTGCGCCCGGACGGGCCCTTGCCGCACTGACCGGGAGCGCGCTGCTCGCGGGGCTGCTCGTGACCCCTGCCGCCGCGGCACCGGCGGCCCTTCCGGAGTCCGCACCGCCCACGACGACGGTGAACGGCGAGCTCTGCACGGACGAGCCGGTCTGGTTCCACGGGGGCGGCAGCCGCGCCACGCTCACGTGGGGCTCCACCTTCGAGGAGCCCACCCCTGCCACGGCGCTGATGTACACGATCGTCCGTCCGGACGGTGTGGTGGTCGATCGCTGGCCGGCTGCGATCGAGGGCGGCGTCGCGTCCCTGACGCGCGATCTTCCGGCGGACCACGACACGGTCTACACCCTCGAGACACGGCTCCGCGTCGACGGTGAGCTCGCCGAGGAACCGGTCGCGTCGTGCCGGTTCGGGATCCGGCAGCCGCCGAGCGTCTCCACGGTCCCCGTGCTGGGCGAGGAGGCCGTGTACGTGGCGGGCGAGCCGCGCGGCGGGGTCGGTGTCCCGGGCCGGTTCCTCGTGAACCACACCCGCGGGGGCGACGCCGTCACCGTCGAGTACGCGCTGACCGGGAGCACGACCCGGCCGACGGCCTGGGAGACCGTGCCGGCGCCGGGCGCAGGACCGCTGACCGTCCCCGTGGTCCCCACCGTGTCGGGGACCCGGTACCTGCACGTGCGGGGCGTCGACCGGTACGGCGTCCCCGGTCCGGTCACGCGCAGGACCCTGCGGGTCGCCGCCGCCGGCGAGGCGGAGCCGACCCCTCCTGCCGTCACCCTGGCCGACGTCGAGGACACCACCCCGGGCGACGGCCGCATCCCGGTGACGGCCACGTTGACCGAGGACCTCGGGGGCTGGCCCATGGGCGACCTCGTCGTCCTGTACCAGGGCCACGAGCTCGGTCGTGCCGCGATGACGGCACAGGCGCAGACCGTGCCCCTGGAGCAGGCACTGCTCGGGACGGGCTTCCGGGACGTGACCGTGGAGTACCGGCAGTTCGAGGGCGCCCCGCTCGTCACGACGACGGCGCGCCTCTGCGGGGGCGACTGCGCGTTCAGCGGCGGCAGGGCGACCATCACGGCGCTCGGCGGTGTCCGCCTGGACCCGAACCTCAAGGCGGAGGTCTCCGGGTTCTCGCCGGCGCCGACGTCCTACGAGTACGAGTGGCTGAGCGCGGGCAAGCTGGTCGCCACCGAGAACGACGACAACCCCTACTACTTCAGCCTGCCCCGCGACGAGAAGCACACGCTGACCCTCCGGGTGACGGCCACGGGTCCGCGGATGGTCCCGAAGACCGTCTCGACCTCTGTCGTGATCGGCGACCGGCCGGAGCCTCAGGTCTGCGCCACCGGCAAGGCCGTGGGCACCTCCTGGTCGGACAGCTACGGGTTCTGCCGGCCGCACGGCGTGGCCGAGGTCGGGGACCCGGGCAGCGGCGACGCTCTCGAGATGATCACGGCCCATCCCTGGCCGGCCGGCTACTCGTTCAGCGAGGGCGAGCCCGCGGCCGGTGACCCGATCCTGCCCGACTACTGGTTTGCGATGAAGGGCTACGTCCAGGGCCGGGGCTGGCAGGGACTGCAGCGCAAGGGCGACGTCCACTACATCGGCAGCGTGGGGGAGAACCGCCGCCTCGAGGCCTTCCGGATCGACGACGGCGGCGTGCTCGCCCCGTACTACGACGTCTGGTACCGCGCGTGGGTGCCCAAGCACGGCTGGCTCGGCTGGGCGAAGAACGGCGAGAACGCCGGGACCGTCGGGTACGGCTACCGCATCGAGGCGGTCCAGGTGCGTCTCCTGCCCCACGGCACGTCGCCCTCGGCGTCCGGCACGGGCGCGGCGCCGTTCTACGAGAAGGCGACCCAGGACCAGGTGACGGTGGAGCCCTGGATGCGCCCCGTCGGGTGGAGGAAGCTGGTGCACGGCGGCTCGACCGCCGGGCTCACCGACACCTCCCAGCGCCTCAACGCCGTCCGCGTGCACGTCAAGGGCAGGAGCGACAGCGGCAGCGTCCAGGTCGCGGCCAAGGTGGAGGGCGACGGCTGGCGGTCGTACGTCGGCGACTCCAAGGTCGCGGGCACGTTCCACGCGAGCAACCGCACGTCCGCGTACAAGATGCGGCTCACCGGGGAGATGGCGAAGCAGTACGACATCTACTACCGGGTGCACGTGGCGGGGAAGGGCTGGCTCGGCTGGGCGAGGAACGGGTCGGGTGCGGGGACGGAGTCGTACTCGTACCGGAACACCGCGGTCCAGGTGGTGCTCGTGAAGAAGGGCGAGCGCGCGCTGATGAGCGGCTACGACCGGCCGGCGTACCTGCGATGACGGTGAGCGGGGCGGCCGTCCGCCCCGCTCACCACCCGCCCGGGTTGAGCACCTTCCGGATCCGCTTCTCGCTGACCGGGCCGTCCGTCCCGAGCTGCTGGGCGAACAGCGACACGCGCAGCTCCTCGAGCATCCAGCGCACGTCCGCCAGCTCGGCGGCGCGGGCCGCGTCCGGGGTGCCCGCGGCGTAGGCCGCCTGCGCCTTCTCGTACGCCGCGGTGACGTCGTTGATCCGCCAGGCCAGGTCGGAGTCGCGCGCCGGGTTCTCCGCCGCCTTCGTCAGCCGGTGCGAGTCCGCCCGCAGGTAGCGGGCCAGGTGCGGCAGCCGCCGCGGCGGCGTGGCCGACACGAACCCGTCGTGCACGAGGGACGCCCGGTGCTCGCGCAGGTCCTGGAGCGTGTTCAGCAGCGCGAGGCTGCTCGACGCGCGGACCTCCGCCTCGAGCGCGCGGCTCGCCGACAGCGCGGCCACCACGTGCCCGACCACACGGTGCACCTCGTCCTCCAGGTGCCTGCGCACGAACGCCAGCGCCTCCGCGTACGCGGACGCCGTGCGGATCCCCGCGGCGTCCGGTCCGCCGGGCGGCGTGTCGTAGCGGGCCTCGTCCGCCGGTGTGGTCAGCGACGTGACGGCCGCGAGCTGCAGGTCCGCGACGAGCGCCTCGGTGCTCGGGTACGGCGACGCCGCCAGGGTGAGCGACTGCGTGCCCGTCCAGCGGGTCGTGATGCGTCCGGTGCCGAGCGTGGCCTCGGCCGTGAGCAGCCTCCGCACGCCCGCGGCGTGCTTCTCGGCCTGCGCGTGCTCGTCGGCCAGGATGCGCAGCGCGACGCCGACCGTGCGCGGCTGTTCCGTGACCTTCGGCGCCGGCTCCGCGACGAGTGCGGGGAAGCCGCGCACCACCATGCCCGCCCCGACGTCGGTGGACACGGACGCGGGCAGGGTGCCGCCGTCGGGCAGGCCGGAGGGCCAGGTGGTGAGGCCGGTCTGCTCGCCGACGACGCCCGCTGGCGCCGGGGCGGGGGTCCCGTCCTGCCGTGCGCCGTCCCGGCGCGCGGCCACCGCGGCGGGGGACGCGTCCTCCGGTGAGGGCCGCGGGGTACCCGCCGCCGCCCGCGCCTCGGCGAGCGCCGCACCCACGGCACCGCGCACCGCCGACCGCACGGCGGCCTCGGCGCGCGCCGCGAGCTTGCGCTGCAGCAGCACGAGGTCCTTCGACTCGTCCAGGACGACCGACGTCGCCGACGGCCCCGTGCCACGCTCCTCGACGACGCGGAACGTCACGCGCAGGTGGGCGGGCAGGCGTTCCAGGCGCTCGGCGTCCCACACC
>DATGOB010000070.1:0-11512 GCA_036010205.1 Promicromonospora sp. | reverse complement strand
CCCGCCTGACCTGCCCCGGCGCCGCGCGCGAGGCCGCCACCTGCGGGTATAGGCGACGCCTGTGCCCGCTGCTCGGTCCACGTCTTTGCCTGCCCTCTCCGCACCTGCCTACGGTCGCGACGGATCGATCGACATCGATCGGACACGAGCGAGAGGAACGTGGGGGCATGTACGACTTCACAGGACGCCGCGCCCTGGTCACCGGGGGCTCCCGGGGCATCGGGGCGGCCGTGGTGCGTCAGCTGCTGGACGGCGGGGCCGACGTGCTGGCCGTCGCGCGGACGACCGCCTACGCACCGCCGCAGGGCGCCCGGTTCGCGACCACGGACCTGCGCACCACCGAGGGCGTGCGCGCCCTCGCCGACACGGCCGACCGGGAGCTCGGTGGCGTCGACGTGATCGTCCACGCCGCCGGGGGAGCCCAGGCGAACGAGTCGGGCAGCACGCTCGGCCTCACCGACGGCGACTGGCAGGACGTGCTCGACCTCAACCTCCTGGCGGCCGTCCGGCTCGACGCCCTGCTGGCGCCGGGCATGCGGGACCGCGGCGTGGGCGCGATCGTGCACGTCTCGACCGCGGCCCTCGTGCCGCCGGTACCCCCGTTCGCCCACTACCAGGCCGCCAAGGCGGGCCTCGAGTCCTACAGCAGGTCCCTCGCGGCCGAGCTCGCACCGGCCGGCGTCCGGGTCAACGCGGTCGGCCCCGGCCGGACCGCCACGCCCGGCGGCGAGGCGACGCGGCAGCGCTGGGCGGGGACGGCCGATGCCACCGGCTCCGCGGACGTCCCGCCGCTGGGCCGGGACGGCCTGCCGGACGACGTCGCGGGGGCCGTCGTGTACCTCGCCTCCGACCTGGCGAGCTGGGTCACGGGCGCCTACCTCTCCGTCGACGGCGGTGAGTACCCGCGTGGCTGAGCCGACGACGACCAGGCCTCGGTACGACGGCAAGCGCGCCGAGCCGTTCGCCATCGACGTCAAGGGGGCGTTCTTCACCGTCCAGACGCTCGCGCCCCTGCTCGCCGACGGCGCGGGCGTCGTGCTCACGACCTCGGTCGCGAACCGGGTCGGCATCGTCGACTCGAGCGTGTACGCGGCGGGCAAGGCGGCCGTGCGCTCCCTGGCCCGCAGCCTCTCGCGCGAGCTGCTCCCGCGCGGCATCCGGGTCAACGCGATCAGCCCCGGTCCCGTCGACACGGGCACCCTGGAGCGCACCATGCCGAAGGAGGCGGCCGACGCCTTCGTCGCCGAGCGGGTCGCCGCCAACCCCATGCACCGCATGGGCACACCGGACGAGGTCGCGGCGGCGGCGCTCTTCCTCGCCGTCGACGCGACCTACACGGCGGGCGTCGAGCTCGTCGTGGACGGCGGCGTCACCCAGCTCTGACCGTCTTCCCCAGTCCTGACCGTCATCCCGAGGAGTCCCCGTGACCGAAGTCCCTGACCGTACGTCGTCGGCCGTCGTGCTGCGCGCGCACCGGACCGAGCCCGCCCAACCGTTCGCCGAGCTGCTCGAGGTCGTGCCGGTCGAGCTGCCGCCCCTCGCCGAGGGGCAGGTGCGCGTGGCCAACGAGCTCCAGCAGGTCATCGCCGCGACCGGCGAGCTCATGGTCGAGCGGCCCCGCCTTCCGCTCCCACGCTTCGAGATCGGCAGCCCGCTGTACGGGCCGGCCGTCGGACGTGTCGTGGAGTCCCGAGCGTCCGGGCTCCCGGTCGGTACGACCGTGCTGCACGGCGCCGGGTGGCGCGCGCACAGCACGCTCGACGCCGCCGAGGCGTACGCCGTGCCCGACGGCGTGTTCCCCGGCCCCGAGCACCTCCTCAACCAGGGGGTCCCCGCGTACCACGGCATGGTCGACATCGCGCAGGTGGGTGAGGGCGACGTCGTGCTCGTGAGCGGGGCGGCCGGCGGCGTCGGCTCGATGGCGGCCCAGGTCGCGCGGCTGCGGGGCGCCGCACGGGTCATCGGCGTCGCCGGCGGGCCCGAGAAGTGCCGCTACCTGGTCGAGGAGCTCGGCCTGGACGCCGCGATCGACTACCGCTCCGAGGACCTCGACGCCCGGCTCGACGAGCTGGCTCCGGAGGGGGTGTCCGTCTTCTTCGACACCGTGGGCGGTCTCCAGTTCGAGGCCGCGGTGCGGCACGCCGCGCCCGGCGCTCGGTTCGCGCTCTGCGGCGTGCTGTCCGACCAGCTCGGCGGGGACGGCGGGTTCCCGCGCCTCGACCTCATGACGGCACTGGTACGCGAGATCCAGATCCGGCCCTTCTCGACCCGGCACACCCCGGAGCAGGTCGCGGCGTGGAACGAGCACTACGCGGAGTGGTTCGCGCAGGGCCGCATCCGGTTCGTGAGCACCGTGCTCGACGGTGGGCTGGAGCGCGTCGTCACCGCCCAGGACGAGCTGCGCACGGGCGTGCACCGCGGGAACGTCCTGGTGCGGCTCCGCTGAGGCGGTCCGGGCTCAGGCCACCGCGACGGCGGCGCGGGGTACCCACGCCGCGCGGTCCGGCCAGTCCTCCTGCCGGAGCAGGTCCAGCAGGGCGGACTCGGCCGGGCCGGGGTCGCGGCGCAGCACGGCGACGACCGGCTGGTGCAGCGCGGGCGCGAGCGGCCGGACGAGGTGGGCGTGGTCGCGCGGCACGGCCGATCCCGGCACGAGGGCGGCGCCGAGCCCCTGCGCGGCCCACCGCACGGCGGTCGCGGCCTGCGTCACGCGGGCGGCGGTGACGGGGGAGAGACCCGCGGCGTGCAGCGTCTCCCGCAGCACGCCGTCGAGCAGGCCCGCCTGGTCGAACCGGACCCAGGGCTCGTCCGCCAGGTCACGCAGGCGTACCGCGTCGCCGGCCAGCAGCGGGTGCCCCTCCCGCAGCGCGACCACGAACTCGTCGTGGCCGAGCGGGTGCGCGTCCTCGGGCGTCTGCTCGCAGCGCGCCATGAGGGCGAGGTCGAGCACGCCGCGGCGCCACAGCCGTTCGAGCTCCGTGGTGCTCGGCTCCTCGAAGACCGTGACCTCGAGCCGTGGGGCGCTGCGCCGCAGCGCGGCGAGGGCGCGCGGCAGCTGCGGCGCGCCGAAACCCATCTGGACCGACACGACCAGCTCACCGGCGAGGTCGCCCGCACCGGCCTGCGCGGCCGCCCGCGCCCGGCGCGCCGCGCGCACCGCGACCTCGGCCTCTCGCAGGAACGCGCGGCCCACCACGGTCGGCACGAGCCCGCTCGGCGTGCGTGCGAACAGCGTGACCCCGAGGTCGCGCTCCAGGTTCCGGATCTGCTGGGACATCGACGGCTGCGCGACCCGCAGCTCGTCGGCGGCCGCCGTCACCGAGCCGTGCTCGGCCACGGCCAGGGCGTACTCGTACTGGCGCAGGCTCATCGGCGCCTCCTCCTCCGGGACGGTGCGCTTCTCCACGTCGTGCAACGTCTGGTGAGGCGGGCTTTACTCCCTGGGGCGTCCGGCCGGACGTGTCCACTCCAGCGTGTACCGGAAGAAGAGCCGATGCCGCACCCGGGCGCCGGGCAGCACCTCGCGGGCCGTCCGGGCGATCTCCGCGAACGTCTCGCGCGGGTCGCGCACCGGCATCGGCGGGCCGCCGTCGGCGACGGGCGTCCGGACGGGGCGCGGGTGCCGCACCATGCCGACCAGCGGGTTGAGCAGCGCGGACACGAGGTCCCACGCGAGGTCGGCGGCCGAGTCCGGGCGGGCGAGGCCGACGACGAGCAGGCGGCCGCCCGGCGCGAGCAGCGCGGCCGCGTGCCGCAGGGCCTCCTCCAGGGGGAGATGGTGCAGCACCGCGACCATGGTCACGGCGTCGAAGGTGCCCTCGACCTCCTCGAACCGGGCGTTCCGTACCGTGACGGACGGGTCGCCCGCGAGCCGGGCCCGCGCGGCGGCCGCCATCGTGGCGTCGGCGTCGATGCCGAGGACCTCGTCGAACCGGCCCCGCAACCGGTCGAGCAGCTTCCCGACGCCGCAGCCGACGTCGAGGGCGCTCCGCCGCCCGGGAGGCAGCCGGCGCAGGATCCAGCGGTGGTAGTGGTCGTTGTGGTTCCAGGGGTGCCGGTCGTTGAGGCGCTTCAGGGCGCGCCCGCCGGCGCGGACGACCGGGTGGTGCACGGTCCGGATGTCCATGGGTCTCCCGTCGGTTGCTCAGCGATCGTCCCGAGCTCAGACATGGACTGAGCGTGCGTCTTGTTCCACGTTTCGCCGAAACGTGGAATAACGTGGATTCATGTTCCAGGTTCCACCGTTCCAGCACCGAGACGAGCAGTGGACGGCCGAGAACGACGGTATGACGAGTCGTGCGCAGATGGCCAGGGCGTCGGGCCCGTACCGGTCCACGGTCCCGCCTCGCATCGCGACCTGGACACCTGATATCCCGGGTGACCTGGCGGCCGACATCGAGGAAGCGGCGTCGGCCCTGAGTCGGTTCGACCACTACGCACGGGGCGTGCTGGGCGAGACGAGTCCTTCGCTCGGGCCGATGAGCTCGATCCTCCTGCGAACGGAGTCCGCGTCCTCGTCCCAGATCGAGGACCTCACCGTCGGGGCCCGGCAGCTCGCGCTCGCGGAGATCGACCTGGCGACGTCGGACAACGCACGGCTCGTCGTCGCGAACGTCCGGGCGATGGAGGCGGCGCTCGACCTGGCCGACCGGCTCGACACGACGGCGGTGCTCGAGATGCATCGGGCGTTGATGTCTGGTCAGCGCGGGTGGGAAGGGCGCGCTGGGCGCTGGCGTGATCAGCTCGTGTGGATCGGTACGAGCAAGGTGAGCCCGCGCTTCGCGTCGCACGTCGCACCCCAGGCGGTCCTGGTGCCCGACGCGATGGACGACCTGATGTGCTTCGCTCGAAGAGATGACCTGCCCGTGATCGTCCAGGCAGCAGTCGCGCACGCGCAGTTCGAGAACATCCATCCGTTCGCGGACGGCAACGGCAGGACCGGCCGCGCACTCGTGCACGCGATGCTGCGCGCCAAGGGCCTGGTGACGAGCACGACTGCGCCGGTCTCGGCGGGCCTGCTGAAGAGGACCGACGAGTACTTCGGTGCGTTGGCGTCGTACAGGGAAGGAGATGCGAGGCCGATCGTCGAACAGTTCGCTGACGCCTCGCGGTTCGCCGCGCACGCGGGTGCGGAGCTGATCGACGAGCTGGCCGCGCAGATTGGCCGGTCCCGGGATCAGATGTCCGGGTTGCGTCCGCAGGCCTCGGCCTGGAAGGTACTGCCGCATCTGCTGTCCCACCCGGTGGTCAACGCAGCCTACCTGTCCGATCGGCTGGGCCTCGGGCGACAGACGGCGTTGAACGCCCTCGGCCAGCTCACCGATGCCGGCGTGCTGGTGGAACGAACAGGCAGGCAGCGTAACCGGGTGTGGCAGCACCCAGGGATCCTCGGCGTGCTCGACGAGTTCGCCCAGAGTCTCGTCCGCGCGTAGCCGCTGATCGCGCGACGGCCCGGACGCCCGGGCTCTCACACCCCGCCCCCGCGCGGAGTGAGGAAGATGTTCGGCCCGGGTAACCACCGGCGCACCAGCGCGAAAAGCCGGGGACCTACGGTCAAGACATGGTCAACTCCGGTACCCCTCAGCACCTCGTCGTGGTCGGCGGCGGCATGGTCGCGCAGCGGCTGGTCGAGGCGCTGCGCGCCCGGGACGACGCGGGCCGCTATCGCGTCACCGTCTTCGCCGAGGAGCCGCGCGCGCCCTACGACCGGGTGGGTCTGACCCGCTGGTTCTCCGAGGGTGTCGACGGCATCGGTCTGGGCGACCCCGACCTGTGGGCCGACCCGCTCGTCACGCTGCACACGGACCGCAGGATCGAGTCGGTCGACCGCGCGGCGAGGACGGTCACGGACCGCCTCGGCCACGTGCACGCCTACGACGAGCTCGTGCTCGCCACGGGATCGAACGCCGCCATGCCGCCCATCCCGGGCAACGACCTGCCGGGCGTCTTCGTGTACCGCACCCTCGACGACGTCGCGGCCCTGCGCGGCTGGGTCGAGGAGAAGCGGCGCGGCTTCCCCGCGGGCAAGCCGGTGCGCGGCGCCGTCATCGGCGGCGGGCTGCTCGGGCTGGAGGCGGCGGGCGCCCTCACGGCGCTGGGCGCGCAGGCGACGGTCATCGAGTTCGGCACCCACCTCATGGGGGTGCAGGTCGACCTCGGCGGGGGGCAGGCGCTGCGCCGCCTGATCAACGCCCAGGGCATCGGCGTGCGCACCGAGACCGCCACCAGTCAGATGCGCCCGCACCGGCGGACCGGCCACGTGGGCCGGCTCGACTTCGCGGACGGCGGCCGGCTCGACGTCGACGTCGTCGTGGTCGCCACCGGCGTGCGCCCCCGCGACGAGCTGGGCCGCGCGGCCGGGCTGCCGGTGGGGGAGCGGGGCGGCGTCGTCGTCGACCTCTCGTGCCGCACCGAGGACCCGAACATCTGGGCCGTGGGCGAGGTCGCGTGCATCGAGGGCCGCTGCCTCGGCCTGGTCGCGCCGGGCAACACCATGGCGGAGGTCGTCGTCGACCGGCTGCTCGGCGGCGAGGCGGAGTTCCCGGGCGCCGACACCGCGACCAAGCTCAAGCTCTCGGGCGTCGACGTCGCGTCGTTCGGCGACGCCCACGCCCGGACCGAGGACGCCGTCGAGGTGGTCTGGGCCGACCCGGTGGCCGGCGTCTACAAGAAGCTCGTCCTGTCCGACGACGCGCGCACGCTGCTCGGCGGCGTCTTCGTCGGCGACGCCGCGCCCTACGCGAGCCTGCGCCCCATGCTCGGCGCCGAGCTGCCGGGCGACGACCCGAGCGCGTTCCTGCTCCCGGAGGGCGGCGGCGGGGCGCCCGGGCTCGAGCTGCCCGACGACGCGAACGTCTGCTCCTGCAACGGCGTCAGCGCGGGCACCGTCCGCGGCGCGGTCACCGAGCATGCCTGCACCGACGTGCCGGGCGTCAAGGCCTGCACGCGTGCGGGCACCACCTGCGGCGCGTGCCTCCCGCTCGTCAAGAAGCTCGTCGACACCGAGCTCGAGCGCGCGGGCATCGAGGTGAGCACCGCGCTGTGCGAGCACTTCGAGATGTCGCGCGCCCAGCTCTTCGACGCCGTCCGGGTGGCCGACCTCCACTCGTTCAGCGAGATCGTGGACCGGTTCGGCACGGAGGCCGTCGTCGACGACGGCGGCACCGCGAAGGGCCGCGGCTGCGACATCTGCAAGCCCGTCGTGGCGTCGATCCTGGCGTCGCTGGGCAACGGCCACATCCTCGCGGGCGAGCAGTCCACGCTCCAGGACACCAACGACCACATGCTCGCCAACCTGCAGAAGGACGGCACCTACTCGGTGGTACCGCGCATGCCGGGCGGCGAGGTGACGCCGGAGGGACTCATCGTCGTGGGCGAGGTCGCGCGCGACTTCGGCCTCTACACCAAGATCACGGGCGGCCAGCGGATCGACATGTTCGGTGCACGCGTCGAGCAGCTCCCCGACATCTGGCGGCGCCTCGTCGACGCGGGCTTCGAGTCCGGGCACGCCTACGGCAAGTCGCTGCGCACGGTGAAGTCGTGCGTCGGGTCGACGTGGTGCCGGTACGGCGTCCAGGACTCGGTGGGCATGGCCGTCGAGCTCGAGCTGCGCTACCGCGGCCTGCGCTCTCCGCACAAGCTCAAGCTCGGCGTCTCGGGCTGCGCGCGCGAGTGCGCGGAGGCCCGCGGCAAGGACGTCGGCGTCATCGCGACCGACAAGGGCTGGAACGTCTACGTGGGCGGCAACGGCGGTCAGACGCCGCGGCACGCGCAGCTGCTCGCCGAGGACCTGACCTCCGAGGAGCTGATCCGGACGATCGAC
Source organism: Promicromonospora sp. (assembly GCA_036010205.1). Taxonomy (GTDB): domain Bacteria; phylum Actinomycetota; class Actinomycetes; order Actinomycetales; family Cellulomonadaceae; genus Promicromonospora. The sequence continues at coordinate 3,690 of DATGOB010000070.1, read as the reverse complement.
CGCTTCCTCATGTACTACGTGCGCACGGCCGACCGGCTGCAGCGCACCGCGCCGTGGATCGAGGAGGTCGACGGCGGCCTCGAGGGCGTGCGCCAGGTGATCATGGAGGACTCGCTCGGCATCTGCGCCGACCTGGACGCCGCGATGGCCCGCCACGTCGAGAACTACGAGGACGAGTGGAAGGCCGTCCTCGATGACCCGGAGAAGCTGCGCCGGTTCTCGTCGTTCGTCAACGCCCCGAAGGACGCCGACCCGTCGCTGGCGTACGTGACCGAGCGCGGCCAGCGCCGCCCGGCCACGCCCGCCGAGCGCGCGGCCGGCGTCGTCGTCGCGGGCCCGAAGCTGGAGGTGCGCGCATGACCGTCCACGACCTCGCCCAGGCGCCCGCGGCGGGGGCCGCGCGAGCGGCCCGGTGGGAGCGGGCCTGCCTGTTGTCCGACCTGTTCCCCGAGCGCGGCGCGGCCGCGCTGTTCGGCGACACGCAGGTAGCCCTCTTCCGGCTGCCCGAGGAACGCGGGTACGGCAGCCACGGGGGCCGCGTGTACGCGGTGCAGAACCTCGACCCGTTCTCGGGCGCGCACGTGCTGTCGCGGGGGATCGTCGGCACGCGCGCCGGTGAGCCCACGGTCGCCTCGCCCGTGTACAAGCAGGTGTTCTCGCTGGTCACGGGGCGTTGCCTGGTCCTGGCGGACAAGTCCCCGAAGGACGGGTACGAGCCGGACCTCGCGGTGCACGAGGTGGAGGTCCGCGACGGGGTCGTGCTCGTGAGGCTCTCGTGACGGCGGCCCCCGGCCCGGTGCCGCCGCTCGGCCGGGTCACGCTGGTCGGCGGCGGACCCGGCGCGGTCGACCTGCTGACCGTGCGGGCGTGGCGGGCGCTGCAGGCGGCCGACGTCGTGGTCGCGGACCGGCTCGGCCCCGTCGAGATCCTCGCGGAGCTGCCGCCGCACGTGAGCGTGGTCGACGTCGGCAAGGCGCCCGGCGACCACCCCGTGCCGCAGGAACGGATCAACGAGCTGCTCGTGGAGCACGCGCTGGCGGGCGCGCACGTCGTCCGGCTCAAGGGCGGGGACCCGTTCGTGCTCGGCCGGGGTGGCGAGGAGGTCGCCGCGTGCGCGGCGGCGGGCGTGCCGGTCGAGGTGGTGCCGGGCGTGACGTCCGCCGTCGCGGTGCCGGGGCTGGCCGGGATCCCGCTCACCCACCGCGGGGTGACCACGGGCTTCCACGTGGTGTCCGGGCACTGCGCGGGGCCGTCCGGCGCCGCCGCCGGTCCGCTGGACGAGACGGCGCTGTCCTGTGTGCGGGACGGCACGGCTACGCTTGTCGTACTCATGGGGGTGCGGTCCCTCGGCGCGATCGTGGCGCAGTCCCTGGCCGCGGGCGCCGATCCCCGGACCCCTGTGGCGATCGTCGAGAACGGCTCGACCGTCGGGCAACGCCTCACGCGGGCCCGTCTCGAGGAGGTGGCCGAGGTGGCGGCGGCCCGCGGTGTCCGGTCCCCGGCGGTCGTGGTGATCGGCCACGTGGCCGCGGCAGGGCTACTGGAGGGTGCGCGTGAACGACGTCTGGCAGGTGCCGGTGTCTGATCTCGCGGCGCCCGCCCCCGCGCGGGCGACCCGGCCGGTGCTCGGGCAGGTGATGGCGGGCGCCACCGTGCTCGTCACCGGGGAGCGGCGCGCCGGCGAGCTCGCCGCCGCGCTCGAGCGCCGCGGAGCGACCGTCCGCCACGCGCCCGCGCTGAGCATGATCCCGCACGTCGACGACGAGACGCTCGTCGCGGCGACGCGCGCGCTCGTCGCCGCCCCGCCGGACGTCGTGGTCGTCACGACCGGCATCGGCTTCCGGGCGTGGATCGAGGCCGCCGACGCGCACGGCCTCGCCGAGCCGCTGCTCGCGCTGCTCGCGGGCACCCGCATCGTCGCCCGCGGCCCGAAGGCCCGTGGCGCCATCCAGGCCGCGGGGCTGCAGGCCGACTGGGTCGCCGAGTCCGAGACGTCGGCCGAGGTGGCGGAGGTGCTGCTCAGCGAGGGCGTGCAGGGCTTACGCATCGCGATCCAGCACCACGGCGCGGGTGCCGACGGGCTCGACGAGGTGTTCGAGAAGGCCGGTGCGCAGGTCGCGCGGCTCGTCGTCTACCGGTGGGGGCCCGCCCCCGACCCGGCCCTGGTCCGCGAGTCCGTGCACGCCGTGGCGGACGCCGAGATCGACGCCGTCGTCTTCACGTCGGCGCCGGGCGCCGAGGCCTGGATGCGGACCGTCGAGGAGGAGGGGCTGCTCGACCAGGTCCGCGCACGGTTCGTCGGCGGGGGGACGGTGGCGGCCGCCGTCGGTCCTGTCACCGCCAAGCCGCTCGAGCACCGCGGGATCGTGCCGCTGCAGCCCGAGCGCGGCCGGCTGGGCGCGCTGGTCCGTGCCCTCGTGGGCCACTACGAGCACATCGAGTCGGTCGCGCTGTGCACGGTCGCGGGGTCGCTCGTGATCCGTGCGCGCGTCGCGGTGCTCGACGGGCAGGTGCTGCCCCTCTCGCCGACCGGGGTCGCGGTGCTGCGGCTCCTCGCCGCGGCGGGCGGCGACGTTGTGCCGCGCGAGGCGGTGCTCGCCGCGCTGCCGGGTGACTCGCAGGACCCGCACGCGGCCGAGGTCGCGATCGCGCGCCTGCGCGAGGCCGCCGGGAGGCGGGACCTGATCCGCACGGTGGTCAAGCGCGGCTACCGCATCGAGCTGGCCTGAGCCGGACCCGCCGCCGCAGATCGTCTTTCAACCCGACGTTTCTCGGCTTTGCAGGCCGCCAAAGCCGAGAAACGTCGGGTTGAAAGACGATCCGCGGACGGCGGGGCCACGAGCGCGCGGCCCGCCGGCTCATCGGCCGGGCGGGTGCAGCGCTCCGAGCAACACCGACTCGACCACCTCGCGGACCGCCGCCTCGTCCGGGCGCGCGCCCAGGTGCCCGGCGAACAGCAGGTGTCCCGTGCCCACCAGGGTCATCGCGAGGTGCGGCGGCTCGGCTCCCCGGGCGACCCGGCCGGACGACTGCTCGCCGGCCAGGTAGGTCGCCAGCGCCTCGGTGATGTCGGTGAGCAGCGGCAACCCTTCGGGGGTCGTCTCGCGCAGCCGGCGGCGGAGCTCGTCGCGCGCGGTGACGAGTGCGACGACGGCGAGCGCGACCTGGTCGAGGGTCGCCGTGAGGTAGCCGGTCACGTGGTCGACGACGTCGCCCGACCCGGCGGCGGCGACCAGGCGCTCGCCGAGGTCGGCCGCCTGCCGCGCGCGGGTGCGGACGAGGGCGGCGAGGAGGTCGTCCACGTCGGCGAAGTGACGGTGCAGGACGCCCTTGGCGACGCCCGCCTCGTCGGTCACGGCCCGACTCGTGAGCGCGGCGGCGCCGCGCGTCGCCAGCAGCCGTTCGGCCGCGGCGACGAGCTGGGCGCGCGGGTCGTCGAGCGCGACTCCCGTGGGCACGATCGCCTACCTCTCCGGCCGGGACGTGGGAACGGCCGTAGCCATGTTGCCTGAGTGGGCGCTCGCCCACTAGCGTGGGCGCATGCCCACTTCTAGTCTCCCCGACGACGTGACCAGCTCCCACCTGCACCGCGGGGCCGCCGAGGGGTTCGGCGCGGACGCCGCGCGCTACGACCGCGCCCGGCCCGCGACGCCGCAGCCGGTCGCCGACGCGGTGCTGTCCTACGCGGCC
>DATGOB010000069.1:0-79377 GCA_036010205.1 Promicromonospora sp. | reverse complement strand
GCTCCGGCGAGGCGTTCCTCGGCGCGGCGCAGGCGCATGGTCACGGCGTGGGGGCGCACGCCGAGGCCGGTGGCGATGTCGGTGACGGTCTTGTCGTGCACGTGGCGGTCGAGCAGGAGCGTGCGGTCGTCCTCCGCGAGGTCGGCCAGGGCGGTGCGCAGCATCGAGACATCGGCCTGCCGCTCCGCGTCGAGCTCTGCGCCCTCGACGGGCGGGGCCAGGCCGTCGAGGGTGTCGTCCTCCACGGCGGTGGCGCGACCGGCCTCGCGGGTCATGGAGATGGCCTCGTTGACCGCGGCGCGGCGCCAGTAGGGGGCGGGGTCGTCGATCGTGCCGCCGGTGGACGCGATGCGGACCATCTTCTCGAGGGCGCGGGAGGCCGCCTCCTCGGCGTCGACTCCCGGGACCCGCGCGGCCACGGACCGCACCACGTTCCGGCGATGGACGACCCAGTCGTCGATGCGAAGGTCACCGGTGGTGGTCACGCGGCCGTGCCCCTCTCTGCGCATAGTGTCCCGATTTGACTCGCTGGCCAATGATCGCACCAGGTCTCCGCTTTCGCACATGTCGCCGGGTTCGATCCCTCCGTCGTCCTCGTCCTCGTCGGCCTGCTCATCGTCGGCCCGACGAGAAGGCGCTCGTCACCGCGTCGAGGCCTTCCGGGCCGGACGTCGCGTGGATCACCGCGAGCGCGACCTCGCAGGTGGCGGCGATGAGGTCGCTCGCTCCCCACGCGTCGGCCAGGCGGTACAGCTTGACGGCATCACCCTCCGCATAGGCACGCAGGTACTGGGCCCCGAGCCGCACGAGCTCGGGGTGCTCGATGTGTTCCATGCAGCCCTGACGCACGTCCCGCCCGGATGTCACAGCACTTGAGGAAATTTCTTCGGTTTGATCCCATGCCGTCCGATTGGTGTCTCTGTGGGTGAGATCTGGTGCCTCGGGCACCGGTTCGCCGTGCGCCCGGCGGGACGGTCGGGTAAGCCTGGGAGCAGAGCATGAAAATGCATCCACGAAAGTGCTGTGACATCCGGGGCGTGCACGCGTCAGAGCAGTGACGCGGACGACGTCCTGACCCGCCGGTGGCGGGCCGGGTCGCGACGTGTCGGGCGGGAGCCGCGGGTTCGGAGTGCGCTGGGGGCACGCCGAGCCGGTGGTTCCCGTCCACCACCGGCGCGAGCGCCGGCTCGGACCTCGCTGGCGGCGGACCGAACCGGCGCTCGCACCGCGTCGCGCCCGGCGGGACGACCCTTTACCCGGTCGCACGGACCGCCCTATCCTTGACCCATGCGCACGGCACGCTCGCTCCTTACCTAGCCGCACCGGCTCCGCCCTCGATCGGGCACACCCGGTGCGGCCGCCCCTCCCTGCGAGGGGCTTTTTCGTGCCCGGAACCCGATCGACGCACCGGAGAGCGAGAACGATGACCGAGACCGACGGCACCCGCCCTCGTCGCTACCTGCTGACGATGTTCCCTTACCCCTCGGGCGACCTGCACATGGGTCACGCCGAGGTGTTCGCGATCACCGACGTCGTCGCGCGGTACTGGAGGGCCAAGGGCTACGACGTGCTCAACCCGATCGGCTGGGACTCCTTCGGCCTGCCCGCGGAGAACGCAGCGATCCGCCGCGGGGAGCACCCGGCGGTGTTCACCGAGGCGAACATCGCCACGCAGGCGGCGTCGATCCGGCGTTACGGCGTCTCGTTCGACTGGACGCGGCGCCTGCACACGCACGAGCCCGGGTACTACCGGTGGACGCAGTGGCTGTTCGCCCGACTGTGCGAGCGCGGCCTGGCCTACCGGGCGCAGGCCGACGTGAACTGGTGCCCGGCCGACCGCACCGTGCTGGCCAACGAGCAGGTCGTCGACGGCTCGTGCGAGCGCTGCGGTACACCCGTCGTGGCGCGGAGCCTGACCCAGTGGTTCTTCCGGATCACCGCGTACGCCGACCGCCTGCTGGACGACATGGACCTGCTGGCCGACGGATGGCCCGCCCACGTGCTGACCATGCAGCGCAACTGGATCGGCCGGCAGGTGGGTCCCGAGGGGCCGACCTATCGGCTGCACGACTGGCTGGTGTCCCGGCAGCGGTACTGGGGTGCCCCGATCCCCGTCGTGCACTGCCCGGCGTGCGGCGAGGTCCTGGTGCCGGACGACCAGCTGCCCGTCGAGCTGCCGCACCTGGAGGGTGCCGAGCTGGTACCGGGCGACGTGTCGCCGCTGGCCGGTGCCCGGGACTGGGTGGAGACGACGTGCCCCCGCTGCGGCGGCCCTGCCGAGCGGGACACGGACACGATGGACACGTTCGTCGACTCGTCCTGGTACTTCCTGCGCTACCTGTCCCCGGGGTACGAGGAGGGGCCGTTCCGGCCCGAGGACGCCGCCCGCTGGATGCCCGCCGCGCTGTACGTGGGCGGGGTCGAGCACGCCACGATGCACCTGCTGTACGCCCGGTTCGTCACCAAGGTCCTGTACGACATGGGCCTGGTGCCGTCCCCCGAGCCCTACGCACGCCTGATGAACCAGGGGCAGGTGATCAACAAGGGCCGGGCGATGAGCAAGTCGCTGGGCAACGGTGTGGACCTGGCAGCCGAGCTGGACCGGCACGGGGTCGATGCCGTCCGCCTGGCCATCCTCTTCTCCGGGCCGCCGCAGGAGGATCTGGACTGGGCGGACGTCTCGCCCGGGGCGATGCGCCGTTTCCTGACGCGGGTGCTGCGCCTGGCCGGCCCGGCCGCCGCCCCGGCCGAGGCGCAGGCCGGCGCACCTGCTGAGGCCCCGGGGCAGGGCGTACGGCCGACGCCGTCACCCTTGCGCCGGGCGGTGCACCGCGCCGTCCACGACATCGACGGGCTGGTCGACTCGGGCAGGTTCAACGTCGCCCTCGCCCGCCTGATGGAGCTCGTCGGCGAGATCCGTCGCACGCCGGGGACGGACCCGGCGCACCGCGAGGCGGCATCGGCCGTCGCGGTGCTCCTGGGCCTGTTCGCCCCGCACGTCGCGCAGGACCTGTGGGAGCGCCTGGGCGGCACGACGCCGGTCGCCGCGGAGCCGTGGCCCGCGGTGGACCCCGACCTGCTGGTCGACCGTGACGTCGAGGCCGTGGTCCAGGTGGACGGGAAGGTGCGCGACCGGCTGACCGTCGCGGCCGACGTCACCGCGGAGGAGCTGGAGCGGGTGGCGCTGGCCCGGCCCGCCGTCGTGCGCGCCGTCGGGGGCAGTGGGGTGCGGCGAGTCGTGGTACGCCCGCCGCACCTGGTCAACGTGGTGCGGGGCTGACGTCGCCGTCCTCGTCGAGCCGCGCGCGCACCGCGCGCAGCTCGGCGAGGATCTCGCGGTTCTGCTCGGCGAGGGCGTCGAGGCGCTCGTCCTTGCGACGGTCGTCCTCGCGCTCCTCCTCGGTCATCTCCTCCATGCCGTTGACGATGACGGCGATGAACAGGTTCAGCACCGCGAAGCTGACGACCAGGATGTAGAGCACGAAGAAGATCCACGCGGACGGGTGCAGCGACATCACGGCGCGTGCGACGTCGGGCCACGCCTCGCCCGTCATGGCCTGGAAGAGCGTGAACAGCGTCGTCCACAGGCTGCCGAAGTACTCCTCGGACGCGTCGCGGAACAGGTTGGTCGCTATCACGGCCGACACGTAGATGACCAGCACGAGGAGCGCGCCGACCGCGCTCATGCCCGGCACGGCCCGCAGCAGACCGTCGACGACGCGGCGCAGCGCCGGCACGGCGGACACGACGCGCAGCACACGGAGCACGCGCAGCGCGCGCAGGGCCGACAGGGACTCGGTGGCGGGCAGCAGCGCGATGCCGACCACGAACAGGTCGAACACGTTCCACGGGTCGCGGAAGAAGCTCCGGCCCAGCGCCGTGAGGCGCAGCAGGAGCTCGAGCACGAAGAACGCGAGCATGGCGTGGTCGATCCAGCGCAGGATGTCCAGGGCAACCCCTGTCACCATCGTCTCGGCGCCGAGGACCAGGGCGTTGGCGAGGATGACGCCGATCACGAGGCGCGTGACCCAGCGTCGTTCGAGGAAGGCCTTGAGCCCGTCCCGCCAGGTCCGTCGCCCGGCCCGCCCGCTGATCTCCTGGTCCATCTCGTCCTCTCCTCACCGGCACCCGCGCCGACGTCCCGCACCGCACGGAACCACTACCCCTCCGTGCCCCGGCGAACTATAACCGCTGGCCACGGAGCTGCTAGGTATGCGAATTATCCGTATTTGACCGGAATTCGGCGGGTCCGGTGGCAAGTTGGTTGGAACAGTGCTGAGGTAGGTGCAAGCAAGCCACACCACTCTGGAGGAACACCATGGGCTTCTTCGCCTTTCTCATCCTCGGACTGATCGCGGGCGTCATCGCCCGCATCATCCTCCCGGGCAAGCAGCCGGGCGGGTTCTGGCTGACCCTGCTCCTCGGGGTGCTCGGCGCCATGCTCGGTGGCTGGCTCGGGGGCCTGCTCTTCGACATCAGCTTCGACGAGTTCTGGTCCTGGCAGAGCTGGCTGTTCTCGGTGATCGGCGCGATCATCGTCATCCTGATCGTCCAGGCGATCTTCGGCCGGCGTAAGGCTTGATCGCAGCACCCAGCGGCCGCGCGGGCCTCGTCGCCGTCACGGCGACGGTGGTCGGCGCGGCCGCTGTCGCGTGCACGGGCGGTGGCACCGCCCCGCCCGCACGCGGCCCGGTGCCCGCCGACGTCGCGGCTCACCTCACCGTCGAGGTGGACCAGGGGCGCGAGCAGTACGCCGAGCGCGAGGTCCGGCTCCGGGTGACCAACGACTCCGACGAGACGCTGACGCTCCTGTCGGGCACCCTCGACGCCGACGGCTTCGGTCCGTCCCACCCCGTCGTGAAGCGACCGACCGCGCTGCGCCCCGGAGGGACCCGCGCCGCGACGGTGGTGCTGGGTGAGGCGCGCTGCCCCGGGCCCGAGCGGCCCGCCGCACCGTCTGCGACGCTCGCGCTCGCGCTCGGCGAGGGCGACGGCAGAGGTCCGGCGACCGACGTCGTCGTGGACGGGGCGGGCGACCCCGTGGGCCACCTCGCGCGGAACCACGAGGAGGACTGCGCCGCTGCCGCCCTGGCGGCCGGCGCGCGCCTGTCGGTGGACGAGCGGGTCCGCGTCGAGGACCGCGACGGGGAGCCGACCGCGTTCGTGACGCTCCGCGTGGAGCGGGTGCCGGGCGGGCCGGAGGTCACGCTCGAGCGGGTCGCCGGCACCACGCTGATGAGCAACCCCGACCCGGTGCGCGGCACGTCGGGCTGGGTGGGCAGTGCCCTGGCCGGTCAGGGTTCCGGGGTGGTCGAGCTCGCGGTGGTCCCGGCGCGGTGCGACGTGCACGCCGTGGCCGAGGACAAGCGAGGGACGTTCCTTCCCGTGACCGCGTCCGTCGACGGCGAGGTGCAGGGCGTCGTCCACGTGCCGATGCCGGACGCGGCCCGGGCCACGTTCTACGACTTCGTGGGACAGCACTGCGCCTGGCCGGAGTGATCCGGCCAGGCGCAGCGGTACGGCTGAGGGTCGACCGTGCTCGTCAGGCGGCGACGCGGACGAAGGTCGGGTTGTTCTGCCACATCGCGGTGTAGCGCACCGGCATGCCGGCGGCCCACGCCTCGATGATCATGCCGTCGCCCGCGTAGATCGCCACGTGGCCGGGCGTCCAGACGATGTCGCCGGGCTCGGGGTAGGTGACCTGGTACCCGGCGCCCAGGAGCGCGCCGGACGAGTGCGGGAGCGAGTAGCCGAGCTGGGCGTACACGTACTGCACGAGGCCGGAGCAGTCGAACCCGGCCGACGGCGAGGCGCCGCCGAGCACGTACGTGATGCCGAGGTAGTTGAGCGCGACGTTGACGGCCTGCTGGCCGACGGGGACCGGGTCCGGCGCGTCCACGGAGACGACGGCGGCCTCGCCCTTCTCGCCCTTGTCGCCGGACGAGGCCCCGAGGATCTCCATCTCCATCGGCATCTTCGCGTCGACGGGGACGGTCACGGTCGGGGCGGCGGCGACGGCCTGCTTCGCCACGGCGGTGAGGGACTGCAGGTCGGTCGAGTTGAGCTTCGCCGTCTTGACGTCGGTCTTGAGGTCCATCGCGGGCGCGGCGTGCGCGGTGGTGGCGATGGTCGAGATGAGGACGCCGCCTGCGGCGGCGGCGAGGGCGCCACGGCGGGCAACGGTGCCTGCGTTCTCGGTGGCGGTTCGTGCAAGGACGGTCAGCGGTGTCTGGGCCGGCCGGCTGTCACGATGCCGACCGCGGGTGGAGTTCGTCACCTGATGTCTCCTGGAACGCCTACGAGGTCAGCTGTCGGGTTCGGGTCGGAGTACATACCCGGCCGCACGGCTACTGGGGGGTTTCCGTCCGGCTTCACCCCGAGGATGACGATCACGCTGTCACCCGGAAGTGGGTCCCCCGCTCCTGTCTGCAACGTCTGGTCATGAGCCGGTGACAGGACTCGGCGTCCGACTCACGACTCCACCGAGGCGGTGGAGCAGAAGTCAACGTACACACCTTCCCCGAAAATGTCACGATCGGGTTACGCATTACGGTCTGACCCAACGAAGGCGCAGATTTACCCCCTTCCGGGCTTCGTGGGTTATGACCGACTTCACATGAATCCGCTACGGTTCGGCGGCATGGGCGACGACGAGCACCGCATCTCCGCCTGGTGGGTGGTCCCTCTCAGCGCTCTGGCCTGGTGGGCCGGGGGCTTCCTGCCCTGGATCGCGCAGGTGTCCTACGAGGTCACAGGCCTGGCAGACGGCGTACCCGCCGGCGCGGCAGGGTTTCTCCCCCTCCCCGTCACGGGTGATGACGCGCTGACCTCCGTGGTGGTCATGGCGCTCGTCGGCGGCGTCGTCGCGGGCGCGCTCGCGCGCCTGCCCGCGTCGCGCGGCGCCGGTGCGGGCGCGGCCGTCGGTGGCGTGCTGCTCGCCATGGCAGGTGCCGGCGGTGCCACGTGGTGGCTCGCTGCGCGTGGCGGGCTGCCGCACGAGGGGGCGCCCGTGTGGATGCTCGTCGTGACCGGCGTGGCGGGGCTGGTCGGCCTCGGTCTCGGGCTCCTCGCCGGCCTGGGCCCTGCCCCGCTGCGTGGCGTGGCGCTCGCGCTGCCGGTCGTGCTCCTGGACGGGTGGCTCTGGGGCTTCGTGCCCGGGCACCCCGTGACGCCCCACAGCACGTGGTGGATCTTCGCCGTCGGGCTCGGCCTCGCGCTGGGTCTTGCGGTCGACAGCAGGCCGATCGAGCTGCTGGGCTGGCTGCCCACCGCGGGCGCGGTCTGGGTGCTGCAGGCCACCGGTGCCGCGCTCGTGGCGGTCCAGGCGAATCTCTGGCCCGGCTCCCCGCTCACCGAGCAGCCACTCGGGGTGTTCCGCGTCGTGTGGCACGAGATCGCGCCGGCCGCCATCAGGTCCGAGGGGCACCAGCTGGGCGCGTGGGTCGTGGCACTGCTGCTCGGGGCGGCCGTCGCGGCGCTCCGGCTGTCGCGCGAGGCCGCGGACGAGGAGAGCGAGCTGTCCGAGGCCTGGGCCTGACGCCTCGGCACGGAGCGCCCGCGCTGATTGCGATTGGGTAAATTTCACCCGGCCGTGCTCGACGGCCCTGTTCCCGGAACGTCCGGTACCCCTAGGTTTGCCCCAGTTCGGGGGCATTCAGCCCCCGTGCGAGCACGGGGGGCATACATGACAAGGAAGTCGCTCGTCGGCGTCGCCACCTCCGCGGCGCTGGCCGTGGCAGCGCTGGTCGCCGTGGCGCCGGCCGCGCACGCAGGGGCCGCCGACCCTCTCCGGGACAAGCAGTGGGGCCTGGACCAGATCAACGCGGAGGCCGCCTGGGAGACCACCATCGGCAAGGGTGCGGTGGTGGCGGTGGTGGACACAGGAGTCGACCTCAGGCAGCCGGACCTCGTGGGCCGGCTCCTGCCGGGTGCCACGTTCGCCGGCTGCGCGGACGTCCGTCCGTGCGGCGACGGGGACTTCAGGGGCCCTGACGGGAGGAACGACGGCGACGAGCACGGCACCCACGTCGCCGGCATCGTCGCGGCCACGGCGAACAACGGCATCGGCGTGGCCGGTGTCGCACCAGGTGCGAAGATCCTGCCGGTCAAGGTGCTCGAGGGCGGATCGGGGTCGTCGCAGGACATCGCCGACGGCATCCGGTGGGCGGCCGACCACGGTGCGGACGTCATCAACCTCTCGCTGGGCACCGCGCCGGGCGGGCAGCTGCTGACGATCGTCGGCGTCGACACCCTGATGCGGGACGCCATCACGTACGCACGGGAGAAGGGCGCGCTGACGGTCGCGGCGGCGGGCAACTCGTCGACGCCGCTGTGCAACGACCCCGCGTTCACGAGTGTCGCGATCTGCGTGGGCGCGACCGACTCGGCGCGCCTCCACTCGTACTACTCCGAGCTGCCGGTCAAGCTCGACCTCAAGAGCGTCTCGGCGCCCGGCGGCTCCGGCGGGCTCACCGGCTGCGACGGCGACGTGTGGTCGACGGTGCCCGTCGGCACGGGGTCGGACGTGTGCGGCGGGGGCAGCTACGACGCCTACGCCGGCACGTCCATGGCGACGCCGCACGTGGCAGGCGTCGCTGCGCTGCTCGCCGCCCAGGGCCGGTCCGTCACGGAGGTGGAGGACGCGATCCTGTCCACCGCGCGCGACCCGCTGCTGGGCCTCGTCGGGGTGTGGACGCCGCTGTACGGCTACGGCATCGTCGACGCGGAGGCCGCGGTCGCGTACTGAGGCGGCACGACGACGCGCCGTGCGGGAGATCGGCCGGGCAGGCCGGGGCGGGAGGAGCTCGCCCCGGCCTGCCCGACGTCCTGGCGGCGGGCCAGGTCGGTGGCGGATCAGTAGGGGCGGATGTAGACCGCGTAGTCCTGCCACTGGGCGGTGTGGCGCACCGGTGTGCCGTAGTTGGCCGCCTCGACGACCATCCCGTTGCCCGCGTAGAGCGAGACGTGGCCCTGTGTCCACACGATGTCGCCCGGGATGGGTGAGGAGACCTGGTAGCCCGCCGAGACCATGGAGGCCGACGAGTGCGGCAGGTCGACCCCGAGCTGGGCGTAGACGTACTTGACGAGGCCCGAGCAGTCGAAGCCCGTCGCGGGCGACTCGCCGCCGTACGTGTAGGCGATGCCGATGTACTGCATCGCGATCGCGACGGCCCGCGCGCCGATCGACCCGTCGGACGCGTAGTCCGGGGTGACCTGCTCGGCCTGCTGGACCACCGCCTCGGCCTGGGTCGGAGCCGCGGCCACGGGCTCCGGCTCCGGCTCGGGCTCCGGTTCGGGGGCCGGCGTGACCTTGACGACGTCGGTCTCCATCTCGAGCGTCGCGTCGCTGGCGACCTGCACCGCTGGTGCCGTCGCCACCTCACGGGCCTGGTGCTGCGTGAGCGTCGTCTTGTCGACGCCTGCCAGACGGTGGGAACCGTCTCCCGGGACGGCGTGTGCGCTGGGTGCGAGAGCCGTCGCGAGAAGTCCGGACGATGCCGCGATCAGCGCGCCCGAGCGGGCGGCGGTACGGGTCACGGCCATCAGAGGAGTGCTAGGAGCGTGAACGGCGCGGTGTCGCCCGCGTCGGACGGTGGTACTCACCGAAGTTCTCCAAGTCGCCGGTGTCGCGGGTCCGTACCTGACTGGGAATGGGGCCCGCGGTCGCGCCTCCGGTGGCGCAACGGGTCCGACGCTACATACGGGTCACGGGCTTGTCTCGATCAGATAACGTTTGTTGTGAAGTATCGAGGTCTGTCATTACCGCGGAACTTTTCGACGACGGTAAACGTGCAGCGCAGCGGGCATTTCTGCAATGATCGCGGCCTTTGTTGCGGGGCAAAGAACTCCCCGGGAAAAGGCGTGACACGCCGGTGCGCCGCGCCGCGTCACGCCTCGGGGGGCGCCGTCCGGCGTCCCGCGGCGCGCTCCGCCGCGGCCACGAGGCCCGCGAGCTCCGTGTCCACCAGCTCGCGCATGCGTGACCCCAGAGCCAGGTTGGTCAGCCCGGCCAGCATGCCGCTCTGGGCCACGACAAGCGTGACGTCGCAGGCCTCCCCGCCGTCGGACCCAGCTCCCGGCAGGGGCGTCACGAGGTGCGCCGCCCCGGTGCGCACGCCCGGCGAGCTGCTCGACCACGAGAAGCTCCGGCCCTCGGTGACGCCGTCGACCTCCCACGTCGCGCGCGGGAGCCCTGGCTGCTCGATCTCGACGCGGGTGCCGACGGCGAGCCCGTCGCCGTCGACGATCGACACGCGCGTCATGGACCGCGTCCAGCCCGGCATGCCCTCGACGTCGGACAGGAGGCGCCAGACGACGTCGGCAGGGGCGTCGGCGTGTGCGGAGGTGCGATAGGCGTGGGCCACGGCCCCAGGCTACGGGCTCAGGGACCCGTCGAGACGTGCAGCGTGACGACGGTGCCCCTGTCGACGAGCACGCCCGGCGCCGGTTCGACGTCGTCGACCCGCTCGGGCAGCGCGTCGGGCGCGACGAGGAGCTCGCGCCGCTGCCGACCGGGCCATGGGCGCGACGAACTCGGCCTCGCGCCCTGGCGCCCGCTGTGCGTGACCCTGACGTCGACCGCGGCGACGCTGCCGGGGCCCGAACCCCCCGCGACCGCTCGGCATGCTCGTGGCTCCTTCACGGTCGAGCACGCCGAAAGGTCGAGCGGGTCGCGTGTCGGTGTCGTTCCGTATCCTCGCCGCATGGCCCCTCACCGGCTCACCGTCCAGCAGGCGCGGCGCGTGCTGCTGCGCGCGCAGCTGCTCGAGGCGCACCGTCCGGTCGACCTCGTGCACCTGGTGGAGGACCTCACGTACCTCGCGGTGGACCCGACCACCGCCGTCGCGCCCGCCGTGGACCTCGTGGCGTGGTCGCGGCTCGGCGGCGCGTGCTGGCCCGGTGCCGTGGACGACGCGATCTCCGACCGCATGCTGTTCCAGCTCCGCGGCACGGTGCGGTCGATGGACGACCTGCCGCTGTACCTCGAGCAGATGGCCCGCTGGCCGCAGAACGAGACGATGCGGAGGTGGCTCGACGACAACGCCGCCTTCCAGGAGGAGGTGCTCGCGCTCGTCGACGCGGAGGGTCCCGTCCTCGCCAAGGACGTGCCGGACACCGCCCGGGTGCCGTACACGTGGGGTGCCGAGGGGTGGAGCAGCCGGCGCAGCGTCGCCGAGATGCTCGAGGCGCTCAACATGCAGGGCCGCCTCGCGATCACGGGTCGCAAGGGCAGGCAGCGTCTCTGGGACCTCGCCGAGCGCGTGTACCCGCGCGTCGACCCGGTGCCGCTCGACCAGGCGGTGCGCGAGCGGCTGGACCGGCGTCTCGCGGCCGAGGGCATCGCGCGGCCGCGGGTGCAGGGCCGGTCCGGTGACGGCACCTGGTGGGTGGACCTGCCGGGCGAGCCCGTCGTCGTCGACGGTGTCGACGGCGAGTGGCGCGCGGACCCTGAGCTGCTGGATCGCGCGGACGAGCCGTTCGAGCCCCGCACGGCCCTGTTGTCCCCGTTCGACGCCACTGCCGCCGACCGTGCCCGCCTGCTCGACCTGTTCGACTACGAGTACGTGCTCGAGATGTACAAACCGAAGGCCGCGCGGCGGTGGGGCTACTTCGCGCTCCCGATCCTGCACGGCGAGCGGTTCGTCGGGAAGCTCGACGCGAAGGCCGACCGGAAGCGCGGGGTGCTCGACGTCTTCGCGGTGCACGAAGACCTCCCGTTCGACGGCGCGGCCATGGACGCCGTGCACGCGGAGATCGAGGCGCTCGCAACCTGGCTGGGCCTGGGCCGGGTGGACTACGCGAAGGACGCGTGAGCGACGCCCGGCCAGGTGATTGAAACTTTCACCGATCCGGGGCGCGCGGCATGCGGATATCATCCGCGACGTGACATCGCAGCTGATGGTCGACCTGCTCCCTGTGGACGACGACGTGCTCGAGCGGCTGCTCGCCGTGGCCGTCGCGGAGGCCCTGCCCGGCGAGGCGCTCCCCGGCGAGTCCGCCGGTCCCTGGACCGAGCCGCGCAAGGAGGCCTTCCGTGCCTATCACCGGGGGTGCCGGGTGTCGCTCGACGCTCCCGTCCCGGAGGTGACCTGGGCGGTCACGGCGGACGGCAGGATCGCGGGCGCGGCGCGCCTCGCTCTGGTCGACGGCGACCCGGCGGCCCGCGAGGTGGGGCTCTGGATCGGTCGCTCGCACCGCGGCCGCGGCATCGCGGGCGAGGTCGCCTACTGGGCGATGGCGGCGGCCCGCACCATGGATGCCCGGCGGCTCGTGGCCGGTGCAGGCGCGCAGGACGCCGCGGCCCGTCGCGCCCTGGAGCGCATCGGCTTCGAGCTCGAGCACCGCGACGGCGCGCTGATCGGCACGCTCACGCTGCCCTGACCACCCGCGCCTCGCACAGACATGGACAAAGCGGGCATCTCGGCAAAGACTGTGCCCGTCGGTCCGTCGTCGTGAGGAGAGCTCGTGGAAACCCTGGTGCTGGATGCTGCCGGCAGAGCGCCGTTGGAGGAGGTCGAGCGCCTGCGCGCGCGAGGCCCCGTGACCCGGGTCGGGCTGCCGGGAGGCGTGGCGGCCTGGGCGGTCACCGACCTCGCGCTGCTGCGCCCCCTGCTCGTGGACCCGCGCGTCTCCAAGGACTCCCACCAGCACTGGACCGCGCTCGTGAACGGCGAGATCACCCGCGAGTGGCCGCTGTTCACCTGGGTCACGAGCACGTCCATGTTCAACTCCTACGGGGCCGAGCACCGGCGGCTGCGCAAGGTCGCCGCCCGTGCCTTCACCGCGCGGCGCACCCGCGCGCTGCAGCCGAAGATCGAGGCCGCGACGGCGGCGACGCTGGACCGCCTCGCCGCCGCGGGAGCCGGCGGCGCGGTCGTGGACCTGCGCGAGGAATTCGCCTACCCGATCCCGATCGAGGTGATCTGCGACCTGCTCGGGGTGCCCGACGCGCAGCGCGCGGAGATGCGCCGGTACGCCGACGCCCTCATGGACACGAGCGCGTCCGCCGAGGAGGGGCTGGCGACACAGCTCGCGCTCCGCACACTGATCATCGAGCTCGTCGAGGCCAAGCGGGAACGGCCCACCGAGGACCTGACCAGCGTCCTCGCGGCCGAGCTGCCCGTGAACGAGGCGGCGGGCACCGCGCAGCTCGGCCTCATCGCGGGCCACGAGACCACCGTGAACCTGCTGGCCTCGGCCGTGCGTCTGCTGCTCACCCACCCGGAGGTGCTCGCAGCGGCACGGGCCGGTGAGGTCAGCTGGGAGGCGGTGGTCGACGAGACGCTGCGCGTGGCCCCGCCGGTCGTCTACATCCCGCTGCGGTTCGCCGTCGAGGACCTCGAGCTCGGCGGTGTGCCCATCGCGAAGGGCGACCCGATCATCGCGGTGTTCGGCGCCCCTGGCCGCGACCCCGGGCTGCACGAGCGGCCCGCCGTCTTCGACCCCACCCGCGCGGACCGCACCCATCTCGCGTTCGGCGCCGGGGCGCACCACTGCCCGGGCGAGCCGCTCGCTCGTCGCGAGGCCGAGACTGCTCTGCCCGCCCTGTTCGACCGGTTCCCCGGGCTCCGGCTCGCCGACCCCGACGCCGACCTGGGTGAGGTGCCCGGCTTCGTCGCGAACGGCCCGGCCCGCCTCCCCGCGCTGCTCGGGGACTGAGCGGCGGACGCGGCGGGAGCCGGGCGGCGTCGGCGGCCCGGCTCCCGCCGCGCCCCGGTCCCGCTCAGTCGGTCTCGGTGCCGCTGATCGTCGCGCGCCGGTAGGTCACCGGCATGCGCGCGGGGTGCCGCACCCAGGGGGACGGCGCCCACGGCAGCCCCTCGTCGGGCACGTGCAGCGTGACGTCCATGTTTCGCAGCAGCTCGTCGACCGCCACGCCCGCGATCAGCCGCGCCTGGCGCGGAGCCGGACACCGGTGCAGCCCGGTGCCCCAGGAGAGGTGCGCACGGTTGTCCACCTCGTCCCACGGGTCGTCGGAGTGCACGGCCGGGTCGGCGTTCGCCGCCGCGATCGACAGCACCAGGGCGTCCCCCTGGCGGATCAGCCGCCCGCCCAGCTCGACGTCGTTGCGCGCGAACCGCAGCGCGGGGGACTGCGCGATGGGCGACTCGCGCCACAGCACCTCGTCGAGCGCGCCGTCGAGCGTGATGCGCCCGCCCGCCACGCGGGCGGCGAGCGTCCGGTCGGACAGCACGAGGTGCACCGTCTGCGTGATCCACGCCGTGAGAAAGATGGCCGCCGCGTGCATGGGGACGACGGCGCTCGCCGCGATCTCGCCGTCGTGCGCGAAGTTCGGGTGGACGGCCATGTGTGCGACGAGGTCCTTGCCGCCGTGGGTGCGGCGCCGCGTGATGTGCTCGAGGATCGTCCCGGCCACGCGCGCCTGCGCGGCCGCCACCTCGTCCCCGTCCCCGACGACGACGGTCGCGGAGTCGGTCATCAGCCGACCGCCGGTCTCGAGGTCGAAGCCGAGCAGCGTCGTCATCGCGAGGAACCCGGCGGGCTGGCAGTACGCGCGCACGAGGTCGGTGGAACCCGACTCGCCCATCCGGTCGATGATCCGCGCGCACATGTCGCGGGTCTGCTCGCGGACGCGTCGTTCGTCGAGGGCGGCCAGCGCGTCGTCCAGCGGTTCGCGCAGGCGGCGTCGCTCCTCGCCGTCGTGGTGGAACGAGGCCGGGCGCGGATCCGCGGGCGCGAACGTCGAGATCGCCGTGCCCGGCGGCAGCAGGTCCTCCTGGTTCCAGCGCCACGTGCGCGGGTCCTTGGCGAACTGGGCCTCCGAGCGCATGACGTGACAGTTCTCCTGGTGCCCCAGCACCAGCCAGCCGGGCACGACGGCGTCGCCGACGCTCTCGATCTCGACCGGCGCGACGGGCCCCCACTGCGCGTGCAGCGCGGCGTACGCCGCCTCCTGGTCGGGGCTGCTCGTCAGCTCGGTGAGGGAGACGAGCCCCGTGAGGTCATCGAGCGCGACCGATTCGTCCCGAATTATCCGCTGAGGCATGACCGCATCCGACCACATTCACCCCGTGCACGGGAAGACTTCCGGATTTCCTGACCCGAAGTGCTGTGACATCGGGCCGTGTCGCGCGTGTGAAGGGCATGACGCAGACGACGCAGACCGTGACCCCGGCCCGGTCCTCCGGCCTGGCTTCGAACCCGGCGGAGTGGGCGGCCCACCGCCGGGCCGTCGTGTACTCGGTGCACCGCCTCTTCCCCGGCGTCGACGCCGAGCAGGCCGCGACAGAGGGCCTCGGGGAGCTGTGCCGCCAGATCGTGGTGCACGGCGCCGTCGACCGGCCCGCCGTGGCGTGGTGCGAGGCGGCGGTCGCCGCGGCCGCCCGGCTGCGTGCCGCATGAACCGCCGCTGGTGCGTTCCCGCCCCCGCCCTCCGGCCGCACCCGCGCCTGTCGGACGCACAGGCCTCGGGGGCCTGTGCGCCCGACGCAAGGGTCAGCGCGTGCTGCCGACCTCTGCCACGAACCGCGCGGCGCGTTCGCGTAGACCGGCGATGCGGCGGTCGGTGATCAGCTCACGCATCTCCGGGTCGTTGCCCGCCTCGGTGAACGTGGGCGTGCGCCGCACGTTGCGCGAGCAGACGAACTCGGTGCAGATCAGCGTGCCGATCGTGTTGCCGTTGCGGCCCTTGGCGCCCGCCCGGCGCGCGACGTAGAGGGAGACCTCGTCGGTCACCACGACGTCCTCGCACCAGGCGCACACGCCCTTGGAGCGGGCGCGTCCCGTCTTGGCGTCGGACGATCGCAGCAGCACCCCGGTCGGGGTCCCGTCGAGCTCGAGCACGACGTACGAGGACAGCGGCGCCTTGCGATCGTGCCAGCCCAGGTAGTCCAGCTGCTCCCAGTCGATCTCGGACAGCTCGGGCAGGGTGGCCTGCGCGGCCTCGCGCTTGCTCGCGTTCACGAAGGACGCGCGGATCTGCTTCTCGGTCAGGGGATTCATGAGGTATCGGCTTCCGGTCGTTCGGAGGCCGCCACCGGCGCTCGCCGTCGGCACGCACGTGCACGACGGCGCCACGGTCACCTCGGCGCGGAGGTCACCGGGCCGGCGGGCGGCAGGGCAGGGGGCGACACCGCGCCCGCCCTCCGACGTCCGGCCGACGCACGCGCGACGGCGTGCGGTCCGGCGATGTCAGAGTGCTGCGACGCGGGGACGGGTGCCGACCGAGCAGGCCTGGACGGCCGCCTCGCATCCCGCGGTGAAGACCCGCATCTCTCGCTCCTGTGTCCGGTGGGGACGGCCGGGCTGATCGCCACGCGGCCGTCATCTCGATGCTATGCCACACCCGCCGCGCGAGCCACGTGCTTTTCGGCACACCCGCTGTTCGCAGCCGCTGGAACGGGTGCGCCGTCACTCCCAGGTCGCGGTCTCCGGGTCGACGCCGTGCACCCGGGCGGTGGCGTCGATCGCGGCCCGCAGCCAGTCGGCGAGCCCGGGTGCGACGCCGTCGTAGAAGGAGCGGTACCCCGGGTCGGTCGCGTAGGTGCGCCCGAGGCACACGTGCATCGCGTGCGTGCAGTCGAAGTAGGCCGACACCGCGGCCCGGTGCCGCTCGGCCAGCGCCTGGGCGTCCGCGCCCTCCGGCGACGTCCGCGCGCGGACCGCCGCGGCCAGGTCCGCGTGCAGCGCGTCGAGGTCCGCGACGATCTTCCGGTAGTCCTCCGGGCCGCGCTGCGCGGCGCGCTCGGCGTACTGGGCCCACTGCGGGGTCCCACCCCAGCGCTCGCGGGCCTCGGCGGCCCAGCCCGGCTCCCAGCCCGTGCCGAAGATCTCCGCCTGCTCCTCGGGGGTGAGCAGCACGCCCGACCGGCGGGCCTCGACGAGCCGGTCGAGCGCGTCCGCGGCGCGCTCGAGCTCCCTGATGCGGTCGCGCACCTGGTCGCGCTGGCGCAGCAGGGACTCCTCGGCCTCGTCGGCGCCCGCCTCGAGCAGGTCGGCGATCTCGGCCAGGGGCACGCCGAGCTCGCGGTAGAGGCGGATGCGGTGCAGCCGGGTCAGGTCGGCGGCGTCGTACAGCCGGTGGCCGCCGGTGGTGCGGCGGGACGGCCGGGCCAGGCCCAGCTCGTCCCAGTGGTGCAGCGTCCGCACCGTCACCCCGACGGCGGCAGCCGCCCCACCCACCGTCACCCCGAGGTAGTCATCTGGCGAGGTAGTCACAGGGCGAGGTAGTCATCTGGCGGGCCCGTCGATCCCGAGCTCGTCCCGCACGGTGCGAGCCGCCTCGCTGTCCGGGTCCCAGGGCTGGGCCGCCGTCATGGTCACGCGTACGTTCTCCGGTGTGACCACGTCGACGTCGACCGTGCCCCACGGCATGGTGCGCGGGCCGGTGACGGAGCCGGGCAGCAGCTCGGCGCACGCGGCGGCGATCTCGTCGACCTGCCCCAGCACGCACGCGAAGCTGACGACGGCGGCGGGCGGCGGCGTCGGCACCTCCACGTCGCTCCCTGCGGGTACGAGCAGGACGTCCTGGAACGTCCAGCGCCGCAGGTGGATCACGCGACCGGGCGCGGAGAAGAGCTCGAAGAAGCCGAGCCCGCGCGTCCAGAAACTGACCGATCGGTCGAGATCGGCGGTGGGGACGGTGACGAAGGCCGGCATGCCGTAGATGCCGTGGAACGGCTCGGGCGGCCGGGCGTCCGGGCCGGGGACGGGGACGGGGCCGACCTCGAAGGCAGGGTAGGTGTCTGTCATGCCGTCAGCGTGCGGCCTCACGTGACGTGAGGTTCAAGTCGGGCTCAGCGGCCGTTGCGGCCCGGTCCGACGGGACGGCGAGGTGGCCCGAGCGCTCCAGCCACCGTTCGGCGAGCAGCGTGGTGAGCGGCGGCACCGACGACGCGAGGGCCACGAGGGTCCGGAACCAGCCCCAGCGCAGCCGGACCCCCACGACGACGGTCACCACGACGAAGAGCACGAACGCCGCGCCGTGGAGCCTGCCGAAGAGCCACACCCCCGCGTCGGTCGTGCCGGTGACGTGCTTGAGGACCATCCCGACCAGCAGGCCGGCCCAGGTGAACGCCTCGATCCAGGCGACGACGGCGAACAGGCGGCCCGGGCGGGACGTCGGGGGCATGCGGGTTCCTTCCTCCAGGTGCGGGTACGCGCCCAGTCTGCCCGACCGGCGCCCTCAGCCGGCGTCGGGCTCCCGGCGCTCCAGCCGGAAGAGGCGCACCGTGCGACCGGACGACCGCTCGTAGCCGCGGTACCCCGGCCACTGGCGTTCGACGAGCGCCCACACCGCGTCGCGCTCGTCGTCGCCGACCAGGGTCGCGCGGACCGGGATCTGCCTGCCC
The DNA here is from genome assembly GCA_036010205.1 of Promicromonospora sp. Lineage (GTDB taxonomy): Bacteria > Actinomycetota > Actinomycetes > Actinomycetales > Cellulomonadaceae > Promicromonospora. Next base: position 61,066 of record DATGOB010000069.1, on the reverse strand, counting down.
CCGAGGCTGACGGTCGCGTCGGGGTGCGCGAGCAGGTTGTACGTCCAGGCGGGGTGGCGCTCCTGCGCGAACGCCGAGCCGGCGACGATCGCGCGACCCCTGCCCTCCGGCGTGTACATGAGGTAGGTCGAGCGGCGTCTCCCCGACCGCGCGCCCGTCGTGTGCAGCACGAGCGACGGTACGAGCAGCGCGCTGACCTGCAGGCGCCCGCCCGAGAGGCGGGCCAGCGCCCGCTCGGCCGGCGGCAGCACGACGGGACCCGCGCGACGGAAGGCGCGTGTCCGCGTGACGGGGGCGACCGCAGAGCGGACGGCGTGCAGCAGGCCGGCCATGTCCTCATGGTGCGCCCGGGCGGCCCGGCACGCCTGTGGAAAGCGCCTTCACCGACGAACGGGATCCGTGTAGCGTCGCGACGGGCGTCCGCGCCCCGCCGCCTCGCCGACCCCCACCGACGCCGCCTGGAGGAGTCATGACCCTTGCCCACGAGACCGTCGCCCCGCCGGTCGGCGTCGTCCCGCCGCGGTTCCGCCCGCCGGCCGGCTCGGGCGACGCGGCCGTGCTGTCGCTCGACGGCGAGTGGCGGTTCCGGCTCTTCCCGGAGGCGGAGACCGGCGTCGACCCGGCCGACCCGGGGACGGACTGGGACGGGCTCGCGGTGCCGGGCCACTGGCAGCTCGCGGGCGCGCCCCACGCGTGGCCGTACGGCAGGCCCGCGTACACGAACGTCGTCTTCCCGTTCCCTGTCGACGCGCCGCACGTGCCGCACGAGAACCCGACGGGCGAGTACCGCACCACCGTGCGGCTGCCCGCCGACTGGCCGGCGGGTGGCCGTACGCTGCTGCGGTTCGAGGGTGTGGACTCCTGGTTCCAGGTCGCCGTCGACGGCGAGGTGCTCGCGACGTCGCACGGCTCGCGCCTGCCGACCGAGGTGGACGTCACCGCGTACCTGCGACCCGGCGAGGAGCACCTGCTGGCGGTCCGCGTGACCCAGTGGTCGGCGTTCTCGTACGTCGAGGACCAGGACCAGTGGTGGCTGTCCGGCATCTTCCGCAGCGTGTCGCTCGAGCACCGGCCGGACGGCGGACTGGACGACGTGCGCGTGCACGCGGGCTACGACCACGCCGCCGGCAGGGGGACCCTCCGGGTGGACTCGGGTGCCGTGGCGGCACGGGTCGCGGTGCCCGAGCTGGGTCTGGAGGGCGCGGCCGGCGAGGAGCTCACGGCCGCGGTCGAGCCGTGGAGCGCCGAGCGGCCGCGGCTCTACGAGGTCGTGGTCTCGACGCCGGCCGAGTCCGTGACGCTCGCCGTCGGCTTCCGGACCGTCTCGATCGAGGACGGCGTGTTCCTGGTGAACGGCCGCCCCGTGACGCTGCGCGGCGTGAACCGGCACGAGTTCGACCCGCTGCGGGGCCGGGCGCTGACCCCCGAGCGCATGCTCGAGGACGTCCTGCTCATGAAGCGGCACCACGTGAACGCCGTGCGCACGAGCCACTACCCGCCGCACCCCCACTTCCTCGACCTGTGCGACCGGTACGGCCTCTACGTGGTCGACGAGAACGACCTGGAGACGCACGGGTTCGAGGTCGACGGCTGGGTGGGCAACCCGACGGACGACCCGGCCTGGACCGACGTGCTGGTGGACCGCGTGACGCGGATGGTGCGCCGCGACGCCCACCACGCGAGCGTTGTCCTGTGGTCGCTCGGCAACGAGGCGGGCACGGGCCGCAACATCGCCGCGATGGCGCAGGCCGTGCGCGACCTCGACCCGACGCGGCCCGTCCACTACGAGGGCGACTGGTCGAGCGAGCACGTGGACGTGTACTCGCGCATGTACGCGCCGACCGAGGAGGTGGCGCTCATCGGCCAGGGCGTCGAGCCCCCGTTCGAGCGGGCCGACGCCGACGGCCGTCGTCGCACGCTGCCGTTCGTGCTGTGCGAGTACGCGCACGCGATGGGCAACGGGCCGGGCGGGCTGTCCGACTACGACGCGCTCTTCGACCGGTACCCGCGACTCATGGGCGGTTTCGTCTGGGAGTGGATCGACCACGGACTGACGCGCACGGACGACGACGGCGTCGAGTACGCGGCGTACGGCGGCGACTTCGGCGAGGCGCTGCACGACGGCACGTTCATCGCCGACGGCCTGCTCCTGCCCGACCGCACACCCTCGCCCGGCCTGACCGAGCTCGCGGCGGTGTACGCGCCGGTGCGCATCGACGCACGCGACGACGGCGCACTGCTGGTGCGTAACCGGTACGCGTTCCGCGACACCGGTCACGTGGCGCTGCGCTGGACGCTGCACCGGGGCACCGAGGAGCTCGCGGCCGGCACGCTCGACCTGGTGCTGGAACCCGGCGCCGATGCGGTCGTGCGCCCGCCGGCGGACCTCCCGCTGCCCGAGCCCGGGGCCGAGCCCGTGTGGTGGACGGTGCGCGCCGTGCTCGCGGCGCCGGACGCGCTGGACGAGCCGTGGGCGACCCCCGGTCTCGAGCTCGGCGCCGGGCAGCTCCTCGTGGTGGACCGCGCACCGCTCGCCGCGCCGTCGGGCCGCGTGACGACGACTGCCGACGGTTTCCGCGCCGGACCGGCCGTGCTGGGGCCGCGCGGCGAGCTGCGGGAGCTCGCCGGCCGGGCGGTGCACGCCTTCCGGGTGGACGCGTGGCGCGCCCCGACCGACAACGACCGGAAGCCGGCCCGGTGGCAGGAGCAGGCCGATGCCGAGACGTGGCACCGGGCGGGTCTGACCCTGCTCGGCGAGCGCGTCGAGGCGGCGGAGGTGGGCGACGACGGTGCGCTGCGGGTCACCTCCCGCGTGTCCGGGCCCGCGGTGCGCACCGGGTTCGACGTGCGCACCCGGTGGCAGCCGGTCGGTGACGGGGCGGACGCCGTCGACCTGGTCGTCGACGCCCGGCCCGTCGGTCCTGCGCCGCGGAGCGTGGCACGCCTGGGGCTGCTGCTCGCGCTCACCGAACCGCGGGCGGCCGAGGCGCGCGTCCGCTGGGCCGGCCTCGGGCCGGAGGAGTCGTACGCGGACTCGGCGCGTGCGGCGCTCGGCGGCGCGTGGGAGCACACGGTCGCGGACTGGCAGACCCGGTACACCCACCCGCAGGAGAACGGCGCACGCCGCGGCGTCACCAGCGCGGAGCTCGCGTTCGCCGACGGGTCCGGGCTGCGGATCGAGGCCGGCCAGGTGGAGGTCGCCGGGCGGCCGCGGCAGGGTGTCGAGCTGTCGCTGCGCCCGTGGTCCGACCGCGCGCTCGACCAGGCGGCCCACCCGCACGAGCTCGTGCCGGACGGGCACCTGTGGCTCCACCTCGACGCGGCGCAGCACGGCGTCGGCAGCGCGGCCTGCGGGCCGGGCGTCCTGCCGGACGCCTGGCTGCACACGGCCCCCTTCCGGCTGCGGGTGCGTCTCACGGCGGTCTGACGGCCGTCCGCTCCATGGGCGTCGTGCCCGCCCCGGGTGCCGGGGCGGGCATGATGTATACAAGAGCGAGCCGGACGACGACGACAGGAGATCGCTGTGAAGATGGGCTTCCGCTGGTACGGCGAGGACAACGACACCGTCACCCTCGACCACGTGCGGCAGATCCCCGGCGTCGAGACGATCGTGTGGAGCCTGCACCACAAGCAGGCGGGCGAGGTGTGGGAGCAGGAGGAGATCGACGCGGAGGTCGCGCGGATCACCGGCCTGTCCGACGAGGCGCGCGCCCGCGGCGTCACGCGCACCTTCGACGCCGAGGTGGTCGAGTCCGTCAACGTGCACGAGTCGATCAAGCTCGGCCGCACGGTGCTCGGGATGAGCCGCGACGAGGCGATCGAGAACTACGTGACGACGATCCGTCGTCTGGGCCGCGCCGGCGTGAAGGTGGTCTGCTACAACTTCATGCCCGTCTTCGACTGGCTGCGCACCGACCTGTGGCACCCGCTTCCCGACGGCTCGACCGCGCTGTTCTACGAGAAGGCGGTGGTGGACAGGATGTCGCCCGAGAGCCTCATCGCCGACATGGAGGCCAGCACCCACGGGTTCACCCTGCCCGGCTGGGAGCCCGAGCGGCTGGCGAGCTTCCGGGAGCTCGACGCGGCCTACGAGGGCGTGACCCACGACGACATGTACGCGAGCTACCGCTACTTCCTCGACGCGGTGGTGCCCGCCGCCGAGGAGGCGGACGTGAAGCTCGCCGTGCACCCTGACGACCCGCCGTTCGACGTCTTCGGCTGGCCGCGCGTGGTCTCGAGCAAGGAGGGCATCACGCGCGTGCTCGACCTGCACCCCAGCCCGCACCACGGCCTCACGCTGTGCCTCGGCAGCTTCTCCGCCAACCCGGCGCACGACGCCGTCGACGCGGTGCGCACCTTCATGGACCGCATCCACTTCACGCACGTGCGCAACATCAAGCACTTCGACAACGGCGACTTCACCGAGGTGGGCCACCGCGCCCAGGAGGGCAGCGTGGACACCACGGGCATCATGAAGGCGTACGCAGAGGCCGACTACCAGGGGTACGTGCGCCCGGACCACGGCCGTCACCTGTGGGACGAGAACACGACGAACAAGCCCCGCCCGGGCTACGGGCTGTACGACCGCGCGCTCGGAGTCCAGTACCTGCTCGGGGCGTGGGACGCGTTCCGCTACCAGCGGTGAGCCGGCGCCCTCGCGCCCGGCAACGCGCGAGGGCCGGATTTCCCGTGGCGCCCGCGGTGTGACCGGGGCCACTCTGGGCTCATGGAGCCACGTGAACGGGCCGAGGAGCCCGAGACCACCCGCTGGACGAGCGGGACCGTCTTCCCCGACATGTGGACGGACCCCGACGACGACCCGCGCGAGACGGACACGACGCCCACCGACGAGCGCGGCATGCTGCTCGACTACCTGCGGTACTACCGGCTCACCCTCGAGATGAAGTGCGCGGGGCTCGACGCCGAGCAGCTCGCGCGCCGTTCCGCGCCGCCGTCCACGATGTCGCTGCTCGGCCTGGTCCGGCACCTCGCGGACGGCGAGCGCCACCTGCGCCGCGTCCTCGCCGGCGAGGACGCCCCGCCGCTGTACCGCACCGAGGACGACAGGGACGGCGCGTTCACCGGCGCCGTGGCCGACCCCGCCGTCGTCGAGGACGCGTGGCGGCAGTGGCACGTCGAGATGGACGCGACCGACCGGTACCTCGACGGCGTCACCGACCTCGGGTCGTGGAACGCGGGCGTCTCGGACCTCGGCCCCGAGGGCGGCGACCTGCAGGTCCGCGACGGGATCCTCTCGCAGGTCGTGGAGTACGCGCGGCACTGCGGGCACGCCGACCTGCTGCGCGAGCGTGTCGACGGGCGGGTCGGGCAGTGATCACGGTCGTCCCCGCGAACGAGGTGTCGTGGGACGACCTGCAGACGGTGCTCGGGGCGCGCGGGGCGCCCGAGTGGTGCCAGTGCCAGTGGTTCAAGGCGCCGAGCGCCGAGTTCGACGCGCTCGACGGCGCCGAGCGGCGCCGGAGGTTCGGCGAGCAGACGGCGTGCGGGACGCCGGGTGCGCCGTCGACCAGCGGGCTCGTGGCCTTCCTCGACGGAGAGCCTGCGGGCTGGTGCGCGGTGGAGCCCCGTACGGCGTACCCGCGGCTGCGCACCTCGCGGCTGGTCTGGGCGGACCGTGCCGAGGACCCGGAGGACGCGTCGGTCTGGGCCGTGACCTGCTTCGTCACGCGTCATGGGTTCCGCCGACGGGGGATCGGGACGGCGCTGGCCCGCGCCGCCGTCGAGCATGCCCGCACCCGCGGCGCGACGGCGGTCGAGGGCTACCCGCTGCTGCCGCGGACGGACCGGACCCCGGGGCCCGGCGAGCTCTTCGTCGGGACGGTGGGGATGTTCGAGGCCGCGGGGTTCGTCGAGGTCGGCCGCCCGACGCCGCGCCGCGCGGTGATGCGGGCGTGACGACCTTCCTGGCCGACGACGCTCCGTGCTGAGATGATCCGGGCATGGGAGCGGGTGCGGGGGCCGGGACAGGAATGGGCACGGCGGACGTCGTCGCCGACGACGGGCAGGTCGGCAGCGGGCAGGTGGAGGACGCGGCCGGGCCGCGCTACGCGACCTGGCCCCTGCGGGTCGTCGCGGCGCTCGCCGACAATGCGATCCTGGCGGGGGCTGCGTGGCTGGCGCTGGGCTCGCCCGACCACCCGTCGACCACGTTCGTCTTCGGCGGCCCGAACCGTGGCGTGCCGCTGGACGACCCGCGGTCCCTCGTCCCGGCCGCGGCCCTCGTGCTCCTGCTGGTGCTGCAGGGGCTGACCGGCTGGACGCCCGCCAAGCTGCTCGTCGGGATCCGGGTCGTGGACGCGCGGACGTCCCGGCCCGCGGGCGTGCCGCGCACTCTCGCGCGCACCGTGCTGCATCTGGTCGACGCCATCTTTCTCGTCGGATACCTCCGGCCGCTGTGGCACGAGCGCCGCCAGACGTTCGCCGACTCGCTCGTGGGCACGGTGGTGGTGTTCGGCGACCCGGTGCTGCCCCGTCGTCCGCGGCTCGTGCTCTACGCGGCCGCCGTGACGGTGGTCGTGCTGGGCCTGGGGTACGGGTGCGTGCCGATCAGCGGCTCGAGGTCGACGGCGCTGGCGGACGTCGCGTCCTGCGAGGTGCGGGGCGCCGGCCCTGCGCTCGCGGTCGGGACGGTGTCGGTGGGCGGCACGGTGTCGAGCGAGCGGGACCAGCGTCTGTGGACCGTGCACGAGACCAGGGTGTTCCACCCTGGCGCCCACCTCACGTGGACGAGCGACCCGTCGGCACGGGAGGTCGACTACCGGGTCGAGGTCGAGGCCGGCTCGGACGGCGAGCCGCGCGCCGTCGCGGCCTCGTGGTCCGTCGGGACGGGCGACGCCGCCGAGAGCGCCGGCGAGGTCGACCACTGGCGACGCCCCGCCCCGGACGGTGACCTGCACGAGGTGCGGGGCGAGGTGGTCGAAGGCCTCCCGCTCGGCGACGGCGCGCCGTTCCGGGTCACCGTCCGGCTCCTCGCCGACGGCGAGGAGGTCGCAGCCTGCGTGGCGACGCCGGACGACGTCGCCGCCGCCACCGCAGGCTGACGACGGTCCCCCTGGCCGTCCCAGGCCGGCCGCGCTGAGCGGCTGACCGCCCCGCTGCGAATTGCGGCGGTATGCGCGAATCTGGAGGGGCCGCGTCCCCCAGCGGCCCGACGGAGGTGTGCCATGCCCCAGAACTCGCCCACCGGCGCCGCCCGGCGGGCCCAGGACAGCCCGGCGGTGCGCGCGCTCGCCCGGACCGGTTACGCCGCCTCAGGCGTGCTGCACCTGCTCGTCGGGTGGCTCGCCGTTCAGCTCACGTTCGGCCGGTCGGAGCAGGCCGACCAGTCGGGCGCCTTCAGCGCCCTCGCCCAGATGCCCGGCGGCGCGGTGATCCTCTGGGCGGTGACCGTGGGGTTCGCCGCGCTCGCGCTGTGGCAGCTCACCACCGCCGTCGTCGGCGCCCCGAGCGCCCGGAGCCAGGGTGCCGAGCGCGTGAAGAGCCTGGCCAAGGCGGTGCTCTACGGCGTGCTCGCGGTCAGCGCCGGGCGGTACGCGCAGGGGTCGGGCGGCAGCTCTGGCGGAACCGAGGAGAGCCTCACCGCGCAGGCCCTGGCGCTGCCGGGCGGGGCGCTGCTGGTGGGCGCGGCCGGGCTCGCCGTCGTGGGCGTCGGCGCCTACCACGTGGTCAAGGGCGCCAGGAAGAGGTTCCTGCGGGACCTGTCGGGCGGTGTCGGCCGCGCGGTCACGCGGCTCGGGCAGGTCGGCTACGTCGCCAAGGGGGTCGCGCTCGGCGTGGTCGGCGGCCTCGTCGTCGCGGCCGCCGTGACCGCCGACCCCGAGCGGGCGGGCGGCCTCGATGAGGCCCTGCACACCCTGCGGGAGCAGCCGTTCGGCGTCGTGCTCCTGCTCGTCGTCGGGCTGGGGCTCGCCGCGTACGGGGCCTACTCGTTCGCGCGGGCGCGCGACGCGCGGCTCTGAGGCAGCCGCCGCCGGAACGGGGCGACGGTCCGGCGCACCAGGTCGGCGGCGCCCCAGTCGTGGTCGAACTGCGCGACCACCGCCAGGTGCTGCCGTAGCTGCAGGATCGGCATGCGCTCGCGCCAGTCGGCGTCGAGCGCTGTGAGCTCGGCGTACAGGCCGAAGAACCGCTCCGCCTCCGGTGGCGGGGCGGTCGTCCACAGGTGCGCGAGGTCGACCTCCGCCCACGTGTAGGAGACGGCGGGGTCGATGAGGGCGGGCCGGCCGTCCGGCGTCGCGAGAACGTTCTGCGCCCACAGGTCGCCGTGGGCCAGGCAGGCAGGACGCACCGGCAGCAGGTCGGGCAGCCGAGCGCAGAGCCGTTCGAGCGCGACCCGGTCCTCCGGGGCGAGCGCCGCCGCGACCCGTGGCTCGTCGAGCCAGCGCAGCAGGCGGTACCGGGCGAAGAACTCGAAGCCGTCGTCGGTCCACGTGTTGACCTGCCGCCTGCGCCCCAGCCAGTTGTCCCGGTGCCAGCCGAACCGCGGATGGACGGTGCTCGTGTGCAGGTGGGCGAGCGCGTGCGCGAGCTGCTCCCAGAAGGTCTCGTCGGCCGGGCGGGGGCGCAGCACCGTGAGCACCAGCACGTCCCGGTCGGCGATCAGCACCTCCGGCGTCGCGACGCGACCCAGCGTGCGCAGCGCGTCGAGACCCTCGGCCTCCGCGGCGAAGGCGTCAGCGGACGGCGGCTCGGCGAACGCCTTGACGAACACCGTCGTGCCGTCGGCGCGGTGAGCGAGGCCCGCCGTCGCCGCGAGACCGCCGGACGCCGGCTCGACCGAGCGGACGTCGGTGAGGCCGGCGGCGTGCAGACGCGTGAGCAGGAGGTCCGTCGACGTGGTCACGGGACGATCCTGCCGTACGCGCGGCCGGCTCAGACCGTCTCGGCGCGCTTCTGCCGCGCGAACCGGGCCGGCAGGTCGGGGCCGTCCCACACCTGGATGGCCCGCCAGATCGACGCGGCGATCGGCACGGCGAGCACGGCGCCCGTGATGCCCACGAGCACGGTGCCCGCCGTCAGGGCGAACAGGATGATCAGCGGGTGCAGCCGCAGGGTGCGGCCCATGACGATGGGCTGCAGGAAGTCGCCCTCGAGCTGGTTCACCGCGACCACGATCGCGACCACGATCAGTGCCTCGACCGGGCCGACGGCGACCAGGGCGACGAGAGCGGCGAGGATGCCCGCCAGCGTGGCGCCGACGAGCGGGATGAACGCGAGGAGGAACACCAGCACCGACAGCGGGATCACGAGCGGCACCCCCACGATCGCCAGGCCGATGCCGATGCCGATCGCGTCGACCGCAGCGACGATCGCCGTCCCGCGGACGTAGCCGCCCAGCGTCGCGACCGTCGCCGTACCGACGCGGCGGCCCCGCTCGTAACGGTGCCCCTCGAACGGCCGCAGCAGGAACTCCCACATCGCCGGGCCGTCCTTGAGGAAGAAGAACAGCACCACGATCATGATGAAGAAGCCCGCGACGAAGTCGGCGGTCTGCGAGACACCGGCCAGCGCGCCCGAGCCCACGGCGTCGGACTGCAGGAAGCTCACGGCCGCGTCCCGCACCGAGGCGACCTGCTCGTCCGTGATCTCGAACGGGAGCCGCTGGACGTACGTCTGCAGCGAGTCGATGCCGTCCAGCGCCTGCCCCTGCAGCTCCTCCCACTGGTTCACGACCGCCAGCACGACGAGCCACACGATCCCGGTCAGCAGCGCGACGAGCGCCAGCAGCGCGATCCAGGTGGCCACGATCGCCGGGAGGCCGGTGCGGCGCAGCACCGAGACGAGCGGGAAGATCGCCGCGGCGAGCACCAGCGCGATGAGCACCGGCACGACGACGAGCGTCAACCGCGTCCCGACGTACCCGAACACGGCGATCACCGCCAGGACGGCCAGCACCTGCAGCGACCTCGTGGCGACCCGGCCGAACCCATCGGACCACAGGCGCGACATGGCGCTCTCGGGCGAGGGTTCGTGCACGACGGCCGGCTCCCGGCCCTCGTCCGCCACGGGGCGGGGTGCGCGACGGCGGAAGAGGCCCATCGCGTGTCCTCCTTCGACGCGTCGTCCGTGTGCTGCCGCAGGTCGTTGACCTGCTCCGACGGTAGTGCGCCCGCGCCCCGGTCGCGCGCGGGACGCGCCGTGGCGCTGCCCGCCCGCTGAGACGTGGTGCGCGTGAGATCTGGTGTTTGCGGTGAGATCTGGCCGTGCACGGCCAGATCTCACCGGGAACACCAGATCCCACCGGCGGTGGGCGGGAAGCGGTGCGGTGGGCGTCAGGCGGTGAGCTGCGCCTGCACGGCGGCGGCGTCCATCAGGTACAGCTCGTCCGGCGTCATGGTCGACGTCGGCGCTGCGGGTGTGGTGTGCGTGGTCATACGGACGAGCCTGCGCCCGCGGGGGGGAGGCGCACCAGAGACCGCCCGAGTGGCGTACCGGCAGGGCGACCCTCGCGTCCGTGCCGCGTGGTACGACCGGGAGGTGGCCGTCAACTCCCGTGAGCTCGCAGGCAGCCTGCGCACCTGGCGTGACAGGGTGTCGCCTGCCGATGCCGGGCTGTCCACCGGTCCCCGGCGGCGGGTGCCGGGCCTGCGCAGGCAGGAGGTCGCCGAGCTCGCCGGGCTCTCCGTGGAGTACCTCGCCCGCCTGGAGCAGGGCCGCGCCGGGCAGCGGTCGGACGCGGTGCTGGCATCGCTGGCCCGCGTGCTCCGACTCTCCGACCAGGAACGGGCGCACCTGTTCCGCCTCGCAGGCCAGGCCGAGCCCCTGTCGGGACAGATCAAGCGCCATGTCACGCCCAGCGTGCAGCGCATCCTGGACCGGCTGACCGACACTCCCGTGACGGTGGTCGACGCGTCCTGGCAGTGCGTGCTCTCGAACGCCATGGGTTACGCACTCACCGGTGACACCACCCGGCTGCCGCACCGCGAGCAGAACCTCGCGTGGACCACGTTCATGAACACCCCGACGCGCTACGTCCGGACCGACGAGGAGGAGCGCCTCCTGCGCCTCGAGGTCGTCGCCGACCTGCGGGAGGCGTGGGTCCGCTATCCACAGGACGCGATGCTCCGGGAGCTCATCGCGGACCTGCGGTCCGTCAGCCCGCCTTCGAGTCGCTGTGGGAGCAGCGCATCCCTCCGCAGCCGACGCCGGTCACCCGGACCTTCCTGCATCCGGACCTCGGGACGATCACCCTCGAGTGCGACATCCTCACGGTCCGGGACAGCGACCTGCGCCTGCTGGTCTACACCGCGGCGCCCGGCAGCGAGGCCGCGAGCCGGCTGGACCTGCTCGCGACGATCGGACTCCAGCAGCTCACCTGAGACCCGCGGCCGGCCCGGCCACCGCCCCTGGCCGCTCGCATGCGCTGGGATCTGGTGTCATCGCTGAGATCTGGCCGTGCACGACCAGATCTCACCGGAAACACCAGATCTTAGCGGCTGCCCGCTGCCCGGACCGGTCGCATGTCGTGGCACAGTGGGCGCATGACCGACGCCGACGTCGCTCGCCTGCGGCGTGAGGCGCACGAGCGCGCCGTGGCCCGACCCCTGCGGCCGTTCCCTGGGACGGTGACCGACGAGGTGCACGACGGGGTGCCCATGCGGCGGTACGTGCCGCCGTCGGCCACCGGCACCACCGGGCTCGTGTTCCTGCACGGCGGCTTCGGGCTGTTCGGCGACCTCGACCTGCAGGACGGGTACTGCCGCCGCACGGCCGAGACGCTCGGCGTCGTCGTGCTGTCCGTGGACTACCGCCTCGCGCCGGAGGCGTCGCTGGACGACTCCGTGGCCGACGCCCTCGCGGGGGTGGAGGCGCTCGCCGCCTCGGGCGTCACCCGCGTGGTGCTGAGCGGCGACTCCGCCGGTGGCGCGGTCGCCCGGCGTGCCGCGGAGCGCGTACCTCGTCCGACGGCGGGCCTGCTGCTCACGAACCCGAACCTCGACCTCACGCTCGCGAGCTACGACGACAGCCTGCCGGGCGGGCCGGGCCGCGAGCTGTCGGAGATCGCGTTCCGGGCCTGGGCACGGGTCGCCGATCTTCGCGACGCCCCACATCTGGAGTCGTCGGCCGTCGGCCTGCCGCCCACGCTGCTGGTGGTCGGCAGCCTCGACTCGCTGCTCCCCGGGACGCGCGCCTTCGCGGCCGCGTGCGAGCGCGACGGCGTGCCCTGCCGCCTCGTGGTGCTCGACGGCGCTGCCCACGGCTTCGTGGGCACCGACCGCGCGGCGGAGGCGCTGACGGCCGCCGCGCAGTTCCTTGGCCTCTGACCAGGCGTCCGCCGTTTCAGACCTGCATGTCGACGAACCGCTGGTAGTGACCCTGGAAGGCCACCGTGATCACATCGGTGGGACCGTTACGGTGCTTGGCCACGATGAGGTCGGCCTCGCCGGCGCGCGGTGACTCCTTCTCGTAGGCGTCCTCGCGGTGCAGCAGGATCACGACGTCGGCGTCCTGCTCGATGGAGCCGGACTCACGCAGGTCGGACATCTGCGGCTTCTTGTCGCTGCGCTGCTCGGCGCCACGGTTCAGCTGCGAGATCGCGATGACCGGGACCTCGAGCTCCTTCGCGAGCAGCTTGAGCGAACGCGAGAACTCCGAGACCTCCTGCTGACGCGACTCGACACGCTTGCCGGACGACATGAGCTGCAGGTAGTCGATGACCACGAGCTTGAGGTCGTGCTTCTGCTTGAGCCGCCGGCACTTGGCGCGGATCTCCATGAGCGACATGTTCGGCGAGTCGTCGATGAACAGCGGGGCGTCGGAGATCTTGCCCATCGTGGCGGCGAGCTTCTGCCAGTCGCCGTCGTCCATGTTGCCGCTGCGCATCTTGGTGAGCGGCACGCGCGCCTCGGCCGCGAGCATACGCATGACGATCTCGTTGCGGCTCATCTCCAGGGAGAAGATGACCGAGGTCATGGAGTGGTGGATCGCCGCGTGCGACGCGACGTTGATCCCGAGGACCGACTTGCCGACGGCGGGTCGGGCGGCCACGACGATCATCTGGCCGGCGTGCAGGCCGTTGGTCAGCCGGTCGAAGTCCGAGTAGCCCGTCGGGACGCCGACCAGGCCCTCGCCACGGCCCTGCGCGACGTCGATCTCGTCGAACGTCGGGCCGATGATGTCGGCGAGCGGCAGGTAGTCCTCGGCCGCGCGGCGCTCGGTCACGGCGTAGACCTCGGCCTGGGCGTTGTTCACCACGTCGTCGACGTCGCCGCCGTCGGTCGCGTAGCCCATCTGCACGATGCGGGTGCCCGCCTCGACGAGGCGCCGCATGATGGCGCGCTCGCGGACGATCTTGGCGTAGTACCCGGCGTTGGCCGCGGTCGGGACACCGGCCATGAGGTCGTGGATGTACGGCGCCCCGCCCACGCGGCCGAGCTCGCCGCGCCGCTGCAGCTCGGCGACCACGGTGATCGCGTCGGCCGGTTCCCCACGACCGTAGAGATCGATGATCGCGTCGTAGACCGCCTCGTGCGCCGGGCGGTAGAAGTCGTTGCCGCGGATCTGCTCGATCACGTCGGCGATCGCGTCCTTGGACAGCAGCATGCCGCCCAGCACGCTCATCTCGGCGGCGACGTCCTGCGGCGGGGTGCGGTCAAGGCCGGGGCCGGGCCCCGAATAGCTCGACTCGAGCTCCTCGATCGACATCCGCACCTCCTGCTTCCTCGTGCTCGCACACGTCGTCGCGCGCGGACCACGCTCCGACGTCCTCCACCTGTTCTACTCCCCACCACTGACACCCCGGGGGACGCCAGGCCCGACACGCCCTCGTGCCGTGAGTGACTGCCGTGAGCGACACGGCCACCGGAGCACGACGTGCGCCGACAGCCTCGCCGACGCTAGGCGTCCGAGAACCCGAGCGCAACGAGACCTGTGGACGAGCCTGTGTACGACCATGTGGAAAGGTGGCCCAGGGCTGTGTACAGCGGGTGGACAACCTTCTCCCCAGTTGTGGATAAGCCCTGTGTAAAACATCACCATGGTCTCTGACCTGCATCGACGTCACCCCCAGCCTGTGGAGGAAAGAAACTTGGGCGAGTCGCGCCACACTCCCGGTCCCGGACGGCCGATCGACCGCGAGATCCTCGCCCTCGCCGTCCCCGCCCTCGGCGCCCTGATCGCCGAGCCCGTCTTCGTCCTCGTCGACAGCGCCGTGGTCGGCCACCTCGGGACCGCCGAGCTCGCCGGCCTGTCGCTGGCCAGCAACGTGCTGCTCACCGTGGTCGGGCTGTGCATCTTCCTCGCCTACACGACCACTGCGTCCGTCGCCCGGCTGACCGGTGCGGGCAAGGAGCGCGCGGCGCTGCAGTCGGGCATCGACGGCGTCTGGCTGGCCGTCGGCATCGGCGCGGTGCTGGCCGCGGGGCTCCTGCTCGCGGCCCCGCTCACCGTCACGGTGCTCGGCGCCGACGGCGACGTGGCGCGGCAGGCCGTGACCTACCTGCGCTGGTCGGCCCCCGGCCTGGTCGGGATGCTCGTCGTGCAGGCGGCGACCGGCGTGCTGCGCGGCCTGCGGGACACCCGCACGCCGCTCGTCGTCGCGGCGGCGGGCGCCGTGCTCAACACCGTGCTCAACGTCGTCCTCGTCTACGGGGTCGGCATGGGGATCGCGGGCTCCGGCCTCGGCACCGCCGTCACGCAGGTGCTCATGGCCGGGGTGCTCGGCGTGATCGTCGTGCGGGGCGCCCGCGCCCGCGGCGCGAGCCTGCGCCCGCACTGGGCGGGCATCCTGTCCGGCGCCCGCGCCGGCGGGCCGCTCGTGGTCCGCACGCTCAGCCTGCGCGCCGCGATCCTGCTCACCGTCGTGGTCGCGACCGACCTCGGCACGGTCACGCTCGCCGGGCACCAGGTGGTCAGCTCGCTGTGGGGCCTGTCCGCCTTCGCGCTCGACGCGCTGGCGATCGCGGCACAGGCCCTCGTCGGGCACGGGCTCGGGGCGGGCGACGTCGACCACGTGCGCTCGGTGCTGCGCCGCTGCCTGCAGTGGGGCGTCGCGGCGGGCGCCGTGATCGGCGTCGTGCTCGCGGCGACCGGGTGGTGGCTCGCTCCGCTGTTCACGGCCGACCCGCAGGTGCGCGTCGCGATCGCCGTCGGCATCGCCGTGTGCGGCGTGCTCATGCCGATGGCGGGCTGGGTGTTCGTGCTCGACGGCGTGCTGATCGGCGCGGGGGACGGCCGCTACCTCGCGTGGGCAGGGATGGCGACGCTCGTGGTGTACGTCCCGGCAGCGCTCGCCGTCGCCGCCTGGGCGCCGGACGGCCCGTACGGCCTGGCCTGGCTGTGGTTCGGGTTCGCCGGCGTGTTCACGGCGGCGCGCGCCGTGACGACAGGGTGGCGGGCGCGCGGCGACCGGTGGATGGTCGTCGGCGCATGAGCAGCGCTGACTATCTCGCCAGATGACTATTTCGCCAGATGACTACCTCGCGATGCGGAGGCGGTAGCCGACGCCTCGGACGGACTCGACCTCGACCTCGCGCACGGGGGCTAGCCGTTTGCGCAGGCGCTTGACCGCCGAGGTCACGGGGTCGGAGTCGCCCAGGTAGGGGAGCTGCCACACGCGGGCGGTGAGCTCGGCGAACGACCAGACCCGCCCCGCCTCCAGGGCCAGCGTGGCCAGGAGGTCGAACTCGCGCGCCGACAGGTACACGCGGCGCCCGCGCGCCGTGACCTCGCGTGCCGACAGGTCCACCAGCAGCGGGCCGGCCACGAGCGGCTCGGGGGTGGGCGGCGCGACCATCGGGACGGGCCCCGTCACGGCAGGCAGCGCGCCGGTGGCGGGCCGTACCACCGAGGAGGGCGGGGCCCCGGTCGCGGGCCGGCGGGGCGGCCCGGCGGGCGCCGGCGGCCCGCCGCCGGGTCGGAACCGGCCGCGACCCGTGACGGCGGCGTCGTCGCCGGGCGGTGGGAACCCCCCGGTGTGCCTGCCCCGCACCAGCTCGAGGGGCGGGCGCAGGCCGACGCCGGTCAGGTCGTCCGGGCCGACGAGCTCGCCCGGGTGGTCGGGGACGGGGGCGACGGCGGGCGGTCCCGCGTCGGTCCAGCGCGCAGCGGGCTGTGCGCCGGCCTCTGCGGCCACGGGCCGCGCGGACGAGTCGAGCACGGCGCGCGCACCCTCCGCGTCCGGCGTGGCGAGCACCGTGGCGCGGCCGCGCAGGAGCTGGGCGATCTCGATGATCTGGTCCGGCGGCAGCCCCACGCACACGACGAGGCCGGAGGCGGTTCCTGGTGCTAGGTCGAACGTCACGTGCGTCACCCCTCCATGGGTCGGCCGTTCGGACAACGGACCGGTCGAGAGCCTGGTCCGGCGGCGTCAGTGTGTCGCCGGACCGTACCGGTGGGGTCAATTTTTCGTTACCTGCTCGTTGCGTGCGCGAAATGGCACATTCCCGCCGAGTTGGCGTCTTTACGCCAGGTAACAACCGCCTAGGGTGAATTTCTGGGGGGTTGGGGTGAAATGTAGTCGCCCCCGTTGACACGAGCAAGGGTCGACCTGGGGCGACACGTTGACCGGGAAATGACCCTCACCTGACCGTGAATCGACCTTGTTCCTGCGGCCCGCGCACCCGACGGTTGGGGTCGGCCCACGACCGTGGTCCGTCCACGCGCACCCGATCCCGTGGGTGCGCCGGGTAATGGAGGGTTCATGCATCGTAGAACCGTGCTCGCGAAGCGCGCGACAACCGCAACAGCGGCTGTGGCGCTCCTCGCGACCTCAGCACTGAGCGTTGCCCCGGCAGCGTTCGCAGGAGCGTCCCCGACGTCAGCACACCCCGCCACCACGACGAAGACCGTCGCGGCAGACCCCGACGAGAAGTTCACGAGCTTCGCCCGCGAGATGCTCACGGAGCGCAAGACCGCCGACTTCTGGGTCGTGCTCGCGGAGGAGGCCGACCTGTCGCCGGCCAAGAAGATCGTCGACTGGGACGAGCGCGGCCAGTACGTCTACGACGCGCTCACCACCACGGCCAAGACCTCCCAGGCCGGTCTCGTCAAGGAGCTCGAGGCCGCCGACGTCGACTACGAGAGCTACTGGATCGACAACCGCATCCTCGTCGAGGACGGCACCCTCGAGCTCGCCAACGAGCTCGCGGCGAGCAGCAAGGTCGAGGCCATCCGCGAGACGGTGAAGCTGGACCTGGTCGACCCGGTCAAGCGCACGCCGGTCAGCGACAAGGCACCGCAGGCCGTCGAGTGGGGCCTGGACTTCATCAACGCGCCCGAGGTGTGGGAGCAGGGCTACACGGGTCAGGGCATCGTCGTGTCGAACATCGACACCGGCGTGCAGTTCGACCACCCGGCGCTCGCCGACCAGTACCGCGGCGCGCAGTCGGACGGCTCGGTCGTGCACGACTACAACTGGCAGGACACCAGCGGCTCGGCACCCGCGCCGTTCGACAACAACGGCCACGGTACGCACACCATGGGCACCATGGTGGGCGACGACGGCGCAGGCAACCAGATCGGTGTCGCACCCGACGCCGAGTGGATCGCCACGAACGGCTGTGACAGCTGCTCGGACGCCGCGCTGCTCGAGTCCGGTCAGTGGATCATCGCCCCGACGAAGGTCGACGGCTCCGACCCCGACCCGTCGAAGCGCCCGAACATCGTCAACAACTCGTGGGGCTACACCGCCGCGGGCTTCATCGACGACTGGTACGAGGAGACCACCGCTGCCTGGGCCGCCGCCGGCGTGTTCGGCGCCTGGGCCTCCGGCAACGCCGGCCCCGGCTGCCAGACGACGTCGTCGCCGGGTGCCAACACCAGCTCGTACTCGGTGGGCGCCTTCGACGTCTCGGGCAACATCGCCTCCTTCTCGTCGCGTGGTGCCGGCGAAGACGGTCTGGTCAAGCCCAACATCTCCGCCCCCGGCGTGAACGTCCGCTCGGCCGTCCCCGGTGACGGGTACGCCGCCTTCAACGGCACGTCGATGGCGACCCCGCACCTCGCGGGCGCCGTGGCCGTCCTGTGGAGCGCCGCTCCCGCGCTCGTCGGCGACATCGAGGGCACGCAGGCGCTCCTCAACGAGGCCGCCGTCGACACCGACGACACCACCTGTGGTGGCACGGCCGAGAACAACAACGTGTGGGGTGAGGGCAAGCTCGACCTCGCCGCGCTCATCGACGCCGCCCCGATCGGCGCCACCGGCTACGTCGCAGGCACCGTGACGGACGCCGACGGCGACCCGATCGCCAACGCCGACGTGACGATCGACGGCGACAGGGACCGCACCGTCAGCACCGACTCCGACGGCGCCTTCTCCGCGCGCGTCGCCACCGGCGACTACTCCGTGTCGGCCTCGGCCTTCGGCTACCTGCCCTCGGCCGCGACCTCCGTCACCGTCACCGAGGACGAGACCGTCGACGTCTCCCTCTCGCTCGAGGCCGCCCCGTCGCACGACGTGACCGGCACGGTCACCTACGCCGGGTCGGGCGACCCGGTCGTGGGCGTCCCGGTCAGCCTCGGCAGCCACTTCGAGGACGTCACCACCGGCGCGGACGGCACCTTCGCCTTCGCCGACGTCCCCGAGGGCACCTACACCCTGAGCGTCGAGACGGGCGGTTGCGCCGCTCCGTACGAGGGTGACGTCGTGGTCGACGGCGCGAAGGACGTGCCGGTCGAGATCACCGCGGTGACCGACGACTTCGGCTACTCCTGCTCGACCACCACGGGCGACTACCTGCAGGGTGACACCGAGTCCTCGCTCACGGGCGACGACGTGCAGACCTCGCTCGACCTGCCGTTCACCTTCCCGTACTACGGCGAGGGCTACGACTCCGCGTTCGTCACGTCGAACGGCCACCTGAACTTCCTGGCGGCCAGCACGTCGTACGCGAACACGACCATCCCGAACAGCGCGGTGCCCAACGCCGCCCTGTTCCCCTTCTGGGACGACCTGGTCCTCGACGGTGACGCGGGCCTGTACACGGGCGAGACGACCGTCGACGGCAAGGACGCGTTCGTCGTCGAGTGGCGCAACGTGCGCAAGTACAGCCCGGCGACCGACCGGCTGAGCTTCTCGGTCACGCTCGTCGAGGACGGCTCCGTCGTCTTCGGCTACGGCGACGTCACCGACACCAGCTCGGCCAAGGGCGACTCGGCGTCGGTCGGCATCGAGAACCAGGCCGGCACGGTCGGCCTGCAGTACTCGTCCGGCACCCCGTCGATCTCGTCGGACCTGTCGATCACCTACACGGCGCCCGTCCTCTCGTTCCTCGAGGGCACGGTCACCGACCTCAACACCGGTGACGGTGTCGAGGGCGCGACGGTGACGGCGACGTCGGACAGCGGCACCCGGACCGCGACCACCGGTGCGGACGGCACCTACTCGACCATCGCCCTCCCGGGTGAGTACACGGTCGAGGTGACGGCGGCGGACTACGAGTCCGAGTCGGGCACGGTGACCCTCGACCCCGAGGCCACCGGCACGTTCGACGCGGCGCTCGCCGCCGGCCTCGTCACGATCGGCACCGACTCCCTCGACGCGACGATCCCGCTGGGTAGCACCACGACCAAGCGGTTCACCGTGACGAACGAGGGTTCGGCACCGGCCGACGTCGAGCTCGCAGGCACCGGCGGTGGCTTCGACATCCTGGGCACGGACGGCCTCGCGGCCATCCAGCACCCGCAGGGCAAGGCCACCACGGTGAAGTCCACCACGCCGTCGGCCTCGATCGGCGGCTCGGGCCTCGGCGCCCGGTCGGCGAAGCTCCAGGCCGCAGGCAAGGGCACGGCGGGCGAGGGCGTGCTGCCCGAGTCCATCCCGGTCGCGCCGAACGCCACGACGATCACCCACTCGGCGTCGCAGGAGATCGCGCCCCTCAGCTCCGCCTCGTGCGGTGGCCTGGCGGGCACCACCGAGAACCACTTCCTGCGGACCTTCACGCTGAGCGACTTCGGCATCGACGACGACTTCGAGGTCTCGGAGGTGTCCTTCGGTGTCGAGGAGGCCACCGCCCAGACCCTGACGGTCAACCTCTACACCCTGGACGGCACCCTCACGTTCGCCAACCTGACGGAGATCGGCACGGCGGAGCTGAGCATCCCCGCGTCGACCCTGACGATGGTCTCGGTGCCCGTGACGGGTGAGGTGCCCGCGGGCGCCACGCTCGTGGTCGAGGTCGTCTCGCCGAACCAGCAGGCGACCGGCGGCGTGTTCTACATCGGGTCGAACGGTGCGGGCCAGTCCGCGCCGTCGTACCTGGCCGCGACCGACTGCGGGATCTCGGAGCCGGCGACCACCGACTCCATCGGCTGGCCCGACATGCACATCGTCATGAACGTCTCCGGTGACACCGCCGGCGGCGACCTGACCTGGCTCACCGTGGACCCCTCGGAGTTCACGCTGCAGCCGGGCCAGAGCAAGACGATCACGGCGTCGCTCAGCGGTGTCGTGGCGCAGCCGGGCACCTTCACCGGCTCGCTCCAGGCCAAGGCGGCCACGCCGTACGAGACGCCGTCGGTCGACGTCTCGCTGACGGTGAACCCGCCGAAGAGCTGGGGCAAGCTCTCGGGTACCGTGGGCGGCTTCACGCCGGACGGTGTGGTGTCGCTCGGCGACTCCGTCGTCCAGGTCAACGGGAAGCTCTCCTCGGTCACCCTGGTCACCGGGTCCGACGGCGTCTACGAGTACTGGCTCGACAAGTCGGAGAAGACGGCTCAGCTCATCGCCACGTCCAACGGGTACGTCCCGCAGGTCGGTTCGGCGAAGGTGAAGGCGGGCACCACCGTGGTGACCGACTTCGAGCTGGACCCGATCAAGTAGTCGCGGGCCGGGCGACGGGCCACGGCGTCGGTCCGACCGCGCCGTAGCCCGCGCAGGTACCAGGGGGGTCCGCGAAAGAGAGGGGCGCCTGTCCGGTGGCCACCACGTCGAGGTCTGGGACTCGACGGGGTGGACGCCGGGCAGGCGCCCTGCGGTCTCTCGTGAGAGATCTTCCGTGCGGGTCAGCGCGTCAGCGCTCGACCTCGCCACGGATGAACGCCTCGAGCCGGGCGCGGCCTGCGGTGTCCTCCATCTGGACCGGCGGCGACTTCATGAAGTAGGTCGAGGCCGAGAGGATCGGCCCGCCGATGCCGCGGTCCTTGGCGATCTTGGCCGCCCGCACCGCGTCGATGATGATGCCGGCGGAGTTGGGGGAGTCCCACACCTCGAGCTTGTACTCCAGGTTGAGCGGCACCTCGCCGAACGCGCGGCCCTCGAGACGCACGTAGGCCCACTTGCGGTCGTCGAGCCAGGCCACGTAGTCGGACGGGCCGATGTGCACGTTGCGGTCGTCCTTCTTGCCGGCCAGCGGGCCGGTGAGGTTGGACGTGACGGCCTGCGTCTTGGAGACCTTCTTCGACTCGAGGCGGTCGCGCTGCAGCATGTTCTTGAAGTCCATGTTGCCGCCGACGTTGAGCTGGTACGTCCGGTCGAGCACGACGCCGCGCTCCTCGAACAGCTTGGCCAGCACGCGGTGGGTGATGGTGGCACCGACCTGCGACTTGATGTCGTCGCCGACGATCGGGACGCCGGCCTCCTCGAACTTCGCGGCCCACTCCGGGTCGGACGCGATGAACACGGGCAGCGCGTTGACGAACGCCACGCCCGCCTCGATCGCGCACTGCGCGTAGAACTTGGCCGCCTCCTCCGAGCCGACCGGCAGGTAGCAGACGAGGACGTCGACCCGAGCCTCGCGCAGCGCCGCCACGACGTCGACCGGATCCTTGTCCGACTCGTCGATGGTCGCGCGGTAGTAGTCGCCGAGCCCGTCGAGGGTCGGGCCCCGCTGCACGAGCACGCCGGTCGGCGGGACGTCGGCGATCTTGATGGTGTTGTTCTCGGAGGCGTTGATGGCCTCGGCCAGGTCGAACCCGACCTTCTTCGCGTCGACGTCGAACGCCGCGACGAACTCGAGGTCCGAGACGTGGTAGTCGCCGAACTGCACGTGCATGAGGCCCGGCACGGTGCCCGCCGGGTCGGCGTCACGGTAGTAGTGCACGCCCTGGACCAGGGACGAGGCGCAGTTCCCTACGCCGACGATGCCCACGCGGATGGAGGTCATCCTGGCTCCTTCTTCGATTGTTCCTGCGAGGACGGGCGGTTCTGCGCCGCGGCGCGTCCCCGCTCGGTGGAGATGAGGCCGTCGAGCCAGCGCACCTCGCGCTCGACCTTCTCGAGCCCGAAGCGCCGCAGCTCCAGCGCATATTCGTCGAGCCGCGAGCGCGGGTGCGCCGTGGACTCGCGGTACGCCTCGAGGCGCTCGGTCAGCCGGGTGCGCCGGCCCTCGAGCACGCGGAGGCGGGTCTCGGCGTCGGTCTGCCCGAAGAGCGAGAACCGCACGTCGAAGTTGTCGTCCTCCCAGGCGGCCGGGCCCGCGCTGGCCAGGACCGTCTGGAGGTGCTCCTTGCCCTCGTGGGTGAGCTCGTAGACGACGCGGCGCCGTCCGAGGGGCTTGGGCTTGGTGGTGCGCCCGGGGATCCCCGGCTTCGCCTTGCGTGCCTGCGACGGCGGCTCGCCCTCGGCCGTGGCGATCAGGCCGCGGGCGACCAGGCTCTTCAGCGCCGGGTAGAGGGTGCCGTACGAGAGGGCGCGGAACGAGCCGAGCACGAGGTTGAGCCGCTTGCGCAGCTCGTAGCCGTGCAGCGGGGACTCGTTGAGCAGACCGAGGACGGCGGTCTCCAGCACGTCGGACCGGCTGCGCACGGTGGCCTCCTCTCGGGTCCGCCGTGAGGGGCCCGGCGGGTCGGTGTCGTCCGATGTATCGACTCGATACATCGTGAGGATAGAGCGGCGTCCAGGGGCCGCGCAATCGTCGTCGCGCCGGACGTGGACGAAATGTGAAGTGCGAGGGGTGAAATGTCCAGGGGCGGTCCTGCGTGCTTCCGGTGTGACAGAGCAGTCATCGGCATCCCCTAAGGTGACCCGTGGCCAACCGCGACGGGTGCGTCACGCCCCGCGGCCGGCCCGAGTCGAACCGAGGAAGAGGCTGACGTGTCGAACTGGAGTCGCCCTCCGATCTGGCCGCACACTCCCCGACGCCGGCAGCGGATCTGGAACTACCCTCGCCCGTACCGCACGGGTCTCAAGGCCTGGATCCCGTCGTGGCGCGTCGTCGTCGGCGCGCTGCTCGCCGGTGGTTCTCTCGGAGCGGGCGTCTTCGTGGCCGCCTGGGCGAGCGTGCCCGTCCCGGCGGAGCTGAACACGGTCCGCGAGGAGACCACGACCGTCTACTACGCCGACGGCTCCCCGCTCGGGAAGTACTCGGCGCAGAACCGCACCATCGTGTCGCTCGGGGACCTGCCGCCGCACGTGACCGACGCGATCATCGCGTCGGAGGACCAGAGCTTCCGCTCCCACATGGGGATCAACCCCGCAGGCATCGCCCGCGCGGCCCTCAACAACCTCGCGGGCGGCAGCAGGCAGGGCGCGTCGACGCTGACGCAGCAGTACGTCGAGAACTACTACGTCGGGGTCGAGTACGCGACGTACGCGACGAAGCTCAAGGAAGCGATCATCGCCCTCAAGGTGACGCAGCAGCAGTCGAAGGACCAGGTGCTCGAGGGCTACGTCAACACCATCTACCTGGGCCGTGGCGCGTACGGGATCGAGGCGGCCTCGAAGGCCTACTTCGGCCACCCGGCCAAGGACATGTCGATCTCCGAGGCCGCGTTCCTCGCCGGCATCATCCCGAACCCCACCTACTGGGACCCCCGCCAGGGCGAGGCCTCGGACGCGCAGGCGAGAGCGCGCTGGGAGCGCACCCTGAACCTCATGGTCCAGGAGGGCTACATCACGGCGGAGGACAGGGCCGCAGCGGAGTACCCGAAGCTCGTCGAGTACCGGCAGGGCTCGGGCGACAACCGGACGGCCTACCTGCTGGAGCAGGTCGCCAAGGAGCTGGCGGACCCGGAGGTGGCCGGCATCTCGGAAGAGGTGCTCACCAAGGCTGGCTACGAGATCCACACCTCGATCGACCCGAAGATGCAGGCCGCGGCGAACGAGGCGATGAAGCTGCCCGAGGACGCAGGCAGGTTCACGCGCGCGTCCCTCACCTCGATCGACCCACGCACGGGCGAGATCAAGGCCATGTACGGCGGGCCGAACTACTCCGACTACCCGACCAACGCCGCGACCTTCCGCGCCCAGGGCGCCTCGACGTTCAAGCCGTTCACGCTCATCGCCGCCCTCAAGGACGGCATCCCGATGTCGCAGAAGTACGACAGCACCGACGGCAAGGTCATCGAGGGCTGGAAGGACAGCCCGGACGGTCCGGACCGTCCGCTCAGCAACTTCGACCACGAGTCGTTCGGCTGGATCGACCTCGCCTACGCGACGGCGCAGTCGGTGAACGTCGTGTACGGCCAGCTCAACAAGGAGATCGGCGCCGACAAGACGGCCCAGGTGGCGTACGACCTCGGCATCTCCCGGCCGGACGACAACCCGGACACGAACGACTGCTGTGTCATCAAGAACAACCTCGCCAACGTGCTGGGCACCGACTACGTGACGAACGTCGACCTCGCCCACGCGTACTCGACCATCGCCGCGCAGGGCTACCGCACGACCCCCCACATGGTCACGGAGGTCCGGAAGGGTGAGGACCTCATCCACGAGGGGCCGAAGGGCGGCGAGCGCGTCTTCGACGAGGAGGTCATGGCTGCGACGACGTATGCCCTGCAGCAGGTCGTCGAGAAGGGCTCCGGCGCGACGGCCCAGGAGCTCACGGGGCCCGACGGCACCCGCCGCCCGGTCGCGGGGAAGACCGGCTCGTCGCAGCAGACGGAGTCGGCATGGTTCGCGGGCTTCATCCCGCAGCTCACCACCGTGGTCGGGCTGTACCAGTACGACACCGACAAGAACTCCTACCAGCAGGTGCAGCCGTTCGGCGGCTACGAGTGGATGACGGGTGGCTCCTGGCCCACGTCGGCCTGGACGGACTACATGTCCCGGGTGACGGAGGGCATGGAGATCGAGGAGTTCCCCGACTACCAGCCGCCGGCGCCGCCCCGGCCGACGAGCTCGCCGTCGCCGACGAGCAGCCCGTCGGACGAGCCCGAGGAGACGGTCGTGGTGCCGTCCGGGCTGGTCGGCAGGCCGTTCGTCGAGGTCGCCTCCACGCTCGCGGGCCTCGGCCTCGTGCCGGAGCAGGTCGACGTCGACAGCGACCAGGACGTCGGCACGGTCCTCTCGGTCGCGGGCGAGGGCCAGGAGGTCGAGGTCGGCTCGTCCGTCCGCGTCGAGGTCTCCAACGGCGCCCTCGTCGAGGAGGAGGAGACGACGACGGTCCCGTGGGGCCTGACCAACCGGAACCAGGACGACGCCGCCGCGCAGCTCGAGGCGGCCGGTCTGGTGCCGGTGGTCACGGAGGCGCCGTCGGACAGCGTGCGCGAGGGCCGGGTGGTCTCCGTCGACCCGGGCGAGGGGACGGAGGTGCCGGTGGGCACAGAGGTGACGCTCGTCGTCTCGACCGGCCCCGACCCGGACGACCCCGGCGACGACGACGGCGGCGGGGGCGGCATCTTCGGCTGACGGGGCCCCGGGCGTCCGACCAGCGGGTGAATATCACCATATCTGCTGGTAGAACGCCTGGGGCTTCGTCGACCGAACACGGGGCGTACACAGAGAAACCGCGTTTGTGCTACTTGCCGCGAACATCGATCCTCTATCGTTTCGACGGTTCAGTGCGCTCACTGAACGGATTCGAGGAACGAGGAAGACGTGGCGAACAGGAGTGAATCTCCGATCTGGCCGCACGCTCCCCGGCGCCGTCGGGCCGTCTGGAACTATCCCCGGCCGAACCACACGGGGCTGCGGGCCTGGGTCCCGTCCTGGCGGGTGGTCGTCGGCACCCTGCTGACGGGGCTGTCGCTCGCCATCGGCGTGTTCACGGCGGCCTGGATCGGCTGGTCCGTGCCGCCGGAGCGCCCGGAGATCGGTTCGGAGACCACGACGGTCTACTACGCGAACGGCAAGGTCATGGGCAAGTTCGCGGCGATCGACCGGACGATCCGGCCGCTGGACGAGCTGCCCGACTACATCCCCGAGGCCGTGCTCGCCTCCGAGGACCAGAACTTCCGGAACCACATCGGCGTCGACCCGCTGGGCATCGTGCGCGCGTTCGTGAGCAACGTGACCGGCGGTCAGCGCCAGGGCGCGTCCACGCTGACGCAGCAGTACGTCGAGAACACCTACTTCGAGCCCGGCCAGACGTCGTACGCCGACAAGTTCCGTGAGGCGATCCTCGCGCTCAAGGTGGACAGGGCGAAGACCAAGGACGAGATCCTCGAGGGCTACGTCAACAGCATCTACCTGGGTCGTGGCGCCTACGGGTTCGAGGCGGCGGCGAAGGCGTACTTCAACAAGCCGGCGGCGAAGCTGACCGTCTCGGAGACGGCGATGCTCGTGGGCATCATCCCCTCGCCGTCCTACTGGGACCCCCGGTTCGGCGAGGAGTCCCGGGCGATCGCCGAGGTCAAGTGGGAGCGCGTGCTGCGCAACATGGCGGCGCAGGGCGTGATCACCGAGCAGGAGCGCGCCGAGGCGACGTTCCCCGAGCCGATCGAGTACAAGCCGCCGACGCGCGCGGGTCAGGTCGGCTACCTGCTCGAGGAGGTCCGCAAGGAGCTCGCGAAGGAGGGGATCAGCGAGGACGACCTCCTCAAGAACGGCTACGAGATCCGCACGACGATCAACCCGGCCTGGCAGAAGGCCGCCGTCGAGACGGCGAACACGATCCCGCGCAAGGGCGAGAACGCGGCGTCGAAGCGTCTGGCGGTCTCCATCGTGTCGATCGACCCGAAGGACGGCGCGATCCGGGCGCTGTACGGCGGACGGGACTACGCGGAGAACCAGTTCAACTCCGCGACCGACGGCAAGGCTCAGGCCGGCTCGACGTTCAAGCCGTTCACCCTGATCGGCGCGCTCGAGGAGGGCCACGAGCTCAACGAGCGCTACGTGGGCAACAGCCCCATGAAGATCCCGGGCTGGAACGACGGGCCGGGGGAGCCGGACAAGGAGCTCACCAACTTCGGCGCCCCCGGCACGGGCGGCGAGTCGTTCGGGGAGATCGACCTGGTCAAGGCGACCGCCGACTCGGTGAACACCGTGTACGCACAGCTCAACGTGGAGATCGGCCCCGAGAAGTCACAGGACGTCGCCATCCGCGCGGGCATCCCCAAGGAGTCGACGAACGCCTACCTGTCGAACGTGCTCGGCACCGAGCCGGTGCATGCCGTCGACATCGCACGGGCCTACTCGACGTTCGCGGCGCAGGGCACCCGCACGACGCCGCACATCGTGACCGAGGTGAAGGACGGCGAGAAGCTGGTCCACGAGTTCTCGGCCCCGGCGACGGCCGGTGCCATCCAGCCCGAGGTGATGGCCAAGGCGACCTACGCGCTGCAGCACGTGGTGACCGAGGGGTCCGGCAAGCCCGCCTCCGAGCTGGTCGGCCCCGACGGCACCCCGCGCCCCGTCGCGGGCAAGACGGGGTCCACGAACGACAACAAGGCCGCGTGGTTCGCGGGCTTCATCCCGCAGCTCACGACCGTGGTGGGCCTCTACCAGCAGTCCGAGGGCGGCGGCGAGGAGACCATCAGCCCGTTCGGCGAGTACCAGAACGTGACCGGTGGAACGTGGCCGGTCACCGCGTGGGCCCATTACATGGAGCAGGTCACCGAGGGCATGGAGGTCGAGGAGTTCCCCGAGTACGAGCCGCCGGCCCCCGAGCCGTCGTCCTCGCCGTCGACCTCGCCGTCGAACACGCCCGAGGCGCTCGTGACCGTGCCGGGCGACCTGGTGGGCCAGCAGGTGGCCGCGGCCATGGCGCGGCTCTCCGGTCTCGGCCTGCAGCCGGTCATCGTGGACGTCGAGAACGACGCGTCGCGCGGCACGGTGCTCTCCGTGCAGCAGGCGGGCAGGCAGGTGCCTCCCGGCACGGAGATCCGCATCGAGGTCTCCACGGGACCACGCGAGCGGACGACGCAGGTTCCGGGCGGTCTCGTGGGCAGCAACGAGGGCAGCGCGCGGGCGCGGGTCCAGAACGCGGGGCTGCAGCCGGACGTCGTGTACGAGGCGTCGGAGGACGTCGGGCAGGGCACCGTCATCCGCACCGAGCCGAACGAGGGGGCCGAGGTGCCGGAGGGCAGCCGGGTGCGCCTCGTCGTCTCGTCGGGCCCCGGCATCGGCATCCCGACCGGTGAGCCCAGCGGCCCCGGCGGTGGTGGCGGCCCCGGTGGCGGTGGCAGTGGTGGTGGCGGCGGCCCCGGCGGGGGCAACTAGGCCGCGTGACCGAGGGGTCGTCTCCTGCCGGGAGACGGCCCCTCGGCCGTGCCCGGACGTTGTGAGGGGTCTCTCCCCCGGCCGATTCTGCTCCTCGTGCGCGGGACCGGTAGGCTTGGCCCTTGCTGTGAACCCTCCTGTCACGGAACGACCGTGACCGCTGAGACCAGAGGAGGTGGGTAGACACATGCGTCAGTACGAGCTGATGGTGATCCTGGACCCGGAGGTCGAGGAGCGCACCGTCGCCCCGTCGCTCGACAAGTACCTGTCGGTCATCACGACCGAGGGTGGCTCCGTCGACAAGGTGGACATCTGGGGGCGCCGCCGTCTCGCCTACGACATCGCGAAGAAGTCCGAGGGCATCTACGCCGTCGTCGACTTCACCGCGTCGTCCGCGACCGCCAAGGAGCTGGACCGCCAGCTCGGCCTCAACGAGGTCGTGCTCCGGACGAAGATCCTGCGCACCGGCGACAAGTGAGTCGTCCGCACTGAACTGAACCCTCCGGACCCTGCGCGCCCGCGCGTGTGTCGGTGTCTCGTGGTTGCATTCACCGCGAACCCGGATACCGCGTACGGAACGTCGACTGAATCGAGGAATTGGCATGGCTGGTGAAACTGTCATCACAGTGATCGGGAACCTCACGGGGGATCCCGAGCTGCGCTTCACCCCTTCTGGTGCGGCGGTCGCCAACTTCACGGTGGCGTCGACCCCGCGGACCTTCGACCGCCAGAGCAACGAGTGGAAGGACGGGGAGACCCTGTTCATGCGCTGCTCGATCTGGCGTGAGGCCGCGGAGAACGTCGCGGAGTCGCTGACCAAGGGCACGCGCGTCATCGTGCAGGGCCGTCTGGTCCAGCGCTCCTACGAGACCCGTGAGGGCGAGAAGCGCACCGTCGTCGAGCTGCAGGTGGACGAGATCGGTCCGTCCCTGCGCTACGCCACGGCCAAGGTCACCCGCGCCCAGCGCTCGGGTGGCGGCGGCTTCGGTGGCGGTGGCGGCGGCTTCAACGGCGGCGGCCAGGGCAACGCCGGAGGATTCAGCTCGTCCGGTGGCGGTCAGAGCAACGACGACCCGTGGGCCACGGCAGGCCCGGCGTCGTCCGGCGGTGCGTTCTCGGACGACCCGCCGTTCTGATCGGCACCACCCCGTTCACCTTTTTCGCTCGTCCGGCCCTGCCAGGCCGACGGGCAGCACCTGACGAAGGAGCAACACCATGGCGAAGCCTGTGGTGCGCAAGCCCAAGAAGAAGATCAACCCGCTGAAGTCCGCGAAGATCGCCAACATCGACTACAAGGACACGGCGCTGCTGCGGAAGTTCATCTCCGACCGGGGGAAGATCCGCGCTCGCCGCGTCACCGGCGTCTCCGTGCAGGAGCAGCGTCAGATCGCGAAGGCCGTGAAGAACGCCCGCGAGATGGCCCTGCTGCCGTACACGTCGACGGCTCGCTGAGGAAGGGATCGGAAACCATGGCAAAGCTGATCCTGACCCACGAGGTGACCGGCCTGGGCGAGCCCGGCGACGTGGTCGAGGTGAAGGACGGGTACGCCCGTAACTTCCTCATCCCGCGTTCGCTGGCGACCCCGTGGACCAAGGGCGCCGAGGCTGACATCAACGCGATCCGCAAGGCTCGCAAGAGCCGCGAGATCGCGTCGCTGGACGAGGCGAAGGCTCTGGCCGACTCGCTGTCCGCGAAGCCGGTGACCGTGACGGCGAACGCCGGCCCCGGTGGCCGCCTGTTCGGCGCGGTGACGACGGCGGACATCGCCGGTGCGGTTGCCGCTGCCGGTGGCCCGTCGGTCGACAAGCGCAAGATCGAGATCGGTCAGTCCATCAAGGCGACCGGTGACTACACCGTGGCGATCCGCCTGCACCCCGAGGTGTCGGCCAAGATCGACGTGAAGGTCGTCGCCGGCTGAGCGCAGTCCCTGACTGCGTGAGCTGATCACCGAGGCCCCGGCCCCCTGAGGGGGGTCGGGGCCTCGCTGCGTCTCGGTCTCCGTCCGTTGCCGGCGCGGTGAGATCTGGTGTTCGAGTCGAGATCTGGTGGCGCACGACCAGATTTCGGCGCGGGCACCAGATCTCGGCGCGGCGTCGTGCCTGCTCGGCGCGGCCGCCGCCGGAGCGGGTGATCTTTGGGTGGTTTTACTGACTTGTCATCAGTAACGGGTCCCGTCCGGCGCCTTTGCCGGGTACCTTCGGCCGAGATGCCCGCCATGTCGGGCTTTGCCCGCCGAAGGCGGCGGGCCCGGCGGCCGGGGGGACGCCGGTCGGACGACGTCCGCGCACGACGACGCGCGCGGCACGAGAGGTGGACGATGACCCAGCATCATGCATCCCGAGCACCACGACCAGGACCAGGACCCACGATCTTGACGGCGGTGGGCGTCACGACGCTCTTCATCGGCGCGATCGTCTCCACCGCCATGTTGCTCATGTTCCAGGGCCAGGTCGCCGGCGGTGCGCTCCAGCTGGCGGACGGCGCGGGCGAGCTCAACGACGGCGTGCAGAACCGGTTGGTCTCCGGTGTCGGCGAGCTCGGGTCCGGCGCCGAACAGCTCAACGCGGGCGTGCAGGACGACGTGGTGCCCGGCGTCGAGCAGCTCGCCGAGGGGACGGGACAGCTCGACGCCGGCGCCTCCGAGCTGAGCGAGGGCATGGTCAAGCTGCACGACGGCTCGAAGAAGATCGCCGACGGCACCGCAGAGACAGCGACCGACGTCGCCGACCTCGCGGACGCCTCGGTGCGGCTGACGGCCGGGTCGACGCAGATCCACGACGGTCTGGGCACGTTGAACGCCGGCTCCGAGGAGCTCAGCGCGGGCCTCGCGACCGTGAACGCCAAGGCACCCGCGCTCGCCGACGGGACGGCGCGGCTCGCCGACGGCTCGGCGCTGGTCGCCGCCGGCGTCGTGAAGGTCAGCAACGGCGTGACCCCGCTCGACGCCGGGGCGCGGAAGCTGGCCGCGGGGTCGGGCGATCTCCGGGCCGGCGTCGTCCGGGTGGGCCAGGGCGTGACTCCGCTCGACGAGGGCGCGCAGCGGCTGGCGGCCGGTTCGCAGGACCTGGCGGCAGGCGCAGGGCAGGTGCACTCCGCGGCCGAGCAGCTGGCCGCCGGGTCGAGCCAGGCGCTGGCGGGGAGCCAGAACCTCAACGGTGGACTCTCGCAGCTCGTCGCGAACAACGCCACGATCCTGGACGGGACCGACGCGGTCCGCGCCGGGGCGGGCGACGTCGCCTCCGGTGCCGCGACGCTCGACGCCGGGGCCGACCAGATCGCCGGAGGCCTGGCGCAGCTGCGATCGCGGATGCCCGCGCTGAGGGACGGCGCCGCCGTCGCTGCGTCGGGCGCGAAGCAGGTCGCCGACGGTGCGGCGCCGGTGGCAGCCGGTGCGGCCCAGGCCCGGCAGGGTGCCGGGCAGCTCGCCTCGAGCATCGGTGGCCTGGTCGACGGCGCCGGCCAGGTGAAGAACGGCAACCAGGGCCTCCAGCAGCAGCTGAGCGCTCTGGCGGGATCCGTCGACGACCCGGCGCTCACGGCGCAGCTCCAGGGCCTGGCCGCCGCCTCGGGGGACCTCGCGGCGGGCGCGGGCCAGGTGGCCGCGGGCGCGTCGCAGGCGCAGGAGGGGGCGTCCGGCCTGGCGAACAGACTCGGCGACCTCGAGACGGGCGCGAAGGCCGTGTCGGCGGGAGCCCAGCAGGTCGCCGGTGGCGCCGCAGAGGTGTCCTCAGGGGTCGCTCAGGTCGCGGACGGGGTCGCTCCCCTCGAAGCCGGGGCCCAGGATCTCGCTGCGGGCGCCGAGCAGCTCAAGACGGGCTCGGCCACGCTGCAGGCAGGCATCGTCCGGCTCGCGCCGGGGATCCAGCAGTACGTCACCGGCGTCGGCAGCGCGTACGAGGGCAGCAACGCCCTGGTGGCAGGTGTCCAGCAGGTCGCGGGGGGCAACGCCCAGCTCGCGGCGAGCACGCCAGGCCTGGCCTCGGGTGCCGCAGAGCTCGCCGGTGGCAGCACCGAGCTCGCGGCGGGTACGGGCACGCTGCGCGCGGGCATGCCGCAGCTGCTCGCGGGGGCCGCGCGGGTCGCCGACGGCAGCGCGGACCTGGCCGCGGGCACCGGGCAGCTCAAGGGCGGCCTGCCCGCCCTGCTGGCGGGCTCGGCCGAGGTGGCCGGCGGCAACGCCGAGCTCGCCGGTCAGACGCCTGCGCTGGTCTCCGGAGTCCAGCGGCTGTACACCGGGTCGGGCGCGATCGTCGACGGGTCGGCCCGCCTCCACGACGGCTCCGGCACGCTCCGCGCCGGCATCGTCGAGGTGCGCGACCGTGTCGTCCCGAAGGTCGAGAAGTCGCAGCGGCTGGCCGACGGCTCGGTGACGCTCATGGACGGCCTGGGCGACGCCCGCAAGGGCTCGCGCACCCTCGCGGACGGGACCGGCACGCTCGACGCCGGGACGCAGAAGCTGGCCGCCGGTGCGGTGTCTCTCGCGGACGGCACGCAGCGGCTCGCGGACGGGTCCGCAGAGCTCGCCTCGGGGACCACCGACCTGGCGTCCGGGTCGGAGCGGCTCTCGGCGGGGACCGGCCGGCTCTCCGGCGAGGTCGAGGACGCGGTCGTCGGACCGCTCGGCATCGTCGTCATCCTCGTGGCGGCGCTCGGGCTCCTGCTCGCCGTCGCGGGCCTGATCCTGCTGCGGCGACGCGCGAGCTGACCCCGGCGTCACCGACCGGCGGCCGCCGGGCCGGAGCGCACGCTCCGACCCGGCGGCCGCCGTCGTTCCCGGCTACAGCGCGTCGAGCATCTGGCGCAGGCGGGCGATCTCGGCGGTCTGGTCGGCGGCGATGTTGTTCGCCAGCTCGAGCACGCGCTCCTGGCTGCCCTCCGCCGCGACCTCCTTGCACATCGTGAGAGCGCCCTCGTGGTGCTTGATCATGCCCTCGATGTACAGCCGGTCGAACTCGGCGCCGGACGCGTCCTCGAGAGCGGCCATCTCGGCGTCGGTCAGCATGCCGGGCATCGTGCCGTCGTGCCCGTGCTCCGGGGCGCGCGGCCCGGAGCCGTCGCCGCCCTTGGCGGTCAGCGGCACGGGGCGGTCGTTCTCCTCGAGCCAGCTCGTCATGAGGTCGATCTCGCTGCCCTGCACCACGTCGATGCGCTTCGCGAACGTCTTGAGCTGCTCCGAGTCCGCACGCTCCGGGGCGAGCACGGACATCTGGATCGCCTGGTCGTGGTGCCACACCATGTCGGTGAGGAACGCGGCGTCCGCGGTGGTGAACGGGGCGCCGTCCGGTGCGCCCTCGTAGTCCTCCGGTGCGATGGTCGTGTTCGGCTCACCCGGTCCGCCCGGCTGCACCACCACGGAGCTCGGCGTCGGAGGGGACTCGGGTTCCTCGTCGGCCGTGCAGGCGGTGAGCAGCAGCGCGGGCGTGAGCACGGCCAGGCCGAGTGCGGCGATCTGGGTACGTGATCGGCGTCCGGCCCCTGTCAGCATTCCCACGGCGGTCCTCTCGTCCGGGCTCACGGTCGTGTCGTCGGCTGGTCGTCCGATGGGGTTCCGGTGACCGTTGCACGACGTCATCGCCGGAATCTACCAAGTGCTGCGACCGGGTCGCCGCCGGTTCCGGGAACTAGGTGGTGGTTTGTCACCACCATGTTAAAGATCGCGAAAGTCCTGGTCCTGAGAGGTCCCTGTGAGCAACACTGCCCTCAACCGATCTAGGAGGTGTGACGCCTGTGCGTCGTCCAACCCTTACCCGATCACGTGTTCGGGGCGCCGCCGGTGTCGCCCTGACGGCGCTCCTGGCCGCCGCGGCGGTGGGCCTCGCAGGCCCGGCGGCGTCGGCGTCCGTCGCGGATCCGGACGTCCCGCCGGGCGAGACCGCGTCGTACAAGATGACCCACCTCAGCAACCAGCCGAAGAACGGCGCGCTGCAGGGCACCGGGTCCGACATCGCGTTCCAGGGCAAGTACGCCTACGCGGGCAACTACGACGGCTTCACCGTCTACGACCTCTCCGACCCGACCGACCCGGAGCAGGTCGTCCAGGTCTACTGCCCGGGCTCGCAGAACGACGTCTCGGTCTACAAGAACATCCTCGTGCTGTCGACGGACTCGTCCCGCAGCGACGACTCGTGCAGCTCGACCTCGATGCCCGCCACGGAGAAGGACGCGTGGGAGGGCATCAAGATCTGGGACATCTCCGACCCGCTCTCGCCGCGCTACGTGAAGTCGATCGAGACCGCGTGCGGCTCGCACACCCACTCGCTGGCGCCGTCGAAGAACGGCAAGGACCTGTACGCGTACGTCTCGTCGTACTCGCCGAACGCGACGTTCCCCGACTGCCAGCCGCCGCACGACTTCATCTCGATCGTGAAGATCCCGGTGAAGCAGCCGACGAAGGCACAGCTCGTCGCCACGCCCGTCCTGTTCCCGGACGGCGGCTACGAGGGCGACCCCGACCGCAGCGCCTCGACCACGAGCGGCTGCCACGACATCACCACCTACGCCAAGTACGACCTGGCGGCGGGTGCGTGCATGGGTGACGGCATCCTCATGGACATCAAGGACCGGGAGCGTCCGAAGGTCATCGCGCAGGTGCGGGACACCGAGAACTTCGCGTTCTGGCACTCGGCCACGTTCAACAACGACGCGACCAAGGTCGTCTTCACGGACGAGCTCGGCGGCGGTGGCCTCGCGACCTGCACCGGTG
Source organism: Promicromonospora sp. (assembly GCA_036010205.1). GTDB lineage: Bacteria > Actinomycetota > Actinomycetes > Actinomycetales > Cellulomonadaceae > Promicromonospora. The sequence goes on along the minus strand of DATGOB010000069.1, from coordinate 26,083 downwards.
AGTTCGCGCCGGAGCTCGGTGCCAACGGCATCTACGACATCAAGAAGGGCAAGGGCAAGCACGGGAAGACGGAGCTGAAGTTCCAGTCGTACTACAAGATCCCGCGCATCAACACGGAGAACGAGAACTGCGTGGCCCACAACGGCTCGCTGATCCCGGTCAAGGGCAAGGACATCATGGTGCAGTCCTGGTACCAGGGCGGCGTCTCGGTGTTCGACTTCACCGACTCGAAGCGGCCGCGCGAGCTCGCCTGGTTCGACCGCGGTGAGGGCGTGAGCAGCGGCGGCACGTGGTCGACGTACTACTACAACGGCTACGCCTACTCGAACGACCTCGGCATCGGTTTCGACACGTTCGACATCGACGACTCGATCGACGGCAAGGCCGAGAAGGTCAAGCTGAAGTCGCTCAACCCGCAGATGCAGGAGAAGTTCTGACCGAGGTCTGACCTGGGTCACGGGGCCCGCCGGTGCGCACAGCGCGCCGGCGGGCCTCCGCCGTCGTCGGGCGTCAGGGGTTTCCGTGATGGCGTCCGCTGCCGGTTGTGTGGGAACCTCCCGGACATGACGCCCCAGGAGTCGACCGCCGAGGAGACAGCACCGCCGTCGGACCGGGCGCCCGGTGACGGCCGGCCCGCCTCGGCCTACAACCTCGGGCGGCGGCTGCGGGTCATGGGTGCCGTGCTCGCCGGCGGGCTCGCCGTCGTGCTGGCGCTGCTGCTGTGGCTCGGGGTGCTCGTCCCGGCCAAGCAGGAGGCCGCGGGCTACTCGGACGCCGACTCCTCCTACGCCACGCTGTCGGTCGAGCACAACGCGCAGGCCGTCCAGCTCGCCGCGCTCGCGCCCGGCCGGTCCGACGACGACGAGGTGCTCGAGCTCGCCGTCGAGGTCGGCGAGTCGTCCGCCGCGCGGGTCCGCGAGCTCGCGGACTGGCTCGACGCGCGCGACATCCCCGTGCCCGCCGCAGGCAAGGAGGCGCTCGCGCTGGCCGACGCCGGGCTCACCACCGAGCTGCCCGACGACGGCAGCGGTCCGCGGGCCGGGTCGACGGCCCACTCGCACGAGGGCGGCAACCACGGGATGCTCACCGCCGAGCAGATCAACGGGATCGCCTCGCTGAAGTCCACCGACTTCGACATCGCGCTGCTCGCGGCGCTCGTCGAGCACCACTACGGCGGGCTGCAGCCGGCGGACGAGGAGATCGAGGGAGGCACCGACCCCGAGGCCGTGGCGCTGGCGCAGGCCGAGGCCGACGCGATCCGGGTCGAGGTGGAGGACGTGCGCGACCTGCTGGCCTCGGTCGGCGGGCCGGGGTCGACGAACGACGAGACGCGCTGACCCGCGCTACGGGGCCGTGACGAAGACGTCGAAGAGCTCCGGGTGGTGGCCGTGCACCAGCACGCCGAACACGACGGCGTCGAACAGCAGGTGCACCGTCACGACGTAGGTGAGGGACTTGAAGCGCGCGAAGATCCAGCCCTGGACCAGCGCGAACGGGATGGTGAGCAGCGGGCCCCACTCGCGGTAGCCCAGCTCCCAGAGGAACGACACGAAGATCATCGACTGCAGCACGTTGGCCTGCCACACCGGGAAGTGCCTGCAGTACAGCGCGAACACGACGCAGATGAAGAACAGCTCGTCCCAGATGCCCACGGCGTTCACGCCCACGAAGAGGCGCCAGACGTCCTGGGGCCCGTCGAGGTCGGGCCAGTTGAGGTACGCGCCGGAGCCCAGGAAGTAGAACGGCAGCACGAGGTAGCCGACGGCGACCACGACGACCAGGTAGGTCCACTGCCCGCGCCCCCAGCGGCGGCCCGTGGCCACGGGAAACCGGATCGTGTCCTGCCGGAGCACGAAGCGGGACAGCGCCCACGGCACGAGCACCGCCCCGCCGAGCGCGAGCGTGAACCGGAGCATGCCCGCGTCGGAGAGGTCGGCCTCGAGCGAGATCAGCGAGATGATCCCCATGCCCACGCCGATCAGCGCGAGGTCGCGCCCGAGCGCGCGGTCGGCCCACAGGCCCAGCGCGATGCCGAGCACGAGCGGCACGTAGGCCAGCGGCCGGATGTGGACGGCGAACAGCAGGATCGCCGACGCCGAGACGAGGACGGCGGCCGTGAGCCGCGCCGGGCCGGTGAGCGGGGCGGGCAGGGTGAGGGTCACGGGGAGAGGCTCCCACACCCGGTGCCCGCCAGGGGCTGGTCTGTGGTGTTCCTGTCCGTCTAGGGTCAGTTCACGGTAACGAATTAACCCCCAGGACCCCGACCCCCCCACGGGGCCGGCCCTCTCACGGCAAGGAGGCCGCTGTGCGCTCACCCGAGCACGTCGAGCTGGTCCGGACAGACCCGGACCTCCCCCCGGTCGCCGTCATCGACCGCCGCCCCATGACCACGGGCAAGAAGCTGGTCTTCGCCGCGATCGGGCTCCTCGCCGCGATCGCGTGGGCGCTCGTCGCCTTCGTCCGCGGCGAGTCGGTCAACGGCGCGTACTTCGTCGTCGCCGCCGTCGGCACGTACGTCATCGCGTACCGCTTCTACGCCCGGCTCATCGAGTACAAGGTGGTGCGACCGCGGGACGACCGTGCCACACCCGGCGAGCAGTACGAGAACGGCCGCGACTTCGCGCCCACCGACCGGCGCGTGCTGTTCGGCCACCACTTCGCCGCCATCGCCGGCGCAGGCCCGCTCGTCGGCCCCGTCCTCGCGGCGCAGATGGGCTACCTGCCCGGCACGCTGTGGATCATCATCGGCGCCGTGCTCGCGGGCTGCGTGCAGGACTACCTGGTCCTGTGGCTGTCCACCCGGCGCCGCGGTCGCTCGCTCGGGCAGATGATCCGAGACGAGATGGGGACGATCGGCGGTGCCGCCGGACTCGTCGGCGTCTTCGTCATCATGATCATCATCCTGGCCGTCCTCGCGCTCGTGGTGGTCAACGCCCTGGCCGAGTCGCCGTGGGGCGTCTTCTCCGTGGGCATGACGATCCCGATCGCACTCTTCATGGGCGTCTACCTCCGGTACCTCCGGCCCGGCCGGGTGTCCGAGGTGTCGGTCATCGGCGTCGTGCTGCTGGTCCTCGCCATCGTGGCGGGCGGCTGGGTCGCCGACACCCCGTGGGGCGCCGAGACGTTCACCCTCGAGCCCGTGACCGTCGCCTGGCTGATCGTGGGCTACGGGTTCCTCGCGTCCGTGCTGCCCGTCTGGCTGCTGCTCGCCCCACGCGACTACCTGTCCACCTTCATGAAGGTCGGCACCATCGTCCTGCTCGCCGTCGGCGTGATCATCGCGCAGCCGGCCGTGCAGGCCCCGGCTGTGTCGAGCTTCGCGATCGAGGGCAACGGCCCCGCCTTCGCGGGATCCCTCTTCCCGTTCCTGTTCATCACCATCGCGTGCGGCGCGCTCTCCGGGTTCCATGCCCTCATCTCGAGCGGTACGAGCCCCAAGCTCGTCCAGAAGGAGAGCCAGCTGCGGCTCATCGGCTACGGCGGCATGCTCACCGAGTCGTTCGTCGCGATCATGGCGCTGGTCACCGCCATCTCCATCGACCAGCACCTGTACTTCACGATGAACGCCCCCGGCACCCTGACCGGCGGGGAGCCCGGCTCCGCGGCCGACTACGTCAACGGCCTCGGCCTGGCGGGGCCGCCGGTCACCGGCGAGGAGATCCAGGCCGCCGCTGACAGCGTGGGCGAGGAGTCGATCATCTCCCGCACCGGTGGTGCGCCGACGCTCGCGTTCGGCATGTCCCAGATCCTCGGCTCGTTCCTGGGCGGCGCGAGCCTCCAGGCGTTCTGGTACCACTTCGCGATCATGTTCGAGGCGCTGTTCATCCTCACCACGGTCGACGCCGGGACGCGCGTGGCCCGTTTCATGCTGTCCGACACTCTGGGCAACCTCGGCGGTCCGCTGAAGAAGTTCCGCGACCCGTCCTGGCGCGTGGGCGCCTGGATCTGCTCGATCGTGGTCTGCGGGCTGTGGGGCGCGATCCTGCTCATGGGCGTCACCGACCCGCTCGGCGGCATCAACACGCTGTTCCCGCTCTTCGGCATCGCCAACCAGCTGCTGGCGGCGATGGCGCTCGCGGTGGTCACCGTCGTCGTCGTGAAGAAGGGCTACGTCCGGTGGGCCTGGATCCCGGCCGTGCCCCTGGTCTGGGACCTGGCCGTGACGATGACGGCCTCGTTCCAGAAGATCTTCTCGCCCGAGCCGAGCCTCGGGTACTGGGCCCAGCACGCCGCGTTCCGCGACGCCCGTGCCGCGGGCGAGACGTCGTTCGGCACGGCGGCAGACCCCGCCGCGATGGACGCCGTCATCCGCAACACGTTCATCCAGGGCACCCTGTCGATCGTGTTCGCGGTGCTCGTCCTCGTCGTGGCGCTCGTGGCGCTCTGGGTCTGCGTCAAGGCGGTCCGGGCGGGCGGCCTTCCGACCACGGAGGAGCCGGATGCGCCGTCGTCGACGTTCGCGCCGTCCGGCCTCGTGTCCACCGACGCGGAGAAGGAGGTGGCGGCCCAGTGGAGCGCGTACCACGACGAGCACCCGGACAGGCTGAGCACGGGCACGCACGCGTGAGCGTCCTGCGGCGCGGCTGGCGCGCCGTGACGTGGTACGTCACGGGCGTGCTGGGTGAGAGCGACTACCAGCGCTACGTGGCGCACCTGCGTCGTGTGCACCCGGACGCGCCGGTGCCCACCGTGGGTGAGTACTGGCGCGAGCGGTACGCGGCCCTGGACGTCGATCCGGGCGCCCGCTGCTGCTGACCCGCCGGGTCCGGCCGGCTGCTTCCGGCCGGACCCGGGTACGGGTCAGGTGAGGTGGTCGTTCGCGCCGCTGGTCCAGGCCGCGTGCCGCTCCGCGGACCGCTGCACGACGCCGCGGGCGTCCACCGGGATCACGCCGCGGAAGTTGTTGTAGAGCCGGTCGAACGCGAACCGGCTGACGTGGTCGGCGATGCGCCGCACCACGGCCCCCGACAGCGGGATGCGGTTGGGGTAGGACCGCATGAACGAGACGGACGTGCGGTCGGGGTTGGCGAAGATCGTGTCGCCCGAGAGCAGCACGCCCCGGCCCTCCGCGCCGGACGCCCAGTGCGCCACCGCGGAGCCCGGGAAGTGGCCGCCGGGCTGGGTGAGGGTCACGCCCGGCAGGATCTCGCGGTCGTCCCTCCACGTCTCGACGGCGTCGTCGGTGCGGGCGAGCCAGCCGGCGTCGGCCTCCGCGACGAGGATCGGGACGCCGCCCAGCCGGCGGCTCCACTCGACCTGCACGCCGTACATGTGCGGGTGGCTCGCCACGATGTACGCCAGCCCGCCCAGGTCGCGCACCGCCGCGACGGCGTCGTCGTCGACGAAGCCCGGCACGTCGAACAGGAGGTTGCCCTCCGACGTGCGGACGACCTTCGCGAGCGGCCCGATGCCGACGTCGGGCACCGTGGACAGGCCGTAGAGGTCCGGTTCCAGCTCCTCGACCTCGATGCGCTGCCCCTGGGCGGCCAGCTCGTCGAGCGTGGTCCAGCGCTGGCCGTCGGCGGGCACCCACTGCCGCTCGTCGGCGCAGATGGCGCACACGTCCGGGCGCGTCTCGTGCTCCACGCCGCAGGTGCTGCAGATCCAGAACGTCATCGGACAGATCCCTTCGTGAGGTCGATGCCGTCACCTTCCGGCACGGCGCGGGTGCTGTCCACCGACTTTCGGGTGGGGCCGTACCTCCGTCCGTCGATTCACCCACCTCCTTCCGGCCCTCGCGACTCAGCCCCGAGACGGAAGCGCCGCCGCGCGCGGGTCCCTAGGCTGGGGGCATGCCCGACGCACCTGCGCACACCGATGCCCCGCAGCCCGACGCGGCGCGCCCCACGGGGGGCGCGCTCGGCCGCGTGCGGGAATGGTTCGGCGTGGACGTCGACTGGGAGCGTGTCCCCGCCGGACGGGACGCCTACCGGCGCGACCTCCTGCTCGGTGGTGCGTTCATGGTCTTCGCCGCGATCTCGGTCGAGCTGGGCCGGAGCATGGGGCTGTTCGAGGAGACGGGAGCGGACGAGCCGCTCTGGCTGATCTACCTGCTCGGCGTGGTGAGCATGGTCCCGCTGGCCTGGCGTCGCCGGTTCCCGCTGGTGTCGCTCGTGCTCGTCTACGCGCTGTGGCTCGGTATCGGGCTCACCGTCCCGGCCGTCACGGTGCTGATGCCGATGCAGATCATGTACTTCGTCGCGCTGTTCACGGCCGTGGCGTGGGCCCGTGACCGGCGAGCGATGCTCGTCGTGGTCGGTGCGTGCGTCGTCGCGATGTTCACGTGGCTCATCTGGATGTTCGCCGTGCAGCAGGGCGCCGAGGTGATCATCGAGTCGTACCCGACGCCGGCCGACTGGCCCGGCTCGGTCGAGCCCTACCTCGCCAACGCCGTCTACCAGCTCGTCATGAACGTCGCATTCTTCGGCGGTGCCGTGGTGGCGGGCCAGATGCAGTGGCACGCGGCCCGCCGGCGGGAGCAGCTCGCCGCCCAGGCCGTGACCATCGAGAAGCAGGCCGCGGCCCTCACGGACCAGGCCGTCGTCGCCGAGCGGGTGCGCATCGCGCGTGAGCTGCACGACGTGGTCGCGCACCACGTGTCGGTGATCGGGATCCAGGCCGCGGCCGCCCGGCGCGTCCTGGGCCGCGACCCCGCGCGCGCCGAGGAGGCCCTCGTCACGATCGAGCGGGAGTCGCGCGAGGGCGTGACGCAGATGCGCAACCTCGTCGGCACGCTCCGTGCGGTGCCGGACGGCCACCCGCAGGATGCCTCCCGTGCGCCCGAGCCCGGCCTCGCCGACCTGCCCGCCCTCGTCGGCGCCGAGCACGACGGCCTCGACGCGACGTTCCGCCAGGTCGAGGAGCCCCAGGGGGTCGTGGCGGTGGTGCCGGAACCGATGGGGCTCAGCCTGTACCGCACGGCTCAGGAGGCCATGGCGAACGTCCGCAAGCACTCGACCGCCCGGTCGGCGACGGTGACGCTGCGGGTGATCCGTGCCGCCGACCCCACGGACGAGCGGTTCGCGCACGGGTACGCGGAGGTCGAGGTGCTGGACGACGGGCGGGCGCGCCGCGGCACGTCGGGCTCGGGCCTCGGCCTGCTCGGCATCCGGGAGCGCGCGGCGACCCACCAGGGTGTCGTGGAGATCGGCCCCCGGGCCACGGGCGGCTTCCGCGTGCGGGTGAGGCTGCCCCTGCCCGCGCCCGACCCGGCGGAGGCCGCTGTGGCCGCCCCCGTAGCGGCACAGGTCCCGGCGAGCTCGACAGAGGTGGCGTGATGACGCGGGTGCTGCTGGTCGACGACCAGGCCCTCGTGCGCTCGGGCTTCTCCCTCATCCTCTCGGTGGAGGACGACATCGAGGTGGTCGGCGAGGCGGGCGACGGTGCCGCCGCCATCGAGCTGACGCGGCAGCTGCGGCCGGACATCGTGCTCATGGACGTGCAGATGCCGGTCATGGACGGCATCGAGGCCACGCGCCGCATCGTCGCGGAGGACCTCGCCACGGTGCTCGTGCTGACCACGTTCGACCACGACGAGTACGTGTTCGACGGGCTCGCGGCCGGGGCCTCCGGGTTCCTGCTGAAGAACTCCGACCCGGAGCACCTCGTGGAGGCCGTGCGCACCGTCGCGGCGGGGCACGCCCTGCTCGCGCCGCAGATCACCCGGCGCGTGATCGAGCAGATGGTGGCGGGCGAGCAGGCGGCGGGGCAGGAACGGGACGGCGCGCGCGGCGGCGACGGCGGCGAGGCACCCCGCACGCTGCCCGGCGCCGACGGTCACCGCGGCGGCCCGGGCGCCGGTGGTGCGGGGGCCGCTGGTGCGGGCGCCGGTGGTGGTTCGAGCAGCACCGGCGGCGCTGCCGCTGCGCCCGACCTGCCACCGGGGCTCGGTCTGCTCACCCCGCGCGAGCGCGAGGTGCTCGAGCTCGTGGGCACGGGGCTGTCCAACGCGGAGATCGCCTCGACGCTGTACCTCGGCGAGGCGACCGTGAAGACCCACGTGTCCAACGTGCTCAGCAAGCTCCACCTGCGCGACCGCGTCCAGGCCGTCGTGCTGGCCCACCGCGCCAACCTGGTCTGAGGCGCGCTGCGCTCTGCCTGCTGCGCTCTGCCTGCTGCGCTCCGCCTGCTGCGCCCTGCCCCCTGTTCCCGTGCCCGCTGTGTCCATGTGCGGCCCATGTGCGGCACTCCGTGCACGCACAACCGCGATGTTCGGTCGGATGGCGCGAGATCGGTCCGTCAAAGAACCGAACTCGTGCCATCCGACCGAATACCCGGCTGTGCGCGGAACAAGGGACCGAAGGCAGCGCAAGACCAGCCAGGAATGCACCGGAAGAATGCACGCATTCCACCGGTCTGACCGATTTTCAGGATCGGCAGAATGGAGAAAGGAAAGACCTACGCCGGGGTGCTCGCCGACGGTTCCGGCGTCGGGTCGCCTGCCGGCGGGTCGGACGGCTCCGGGCTCGGGTCAGGAGTCGGCTCGGGGCTCGGGTCCGGGGTGCTCGGCTCGGGGCTGGGCTCGGGCGTCGGCGTCGGGTCCTCGGCCGGCGGGTCGCTCGGCGTCGGCTCGGGCGTCGGCGTCGGATCCTCCGGCGAGGGGGTCGGCGTCGGGGTCGGCGACGGGTCGTCGGGGGAGGGCGTCGGCGTCGGGCTCGGCGCGGGCGACTGGCTGGGCGGCGTCGTCGGCCGCACCGGGGTCGGGCTCGTCGACGGCGGCTGCGTCGGCCGGTTCGTGGCCGGTGCTCCGCCGAGGCCCGGTAGCGGCGTGTGGGTGTACGAGCTGTCCGGCGTCGCGGGCCGGTCGGCCATGTGCCGCGGCACGTAGTCGTTCGACGGCGGCGGCGTGTAGGTGAACGGGCTCGGCCGGGTCTCCGGGCCGGGGCGCACGTCGACGGTGCCCTGCTCCCCCGTGTTCATGCCCGGGTCGCGCTTGACCAGGGTCGGCGGCATGCCGAGCAGCGCGTCGGCCTCTGTCGCGGAACCGGTGGTCTCCCGGTCCTGCGCCTGCCCGGACGGCTGCACGGCGACGGCCCCCACGATCCCGGCCGTCAGCACCATGGCCGCGGCTGTTCCTGTGACGATCAGACGGTTGCGCACGCTTGACTCCCCCTGCGGGTCCAGATACTGCGAGGCGCCCTCCGGAGCAGTGCTCGGTTCTCCGTGGACAGCTGATGAGCATTCGGCGCCGCACAGTTCTCTGCGACGTTCCGCTCGGGACAATACGTGGCAGAACGACTTCGGCAACTGGGGCGTGTAATACCTGGCCATGACGCAGAAAGAAGGGCACCCGCCGTGCACATTCCGACATTTCTCCGGCCTTCTCGAGAGTCCCCCTCGCCAGGCGGAGACCCGGTCCGCCTCGCGGCGGATCCCCGCCGCGTCGGCGCGACCTAGCGTTGGCGCCATGAGCGATCTGGAGGTGCGGGACCTGACCCGCGTGTTCGCCTCGGGCGGCACGTCCCGGCGAGCGGTCGACGGCATCAGCTTCACGGCGGCGTCGGGCCTGCTCACGGGCTTCGTCGGCGGCAACGGCGCAGGCAAGACGACGACCATGCGCATGATCATGGGCGTCCTGGCGATCACCGAGGGCGAGGTGCTGTTCGACGGCGCCCCCGTCACCCGGGCGGACCGCCGCCAGTTCGGGTACATGCCGGAGGAGCGCGGCCTCTACCCGAAGCAGCCGGTGCTCGACCAGCTCGTCTACCTGGCCCGGCTGCGCGGCGTCGCGGCAGGCGCCGCCCGCCGCGAGGTGCTCGAGCACCTCGACCGGCTGGGGCTCGCCGACCGCGGCAAGGAGCACGTCGAGAAGCTCTCCCTGGGCAACCAGCAGCGCGTGCAGATCGTCGCGGCCCTCATGGGGCAGCCCAAGGCGCTCGTCCTCGACGAGCCGTTCAGCGGGCTCGACCCCGCGGCCGTCGACGCCATGGGCGACCTGCTGCGCGAGCACACCCGCCGGGGCGTCCCCGTGCTGTTCAGCTCGCACCAGCTCGACCTCGTCGAGCGGCTGTGCGAGCGGCTCGTCATCCTCGGCGGCGGCACCGTGCTCGCCGGGGGAACGCCCGACGAGCTGCGCTCCCAGGGCACCCTGCGGCACCGCCTCGTCCTCTCGGGCGACGCAGGGTTCGTCCGGGCCGTCCCGGGGGTGCGCGCCGTCGACGTCGACGGCCCGTCAGCGCTCCTCGAGCTCGACGACGACGCGGCCGCCGCCCGCCTGCTGTCCGCCGCCCTGGAACGCGGCTCCGTCCACGAGTTCTCCCCCGTCCGGCCCACGCTGGCCCAGATCTACCGTGAGGTGACGGCATGAGTGCCACCCCCGAGACCGGCGCCGTCCGCAACGCCTGGATGCTCGTCGCGACGCGCGAGATCGTCGTCCGCGCGCTCAACAAGGGCTTCCTCGTCGGGCTCCTCGTCACCATCGTCTTCGTCGCGGGCATCGTGGCCTTCACCTCGTACATGGGCAACCGCACCGAGTCCTTCGACGTCGCCGTCGTCGCGGGCGACGAGTCCGCCGCGACCGCGCTCGAGGCGGCGGCGGACGGGCGGGGCGGTGTCCCGGCGGACGACACGGTCGAGCTGACCGTCGTGCGCGTCGCGGACGCCGAGGCGGCGCGCGCTGCCCTCGTCGACGAGTCCGCCGATGCCTGGCTCAGCTCCGGCACCCCGGAGGCTCCCGGCTGGACGCTGTCCGGGTGGCGTGAGCCCGACGGCACGCTCGTGAACCTCCTGGGCACGTCCGTCCGCGACCAGGTGCTCGCCTCCCGCGCGACCGCCGCCGGGACCAGCATGTCCGCGCTCACCGAGGGCAGCGAGGTCGCCACCGAACGCCTCGACGGCAACCCTGTCGACCCGGAGGTCGTGTTCCTCGCCGGGTTCGTGCTCGCGTTCCTGTTCTTCATGGGGGCAGTCGGCTCCGGCTCGATGATCGCGGGCAGCGTGATCGAGGAGAAGCAGTCCCGGCTGGTGGAGATCATCGCCACCGCGGTGCCGCTGCGCCAGCTCCTTGCGGGCAAGATCATCGGCAGCTCCGTGATCGCCCTCGGGCAGAACGTCCTGCTCGCCGCCGTCGGCCTCGTCGGACTGTCCTTCACCGACCTGTCGGTCGTGCTGCCTTCGATGACGGCGAGCATGCTGTGGTTCGTCGCGTTCTTCACCGTGGGCTTCGTGGCCGTCGCGGCGCTCTACGCCGTCGCCGGGTCGCTCGCGTCGCGCACCGAGGACCTCCAGTACACGACCAGCCCGCTGATGATGCTGCTCATGGGCGTCTACATCGTCACCTTCGCGGCCGACGGCACGCTCGAGCGCGTCCTGTCCTACGTCCCGCCCGCGTCCATCGTGTCGATGCCCGTCCGCGTGCTCGCCGGTGACGCCGCCTGGTGGGAGCCCCTCGTCTCGCTGGCGATCCTCCTGGTGACGACGGTCGGCGCCGTGCTCGTCGGCGAACGGGCCTACCGGGGGGCGCTCATGCAGACCGGGGGACGGGTCACCTGGCGCTCGGCCATCGCGGCGGAGCGGGGCACTACCCTCGGGGCGTGACCGAACGCACCCAGCACGACGACGCGCCCGGGAGCCCCGACCCCGAGAAGGTGCACACCTTCGACCTGATCGACGAGGTCCCGGGCGTGTCCGACGGCGCGCCCGCCCCGCGCTCCGACGATCCCGACGGGACGGGGCCGGACGGCACGGGGCCTGACGGCACAGCCCCTGACGGCACAGCGCCCGACGGGACAGCCCCGGCGGGGGCGCCCGGTGCCGCCCGCCGTGAGCCGGGCCGTGGCGCCGAGGCGCTCGCGGCCGCGCGCGCCTCGGTGGTCCGGACGGCGCGGCGCGGCACGGCGGCGGTCCGCCGCCGGGTGCCGGAGAGCCGCAGGGGCCGGGCGCTCCTGGCGGGCGGGATCGCGGTGGTCGTCGTGATCGCGGTCGCTGCGGGTGCGTTCGTCGACGCGCGGCTGCGGTTCCGGGACCTCGTCACGGCGCCGGGCGGCGTGCGGAGCCTCGCGGAGAAGCCGGCAGAGCTGTGGTCGGTCGACGTCGAGGACCCGATCGCCTCGACGCTGATCGAGATGCCCGGCGTCCTCGCGGTCGTCGGGGGCGGGAAGGTCCAGGGCCTCGACCCGGCGTCGGGGGACGTGCGGTGGTCCGTCGACGTCGAGCCCGGCGCGTCCTGCGGTCCGACGCCGTGGCTCGGCACCGGCGGCCCGGCGACGACGCCGCCGTCCGACCCGCTCGTCTGCACGACGGTCCCCGAGAACCCGGCGGACGACGCACGGACAGCCACCGTCGTGGACCGCGACGGCGCGGTCACGACGCGCGAGCTCGACCCGGCGGCCCGCGTGCTGCCGGGGCCGGACGGCACGCTGGTCCGCCTCGACCTCGTCGGCGACGTGCCCGAGCCGAGGTCCCTCGTCGTCGACAAGACCGGGGCAGCCCACCTGCCCAAGGGCTTCGCCGCCCCGGACGTGACCGTCCGGATGGAGGACGCGGCGACCGGCGAGGAGCGCTGGAGCGAGACCCTGCCCGCCGGGCGGCCGGACGCGAACGACTGCGTCACCTACCACCAGGACGGCGACGCGGCCCCGGTGCCCCGGCTCGACGTCGCCGGCGGTCTCGGCGCGAGCCTGCAGCACGGGGTGCTCGAGATCGAGGGGTGCGGCGTCGCCGCGGCCTTCCTGCCCGACGGCACGCGGGTCGACGGGCCGGGCGACGACGCCGACGACCCGGTCGGCGTCGGTTCCTCGAGCCGGTTCACCGCCCTGCCCGACGGCGGCTGGGTCGGGCCGGACACGACGGACGAGGACGGCTGGGAGTCCGCGCTGCCGCACGAGGTCGCGCATCTTCCGCACGGCGAGACCGTCCGGTTGGGCGGCCGGGCGCTCGTGCCGTGGGCGACCGACGGCCGCGACCCGCACCTGCTCCTGGTCCGGGCCGGCCTGAACACGGTCGCGCTGTCGACCGACGAGGACGACGCCGGGCAGGCGCTCTGGACGGCGCGGCTGCTCCGGTCGAGCGACCTGCTGGTCACCGCGTCGGGGACCGCAGTGGTCGTCGACGAGCTCGGTGCGCTGCGTGCGGTCGACCTGGGCACGGGGGCCGAGCGGTGGTCGCTCGACCCGCAGGAGATCGGTCTGCAGGGCATGTTCGGCGGCGTGAGCTCGTCGGTCTTCGGCGCGTACACCGACGGCGACGTGCTGCTGCTGCCCGTGGCCGCCGACCCGCAGGGCGCGGGGTCCGGCCTGCGGCTCGTCGCGATCGACCTGGGCGACGGGTCGGTGCGCTGGGAGATCGACCAGGAGACGCCGTACACCCAGATCGAGAGCGTCGACGGCTACCTGGCGCAGATCACGCAGCACGGCGTCGTCGGCCTGGGCTGACGGGGCGTCCGGGCGTGGCGGGTAGGCTCCCGCCATGCCGCGGCCGGAGCAGGAGGAACCCGTCGTCTTCGACCTGGTCGAGGACGGTGCGGACGGCGCGCAGGACGACGGTTCGGACGGTCCAGGGGCCGACGAGGCCGGGGCCGGGAGGGCGCTGCGCCTGCCCCGGCTGCCCCGCCTGTCCCGGCGAGGCTGGCTCCGGGTCGGGGCGGCCGTCCTGGCCGTCGCGGTGACCCTCACGGCGGTGGACCTGCTGCGTGAGCAGCGGCGCGCGGAGCTGATGGCCGGCTCGCCGGTCGGCGTCGTCTCGCTCTCGAGCCCGCCGGAGGAGACCTGGTCCCTGCCGTACGACCGCAGCGGTGCCTCGGTCGCTCCCGGTCTCGACCAGCAGGTGGTCGTCATGGACGGGCTGCTGGTGCTGCCGCCGGCCACGGTGTACGACGCCGTGGCCCAGGACGGTGGTGGGCCGGGCGAGGGACCGCCGGGGTTCGACGGCGTCGTCGCCGTCGACCCCGCGTCCGGCGAGATCGCGTGGCGCGTGCCGGTGGGCGAGGAGGCGACCTGCGCACCGGCCGGGTACGACGCCACGCTGACCACGGACGTGCTCACCTGCGTGCACGGCCCGGCCGGTGAGCGGGAGATCGTCGCGATCGGTGCGGACGGCGCGGCGCGCACCCGGCCGGCTGACGAGGGCGAGAACGAGACGGTGTTCCCGGGACCGGACGGGAGCGTCGTCCGTGCCCGCCGCACCGGACCGCCTCCCCGAAAGGCCGTGTGCGAGGAGACGGGCGTCTGCACGCCGCGCGAGGTGTCGGACGGGCGGGACGTGCGGGTCGTCCTGGAGGACGCCACGACGGGCACGGAACGCTGGCGGGCGGACGTCGCGTTCACGCCGGTCGACGCGATCGCCTGCGCGGAGCACGGGGACGGTCCGGAGGCGACGGTCGACGCCGATCGCGTGTCCGTCACCACGAGCGCCCGGAGCGTCGTGCTGGAGGGCTGCGGGGTGTACGCCACCTTCGCCCTCGAGGGCGCACGGATCGACCAGGTCGACGCGCTCGGGGACGTGTGGTCCTGGGTGCAGGAGCTCGGACCCGGGCGGTTCGCCGTCGGGTCAGCCTCCGGGCGGGGTGCCGTGGTGGACGAGGAGGGCGACGTGGTCACCGAGCTCGACGGCTCCGTGAAGCCGGCGCCCGCTTCCCCTGACGCGCCCGGGGTGCTGTGGTTCGTGGACGACCCGGCGGGGAACGGGTTCGACGCCGTCCGTGCGGACGGCACCGTCGTGTGGTCCGAGCGGTACGGCACGCGCGTGCTGCTCACCACGCGGGACGCGGTGGTCGTGGAGCGTGGCCCGGAGATCGTGGGCCTGGACCCCGCCTCCGGCGCGGAGCTGTGGACCTGGCGGGACGACGAGCCGCAGCACCGGTCGCCCTTCCGGGCGGTCACGGACGGAGAGACCGTCGCGGTCGCGTTCTGGCCGCAGGAGCTGCCGGGCACCGGCGAGCTCGTGGCGCTCGACGTCAGGGCCGGGACGGAGCGGTGGCGCACGGGCCTCGACGGCACGGTGGTCGCCGTCGGCGGGCGGCTCGTCGAGGTCTCCGACGGCGGGCTGCACGGGCTGGGCTGAGCCGGCCCGCACTACGCTCTGCCGCATGGCACGCGACCGCGACGACGGCGACGCGTACGTCTTCGACCTGGTCGAGGACGACGCGCCGACGGACACCGCCGGGTATGCGGAGGAGGCCGCCGACGCCGACGGCCCGCCGGGAGCGCCGTCGCCGTCCGACCCGGGCCCGTGGCGGCGTCTCGCGCTGCCGGTCGCCGGCGTCCTCGCCGTCGTCCTCGGCACGGGGGTCGCGGTCGACGGGATCCGGGACGAGGCGCGCAGGGAGGTGATGCGGGACGTGCCGGGCGGCGTCGCCGACCTGACCTCGCCCCTCACGGAGGCGTGGTCCTGGCAGGGAGCCGTCGGCCCGGGCGACGAGCCGACGGACGTGGCCGTGCTCGGCGATGTCCTGGCCGTGCGGTCGGACGACGGGCTGGTCGCGCTCGACCCGGCGTCGGGCGCGGTGGCCTGGACGGTGCCGCTCCGGTCCGACGCCGACTGCGGCCCGATGGCCTCGACGCGGGTGGCTGACCTGTCGACGCCCACGCTCGTGTGCGTGCAGGGCGTCGGCGCCGAGCAGGAGGTCGTGGCCGTCGGGCCCGACGGGGCGCTCGCCCCGCCGCGGGCGCTGCATGCCGACGACGCCCGACGGTACGGCGCGGCGCACACCGGCCCTGACGGCACGGTGCTGCGCGCCCGGCGTGTCGGCCCTGCGGCGGGCGTCGACCTGGGCGACGCCGTCTGCACGTCGGCGGGGGAGTGCTCAGGGACGGTCCGCACGGGCCGCGACCTGGTGCTGCGCGCCGAGGACGCCGTCACGGGCGCGGAGCGCTGGACCGCGACCGTCCCCTTCCGGTCGGCGGACGCCGTGCAGTGCACCGCGACCTACGACGCCGCCTGGGGCGGTTCGGCGAGCCGGATCGTGCTCAGCGGGCAGCTCGCGCCCGACACGTTCGGCGCCCGCGTGACGACCGGCGTCGTCCAGCTGTACGGCTGCGGGGTGGAGGCCGCCGTCACGCCGGACGGGACGGTCCTCGGCACGGACGTGGCGCCCGGGCGGGGCGGGACCTGGCACGTCGGTGCGGGCTACGCCGTCGTCCGGTTCGACGGCGTCCCCCGCGCCACGCTGCACGCGGCCGACGGGTCGCCGGTCGGCCGGGTCACCGGCTACCCGCTCGGGCCGCGCGTGACGGACGGCGTGGGGCCCGGCACGGTGCTCGCGATCGACGAGCCGGCGCGGCGCCTGCGGGCCTACGACGCGGACGGCACGGCGCGCTGGGACATCGTGCTGCAGTCGGGCGGCCAGGAGTTCCTCGTGCAGGTCGGCGAGACGGCCGTGGTCACGACGGGCGCGGGCAGGGTGCGCGGCCTGGACCTCGCGACGGGCGAGGAGCGCTGGCTGTGGAACGGCTCGATCGACGGCGCGGACGGGGACGGCGTGTACTTCGGCGCGGCGTCGGTGTACCAGGCCCTCACCGACGGCGAGACGGTGCTGCTGGTCATGGAGGGTGCCACCGGTGTCGCCCGCACGCAGGTGGCGCTCGACGTCGACACGGGCGAGGTCGTGTGGCACCGGCGGGGCGGTGCCGCGCGGCCGCG
Organism: Promicromonospora sp.; assembly: GCA_036010205.1. GTDB lineage: Bacteria > Actinomycetota > Actinomycetes > Actinomycetales > Cellulomonadaceae > Promicromonospora. The sequence continues at coordinate 9,508 of DATGOB010000069.1, read as the reverse complement.
AGGCGGCGCAGGCAGCGGCGGGCCCGACGTCTTCGGCGGGCTCGTCACCGTGGACGGGCACCTGCTCGAGGTCACCCCGCGCGGTGTGCGCGGTCTCCTGTGAGATCGCGTCCGCCGACATACCCTCTGTGCCATGGCACGCGAGCCGGACCAGGGCGACGCCTACGTGTTCGACCTGGTCGAGGGCGACGCCGACGACCCGGGAACAGGGTCCGCGGCGTCCGGTGCGCTGCCCGAGGCCGGGGACGACGACGCCGGTCCGGCGGACCCGCTGCCCGAGGCGTCCCTGCGCGGCCGCTCCCTGCGCGTGGTCGGCCCGGTCGCCGCGGTCCTCGCCGTCGCGCTGGGCACAGGGGTCGCGGTCGAGAGCGCGCGGGAGGCGGCCCGCGACGAGCGGGTACGGAACCTCGAGGCCGGCGTCGCGGACCTCGCGGACCCGCTCACGGAGCTGTGGGCGTGGGAGGGGCCGGTCGGTTCCCGGTCCTTCGCGTTCCAGGACTCGCTCGTGGCCGTGCTGGACGACCGGCTCGTGTTCCCCTCGGACGACCGGCTGGTGGCGCTCGACCCCTCCTCGGGCGGGGAGGTCTGGTCGGTCGACCTCGGCGTGGAACCGCGGTGCGGGCCGCTGGGCGTGCCCGGCCAGGCCGACGTCGAGGTGCGGCACCTGGTCTGCGTGGCAGGACCGCCGGGTGCGCAGACCGTCCGGGTGGTCGAGCCGGACGGTTCCGTCGCCGCGGAGCGCGCGCTCGACCCCGCGGACGACGAGCGGTACGGCGCGGCCCGGCCCGGTCCCGACGGCACGCTCCTGCGGGCCCGCCGGGTCGGGTCGCTCGCGGAGGTGGACCTCGGCCAGGCGCGCTGCACCGACGACGACGGGTGCACCGGCAGCGTCGTGGCGGGCCGCGACGTCGTGCTCCGTGCCGAGGACGCCGCGACCGGCGAGGAACGCTGGACCGTGGACGTCCCGTTCCGGCGCGCGCCGGTCGACCGGTGCTCGGGCTGGTTCGACGGCCCGTGGGGGCTCGAGCAGCGCGTCCCCGGGAGCGTCCGCGTCGAGACGGAGGCGTTCGACGCCGTGATCGGCGACCGGCTGATCTCGCTCTACGGGTGCGGTGTCGAGGTCGGCGTCACGCCGTCGGGCCTGGTGCTGGGCGCGGACGAGGCGCCAGGGCGCTGGTGGGCGGAGGCGCTGCGTCTCGGCGAGGGGTACGTCGTCCACCACGGCGCCGGGACGACGACGCTGCACGACCCGGCGGGCGCCCAGGTCACCAAGGTCGACGTGCCGGTGCTCGCGGAGCCGCTCGCCGCGGACGGCACGGGGCCCAGGACGCTGCTCTCGACGCAGGCGGGGTCGATCGCGGCCTTCGCGCCGGACGGCACGCCGCGCTGGACCGTGCCGGGTGAGAGCGCCCAGACGTTCGTCGCCCAGGTGCGGGGGACGGTCGTGCTGCACGCCCTGGACGGGAGCGTGCGGGGCCTCGACCTGGGGACGGGCGAGCTCGTCTGGCAGCAGCCGGGGAACGGGATCGGCTACGTCACGGGGGCCTTCACGGACGGGCAGGCCGTCCTGCTGGTCGCCCCGGCGGGCGACGGGGCGTCGTTGCGGGTCTACGACGCCGCGTCGGGCGACGTGCTCTGGCAGGGTGACGTCGCGCCGTCGCCGAGCGACATCGACGACCAGACCGACCCTCTCTTCCAGCTCGTCGCCGTGGGCGGCAGGCTGCTCGACGTGACGCCGGACGGCGTCCGCGCGCTGGGCTGACGCCCTCGCCCGCCGCGCTGTCGGTGACCCGCCCTATGGTGGGGCCATGGTGAAGATCGGTGCGCACGTGGACCTGGCCGACGCCGTCGGAGCGGCGAAGGCGCTCGGCGCGGACACGGTGCAGGTGTTCCTCAGCGACCCGCAGGCGTGGAAGGTGCCGGAGCTGCCCTACGAGGGCGGCGCTGCGGCGTTCCGGGCCGACGTGGAGGCGGCGGGCCTCGACGTCTACGTGCACGCCCCGTACGTGATCAACGTGGCGTCCACCAACAACCGCATCCGCATCCCGAGCCGCAAGCTGCTGCAGCAGATCATGGACGGCGCGTCCGCCGTCGGTGCCAAGGGCGTCGTGGTGCACGGCGGCCACGTCACCGCGAACGACGACCCGGCCAAGGGCTTCGACAACTGGCGCAAGGCCATCGACGCCCTCGAGACCGACGTGCCGGTGCTCATCGAGAACACGGCGGGCGGCGACCACTCGATGGCGCGCCGGCTCGAGCGGATCGAGCAGCTCTGGGCGGCCGTGACGGCGGCGGACGGCGGGCAGGACGTGGGCTTCACGCTCGACACCTGCCACGCCTGGGCGGGCGGCATCGACCTCGCCACGGCGGTCGACCAGATCCGGGCGATCACCGGCCGCATCGACCTGGTGCACGCCAACGACTCGCGCGACGCCGCGGGCTCGGGGGCCGACCGGCACATCAACTTCGGCCGGGGGCTCATCCCCGAGGACCTGCTGGTCGGCGTGGTTGCGGCCGCGGGGGCGCCCGTGATCTGCGAGACGAAGGGCGACATGGCCCCCGACATCGCCTGGCTCCGCGACCGCCTGAGCTGACCCCCCTGCCGAGGTAGTCACGTGGCGAGGTAGTCAGGCAACGGTCCTACGCGGCCGCGCGCTCGGCCGCACCGACGACGGCGCGGCAGCTGCGCAGGAACGACGCGGCGACCCGGCTGGGGTCGCCGAGGTAGCCGGCGACCATGACGCCGTCCCGCAGGAGCACGAGGTCCTCCGCGACCGCGCGCGGGTCCGCGAGGTGCAACGGCGCGACGAGGCGCTCGAACGCGCTCGCCCACCAGGCGCGGTGCGTGTCGACCACCACGCGGACCGGGCTGGCCGGGTCCGGGTACTCGGCGGCGGCGTTGATGAAGGGGCAGCCGCGGAACCCCGGCTCGCACGCCATGGTCCCCGTGTGGTTCGCCATGAGCTCGAGCGTCACGTCGACATCACCCGCGCCGTGCTCGATCGCGGCGTCCACACCCGCGCGCTCCTGCGCGGCGCGGTGCTCGAGGTAGGCCACCAGCAGCTCGTCCTTGCTGCGGAAGTGCCGGTAGAAGGTCACCTTCGTGGTCCCGGCGCGCTCGATGACGCGGTCGACGCTCACGGCGCGCAGGCCGTAGGCGTAGAACAGCTCGTTCGCCGCGGTGAGCAGTCGGTCTCGGACAGGCCCTGGCACGGTCGCGATCATACGTGCCCCTCCCGGTCTTGCGTCCCTGCCTCCGCGTGTGTACCGTCGGCACTAGGTAGAGTAACTAGTCAGTCTACCGAGGCGTCCGGCGGGAGCCGGCCCAGAGAAGGGAAAGGTCATGACGACCACTGCGGAATCCCCCGCATCCACCGCGACCGCGCTGCGGAACCTCTACTTCGTCCGGTTCGGGTTCGCGATCGTGTGGGCGGTGCTGCTGTTCCTCACCGGATCGGCCCTCGGGCCGGTGAGCATCACGCTGCTCGTGCTGTACCCGCTGTTCGACGTCGCCGCTGCGGTGACCGACTTCCGGACCACCCGGGGCGCTCGACCCACCGTCGGCCTGTACTTCAACATGGCGCTGAGCCTGCTGACGGCGATCGGTATCGTCGTCGCCGTGACCTCCGGCATCCCCGCCGTCCTGCGGGTCTGGGGCGGGTGGGCGATCACCGCTGGCCTGGTCCAGCTCGTCGTCGCGATCATGCGCTACCGCCTCGGCGGCCAGTGGCCGATGATCCTCAGCGGCGGCATCTCGGTCTTCGCGGGCTCTGGCTTCATCGCGATGGCCGGTGGCCCGGACGCGGCACTGACCTCGCTCGCCGGGTACGCGACCCTCGGCGGCATCTTCTTCCTGGTCTCCGCGCTCCGCCTGAACAGCGTCGCCAAGAAGGAGAGCTGACATGACCGAGCAGACCTTCGACGCCGTCGTCATCGGCGCGGGCCCCGTCGGCGAGAACGTCGCCGACCGCATCGTCCAGGGCGGGCTCACCGTCGCGATCGTGGAGCGCGAGCTCGTGGGTGGCGAGTGCTCGTACTGGGCCTGCATGCCCACCAAGGCCCTCCTGCGCGACGCCGCCGCCCTGCGCGCCGCCCGCAGCCTCCCGGGCGCCCGGGCCGCCGTCACCGGCGAGCTCGACACCGCCGCCGTGCTGGCCCGCCGCGACGCGTTCGCCGCGCACTGGCACGACGACGGTCAGGTCGGCTGGCTCGACAGCGCCGGCATCACCCTGGTCCGCGGTGCGGGCCGCCTCAGCGCGGCCCGCACCGTCGAGGTGACCGACGCCGACGGCGCCACCACGGTGCTGCACGCCCGGCACGCGGTCGTCGTCGCGACCGGCACCAGCGCACGCCTGCCCGAGATCCCCGGCCTGGCCGACGCCGCGCCGTGGACCAGCAGGGAGGCCGCCTCGGCGCAGGCCGTCCCGGGGCGGCTCGCGGTGATCGGCGGCGGCGTGGTCGGCACCGAGATGGCGACCGCGTACGCGGCCCTCGGCTCCCAGGTGACGCTGATCGCCCGTGACGGGTTGCTGCCCGCCGTCGAGCCGTTCGCGCGGGACCACGTGGCCCAGTCCCTCAAGGCGCAGGGCGTGTCCCTGCACCTGTCCGTCGGCCCGCGGCGGGTCGACCGCAACGGCGACGGCACCGTCCGCATCACCCTCCCGGACGGCGCGGTGCTCGAGGCCGACGAGGTGCTCGTCGCGACCGGGCGCACGCCCAACACGGCCGCGCTGGGCCTCGACCACGTCGGCCTCACCCCGGGCGACTGGCTGGGCGTCGACGACTCGCTGCGCGTGCTGGGCACCGATGGCGCGCCGGTCGGCGACGGCTGGCTCTACGCCGCGGGCGACGTCAACCGCCGCGCGCTGCTCACGCACCAGGGCAAGTACCAGGCGCGGGCCGTCGGTGACACCATCGTCGCGCGCGCCCAGGGCAAGGACGTCGACCTCGCGCCCTGGGGCAGGCACGCGGCAACGGCCGACGAGCGCGCCGTGCCGCAGGTGATCTTCACCGACCCGGAGATCGCGAGCGTCGGCCACACCGCGGCGTCCGCCAAGGCCGCCGGGCTGCGCATCCGCGTGGTCGAGTACGACCTGGGGAGCGTCGCCGGCGCGTCGCTGCACGCCGACGGGTACACCGGGCGCGCGGCCATGGTCGTGGACGAGGACCGGAAGGTCGTCGTCGGGTTCACGGCCGTCGGGCCCGACGTGGCCGAGCTGCTGCACGCTGCCACGATCGCCGTCGCGGGGGAGGTGCCGCTCGACCGCCTCTGGCACGCCGTCCCCGCCTACCCCACGGTGAGCGAGATCTGGCTGCGTCTGCTGGAGACGTACGGCCGCGACTGACGGAACGCTCAGGGCAGCGCGATGTCGGCGGGCGTCCGGACCTCGGACCACGCCCGTGCCCGCGGGAGCCGGTGGATGGTGACGTCCGGAGGCCGGCTGCCCGCGGGCTGCCGCGTCCCGGCGAGCACGTCCGCGCCGGGCAGCGGCCCGAGGCCGAGCCCGGTGAGCGCCGCGACGTCGGGCACGGGCACCTGGTAGGTCCGGTAGGGGCCGAGCGGCGGGACGTCGTGCCGGGCGACGGCCTGGGCGGTCACCTCCGACAGGCGAGCCGCGTCGAGCTGGGGCGTCTGGTCCAGCACGAACGCGGTGGCCTGGAGCGCGCCGCCCGGCCCGGCCCACCCGACGACCTTCCAGAACAGGCGCGGGATGCGCACCCCGCGGTAGGGCGGGTCGTCCGGTGCGAGCACGGGGCCCGTGTGCACCACGATGCGATGCTCCCAGGCCGCCGCGTAGGCGAGCACGTGGTCCTCGAGGCCGTTCCAGAGCTGCTTGGACTGGTTGAACCTGTTCACCTGCGGCGCCGCGTTCGGGTAGCTGAACGTCTCACGGTTCGCGCGGGCCGCCGTCACCGGGTCGCCCCACACCGGGTCGAGGCGCCGCACGAGGTGGCCGCGGTCCAGCGGGTTGCCCGCGTACAGGTCCGCCCCGGCCTGTTCGGCGTCGGGCACGCGGGCGTCGAGCCGCCAGCCGCCGCTGCGCGGCAGGGCGAGCAGCGTCGTGCCGTCGACGGCGCAGGCCGTCGCCGCCGCGAGGCGGCGGACCGGGTCGAGGAGCACCGTGAAGTGCGTGTAGTGCAGCACACGGGCCGCCGACGAGGGGACCGGCAGCGGCACGGTGACCCCGAGGAAGTCCGTGTCGTAGCCGGTCACAGGTAGACAGCCAACCAGAGTGAGCCAGGTCATGGCCAGACCAACAATCGGACAGCGTGAACGGGCATTGGCAATCTCGGCCTAGGCTTCGGCTCGTGAGTGAATCAACTCAAGCCCTCCGCGGCACCGCCCGGCACGAGGTACCCGACCCCCTGCGCGAGGACGTGCGCCTGCTCGGCGGCATCCTCGGCCGGATCCTCCGCGAGGACGGCGGCCAGGACCTCCTCGACGACGTCGAACGACTCCGCGAGCTGACCATCCGCGCCTACGGCGACCCGTCGCCGCACGCCCTGGACGAGGCCGCCGCCGTCGTGGCGTCCTTCACCGTGGAGCGTGCCGAGCAGGTCGCCCGCGCGTTCACCTGCTACTTCCACCTCGCGAACCTCGCCGAGGAGTACCACCGGGTACGCGTGCTGCGCGCCCGCGAGGCCGAGACGCAGACCGGCCCCGCCGTCCTCGAGGACACCCTCCCCGCCGCCTTCGCGCGGCTCACGGAGGAGGTCGGCCGGGACGAGGCGATGCGCAGGCTCGGCGAGCTGGAGTTCCGCCCCGTCCTCACGGCGCACCCGACCGAGGCGCGGCGCCGGGCCATCAGCGGGTCCATCCGCCGCGTGTCCGACCTTCTCGCCGAGCGCGACAGCGCGCGGCTGGGGGGCGTGAGCCTCCTGGAGAACGAGCGGCGCCTGCTCGCCGAGATCGACACCATGTGGCGCACCGCGCCCGTGCGGATGAGCAAGCCGTCCGTGCTCGACGAGGTCAAGACCGTGATGGGCGTGTTCGACGCCGTCCTCGCCGATGTCTTCGGTGACGTCTACCGGCGCCTCGACGACTGGCTGCTGGCCGACGAGGCCGGCCGCGCGACACCCGTCGCCACGCCGTTCGTCAAGCTCGGCACGTGGATCGGCGGCGACCGCGACGGCAACCCGAACGTCACGGCGGAGATCACGCGCCAGGCCGCGACCATCGCGTCCGACCACGCGCTCGCCGCGCTCGAGCGCCTCGCCGTCGAGACCGGCCGCAAGCTCACGCTCGACGCCGACGGCACCCCGCCGTCGCCCGAGCTCACCGCCCTGTGGCGGCGCATCCGGCAGCTCTCGGAGGACGTCGCACGCCGGGCCGAGGCGGCGTCGCCCAACGAGCCCCACCGCGCCGTCATGCTCGCGATCGCCGAGCGGATCGCCGCGACGCGCTCGCGGGACGCCGACCTCGCCTACCAGACGGCCGAGCAGCTCGAGGCCGACCTGCTCGTGGTGCAGGGCTCCCTCGTGGCGACCGGCGCGTCCCGCGCCGCGTACGGGGACCTGCAGCGCCTGGTCTGGCAGGTGCAGACCTTCGGCTTCCACCTCGCCGAGCTCGAGGTGCGGCAGCACTCGCAGGTGCACGCCGCGGCGCTCGCCGAGATCCGCGAGGTCGGCGTCGACGGGCCGCTGAGCGACCGTACGCGCGAGGTGCTCGACACCTACCGCGCGCTCGGCGCGATCCAGCAGCGGTTCGGCGAGCGGGCCGCGCGCCGGTACATCGTCTCGTTCACGCAGGCGCCCGAGCACCTGGCCGCCGTCTACGAGCTCGCCGAGCACGCGTTCGCGCACGACCCCGGCAGCCTGCCGGTCATCGACGCGATCCCGCTCTTCGAGACCTTCGCGGACCTGCAGAACTCCGTGCCGATCCTCGAGTCGATGCTCACGCTGCCCGCGGTGCAGAAGCGGCTCGCGGAGAACGGTCGCCGCGTCGAGGTGATGCTCGGCTACTCCGACTCGTCCAAGGACGTGGGCCCCGTCGCGGCGACGCTCGCGCTGCACGAGGCGCAGTCGCGCATCGCCGAGTGGGCGCGCACGAACGACCTCAAGCTCACGCTGTTCCACGGCCGCGGCGGCGCGCTCGGGCGTGGCGGCGGCCCCGCCAACCGTGCGGTGCTCGCGCAGCCGCCACACTCGGTGGACGGCCGGTTCAAGCTGACCGAGCAGGGCGAGGTGATCCTCGCCCGGTACGGCGACCCCGTCATCGCCTCCCGGCACATCGAACAGGTCGCCGCGGCGACGCTGCTGGCGTCGGCGCCCTCCGTGGAGGCCGTGAACGAGAACGCCGCCGCGAAGTACGCGCCGCTCGCCAAGGCGCTCGACGCGACGTCGCGCGCCCGGTTCCACGAGCTGGTCAAGGCCGACGGGTTCCCGCAGTGGTTCGCCCAGGTCACCCCGCTCGAGGAGGTCGGCCTGCTGCCCATCGGGTCGCGCCCCGCCAAGCGCGGGCTCTCGGTCAACTCGCTCGACGACCTGCGCGCGATCCCGTGGGTGTTCTCGTGGTCGCAGGCCCGCATCAACCTCGCGGGCTGGTACGGCCTGGGCACGGCGCTCGCCGAGGTGGGCGACGTCGAGCTGCTGCGCACCGCGCGCGCCGAGTGGCCGCTGTTCGCCACGATGCTCGACAACGTCGAGATGTCGCTCGCCAAGACCGACGAGCGCATCGCCGCGCAGTACCTCGCGCTGGGCTCGCGCGACGACCTCGCGACCCTGGTGCTCGACGAGCTGCGCCTGACGCGCGAGTGGGTGCTCAAGATCAGCGGCAACGCGTTCCCGCTGGAGAACAAGCGTGTGCTCGGTCGTGCGGTACAGCTGCGCTCGCCGTACGTCGACGCGCTCTCGCTGCTCCAGGTCCGCGCCCTGCGCGGCCTGCGCACGGGGCAGGACGGCGGCTCCACGGTGGACGGCGACTACGCCGGCCGCCTGCAGCACCTCCTGCTGCTGACGGTCAACGGCGTCTCGGCGGGCCTGCAGAACACGGGCTGAGCCGGTCCCCGCGCGGTGAGGTCGGTCGCTCGTGCCGAGATCGGTCCCCTGACGGACCGATCTCGGCACGAGCGACCGAACAGCGCGCGGGGCGGGGCTACACAGAGGGAGAGAGCATGAGCGCAGTCCTGATCGGTACGTCGCACGGGACGGACGACCCCGTGGGGCAGGCCGTCGTGCGCGCCCTGCTCGACGGCGTCCGCGCCGCCCGGCCGGGGCTCGACGTCCGCGAGGCGTTCGTGGACGTGCAGCAGCCCGAGGTCGGCGACGTCCTCGCAGGTGCCGTGCGGGACGCGGCCGGGCACGAGCGGGCGGCGGGTCCTGCGGCCGTCGTCGTGCCGCTGCTGCTCTCGACCGGCTACCACGTGCGGCACGACATCGCGCAGGCCGTACGCGCCGCGAACGCCGCCGGCGAGGTGGCTGCCGCGGCCGACCCGCTCGGACCGCACCCGCTGCTCGTCGACATCCTCGCCGACCGGTACGCCGCGGCCGAGGCGGCGCACGGTCCGTT
>DATGOB010000068.1:0-4020 GCA_036010205.1 Promicromonospora sp. | reverse complement strand
GCCACCACGACGAGCCGGTCGACGTGCTCGACCGGCAGCTCCTCACCCTGTGGCTGAACGTCGCGTCGGGTGCGATCGACCTGGACCAGCCCGTGGCCGGGGGCCGCACCGTCGGCGACCTGCTGGCGGCGGTCGAGGCCGCGCGGCTCGAGGCGGGTGCGCACCGGGACGGGCTCGCGCGGTACGGGGCCGCGCTGGAGGCGGTCGACGCCGGTCGCTGAGCGGACGCCCGGGCCGCCGCCGATCAGCTTTCGACCCGACGTTGCTCGGCTTTGAGGGCTGTCAAAGCCGAGCAACGTCGGGCTGGAGGGCAACTGGCAGCGGCTGCAGCAGGTCGGCGGGCCGCCGGCTGGGATCGACCTGACCTTCGGTGGCAGACTCGGCGCGTGAGCCGCCCCGACCCTCCCCGGCGCACGGTGTCCGTCCTGTGGGTGGCTCTCGGCGCTGTCCTGGTCGTCGACGCCCTGGTCATGCTCCGCGTGACCGCCCTGCACACCGGCATCGTCGCGACGTTCGTGCTCGGGCTGCTGTACCTGGCCCACGGCCTCTCCCGACGCCGGGTCCGGTGGCTGCGGATCCTCGTCCCGGCGGGCACCGCACTGCTCGTCGCCCTCTCCGCCGCGCTCGCCGTCGTCGGCAGCAGGGGCACCGCCACGGGGGAGGAGGACGCCGTCGTCGTGCTCGGGACACTGGTCAAGGACGGTGAGCCGACGCCCGCCCTGCGCGCCCGGCTCGACGTCGCGGCCGCGTACGCCACGGCGCACCCGGACGCGCTCGTCGTGGTCGCCGGCGGGCTCGCCCCCGGCCAGGACGTCACCGAGGCGCGCGCGATGCAGCGGTACCTCGTCGCGCGCGGCGTCGCGGAGGACCGGATCCTCCGGGACGACACGTCGACCAGCACCTCCGAGAACTTCGCCCACGCCCAGGTCCTGCTCGACGCCCGCCTCGCCCCGGGGTACACGACGGCGTTCGTCACGAACGAGTACCACGTGGCCCGGGCCGCGGGGATCGCGGCGGTGACCGGTGTGGACGCCACGCACGTGCACGCCCCCACGCCCTGGTACGAGGTGCCCGTCGACTACGTGCGGGAGACGCTGGCGCTCGCCAAGTTCGCCCTCCTCCGCCGCTGACCAGCCACGACTTCGGTCCCATGTCCGCACCCGGTCCCCGTGTTCGGTCCCTCGTGCCGAGATCGGCTGTCCGACGGACCGATCTCGGCACGAGGGGCCGAACACGCGCCGGAGCGGCCCGCAGAGTGCCGAACTACGCCACCACCGACCGCGTGGCCGCCTCGACCGCGCGCCGGTGCAGCGCGTCCAGCCCGCGCGCCCGGGCCCGGACCGTCGGCGCGAGCCGCCCCGGGCACGCGCCCGCTCCGGCGCGCAGCTCGACCGCCGCGGCGAGCTCGCGCAGCAGCCCGGTGGTCAGCTCGTCGAGGCGCTCGCGGATCGTGCCGAGGTCGGGGCGGGTGGCAGGCGCCTCCGTGGGGTGGGCGGCCCAGCGCGCGAGCAGCCCGCGCTGCACCTCCTTGCTCGCGGTGATCTGGTCCCGGAAGAACGCCACGGCCACCCCCGGGTCCACCCCGACGTCCCGCGCCCGTGCCCGCACCTGGTCGAGCACCTCGCGTTCGCGGGCCGGGTCGTCGACCGGTGAGCCCGCGCCGAACTTCGCCGCGGCCACGTCGTCGGTCACGAGGAGCCGCGCGACGACGAGGTCGATCAGCGGGGCCAGCCGGCCCGCCTGCCCTGTGGACTGCTCCGCGCTCATCCGCGCGCCTCCGCGGCCGTCCCGTCGGGCAGCGGGATGGCGCGGAAGACGCAGTCCGGGTCGAACCGCTCCTTGACCGCCAGCAACCGCGCGGCGTTGGGGCCGTAGGCGTGGGCGACCTGGTCGACGGTGTCCGGGCCGAGCAGGTTCGGGTACCCGCCGGGCAGCGCGTGGGGCTCGAGGGCGTCGGCGACGTCGTCCGCCCAGGCGCCGTGCTCGGCGGCGAGGGCGTCGCCGGGCTCCCACGTCGCGATGACCTCGACCATGAGGTGCGGGTCGCGCAGGCCGAACGCCGTCTCCGTCACGGGGACGCGCGTGGCCGCCCCGTGCAGGCTGTGCAGCGACACGGCCGACAGCGGCGAGGTGAGGGCGTCGCCGGCGCCGACCAGCGCCTCCGCGACGTCCGGCGTGAGCGACGGGACCGACCGCGTGCGGATCGCGACGTGCCGCCCGGCGGGGAACTGCGCGTCGATGCCCGCGAGCATCCGGGGGAGTGTCGCCGGGGCCACCTGGGAGACGAGCGGGGTGCCCACGGTGCCGAGACGGGCCAGGGCTCGCTCGCCCGCGTCGGCGTCGTCGCCGCTCCAGGTGGGCGAGGCGAAGACGACGGGTCCGCCGTCCGGGCCCGCCACGACGCCGGTCTGCACGGTCAGCTCGTCGGGCTGCTCGGCGAGCAGCTCCGCCAGGCCTGCCAGCACGGTGCGCGCCTGGGCCCACGGATACACGACGAGGCCGGACAGCAGGGTGGGCACCGCCCGGAGGCCGACCCGCATCGACGTGACCACGCCGAAGTTGCCGCCGCCGCCCCGCAGCGCCCAGAACAGGTCGGGGCCGTGCTCGGCGTCCGCGGTGACGACGGACCCGTCGGCGAGCACGACGTCGGCGGAGAAGAGGTTGTCCGCCGCCAGCCCGAAGCGGCCGCTGAGCGGGCCGTAGCCGCCGCCCAGCGTGAGGCCGGCCAGGCCGACGGTTCCCGCGGTCCCGGTCACGGGAGCCAGGCCGTGCCGTGCGGCCGCCGCGGCGACGTCGCCGGCGGTCGCGCCCGCCTGGACCTCGGCGACCCGGGCCGCCGGGTAGACCGTGACGGCGCGCTCGGTGGACAGGTCGATGGTGAGGCCGCCGTGCCGCAGTGTGCGGCCCGCCCAGTCGTGGCCGCCGCCGCGCACCGCGACGGGGACCCCGGCCTCGCGCGCGGCCACGACGGCGCGGCCGACGTCGTCCGGCATGGCGCCCCGGACGACGGCACCGGGGCGGGCGGTGACGGCGCCGTTCCAGAGGTGCGTGGCCGCGTCGTACTCGGCGCCGGTGGTGACGACGGTGCCGCTGCGGAGGGTGCTCCGCAGCCGGTCCACGAGGCGGTCGAGCGGGTGCGCTGCGGGTGCGGGCATGGGTTCCTCTTCTCCTGGGGCCACCCCCAGTAGGGTGACTAGTACGTCTACAACGGAACACTAGGCCCCGATCGCCCCGCGCACAACCTCGTCGGGCGCGGCGCACAGGGTGGCCCCCGGAGTCCTAGGGGCGGCAAGGAACTGCCACCCGCGCACTGCGCGACGAATCATGAAGACATGACTACGACACTGATCACCGGAGCCACCAAGGGGCTCGGCAAGGAGACCGCCCGCCGTCTCGTCGAGGCGGGCCACACCGTGTGGGTCGGGGCGCGGGACGAGCAGCGCGGACGTACTGTCGCCGAGGAGCTCGGCGCCCGCTTCGTCCGGATCGACATCACCGACGACGCCGCGGTGGCCGCCGCGGCCCGGACGGTCGCCGCGGACGGCGGCCTCGACGTGCTCGTCAACAACGCCGGAGTCGAGCCGCGGCTCGCCGGGAACGCCATCCCCACGGCCGACGACGAGACCGTCGAGCTCATGAAGGAGACCTTCGAGACCAACGCGTTCGGCACGCTGCGTGTCCTGCGGGCCTTCCTGCCGCTGCTGCGGCAGTCGGACGCGCCGGTCGTCGTCAACCTCAGCAGCGGCCTCGCGTCCCTGTCCGGGCTCGCCGACCCCGCGAGCCACACGCACTTCTACCCGGGCATCAGCTACCCCGCGTCCAAGGCGGTGGTCAACGCGATCACCATCCAGTACGCCAAGCAGCACCCGTGGCTGCGGATCAACGCCGTCGAGCCCGGCTTCACGAAGACGGACCTGAACGGCAACACCGGGACCCAGACGGTCGAGGAGGGGGCCGAGGTCATCGTGCGGATGGCGCAGGTCCCGCAGGACGGGCCCACCGGCACGTACACGTCGGCCG
>DATGOB010000067.1:0-8347 GCA_036010205.1 Promicromonospora sp. | reverse complement strand
GCGACGATGCGCAGGTGGTCGGCGAGCGTCGCGTTCCAGGCGCTGAACAGCCCGTTGAGGCTGGCCACGAACTCGGCGAGCGAGCCGTACTGCGAGATCTTGAAGTGCGCGGTGCCCACCAGCGCGACCGTGGTGGCGTTGGTGGCGACGGCGACCAGGTCGCCGAGGTGCCGCACGCCCTCCAGCAGCACGGGGTTGCGCTGCCGCAACGTCCAGTCCGCCGGGGTCGCGGTGCCGTAGGGCACCGGCTGCAGCAGCACCTGCGAGCCGAACGCGGCCAGCATCTCGTCGCTCATCCGCACCGGGGTGCGCTCCGCGGCCGGTGCGGTGGGCCCCTGGCCGGTGCTGGCCTCGTAGACGCTGGTGACGACGTGGGCCCGGCCCTGCGCGATCTCCGTCCCCTCGCGGATCAGGTCCGTCGTGGCGCGCTGGAGCAGGTCGGCGAGGTCGAACAGGCGCTCGGGCGGCAGTGCGTCACCGGGGTCGACCTCGACCGGCCCGCCCGGGCCGACCCACAGCACCCGGATGTCGGCGTGGAGGTTCGACAGGCGGAAGCGCGCGTCGCGCACCTCCTGCGGCGACCGGTCGCGCGCCGAGTACCGGAAGCGCACGTAGTGGTTGCCGAACTCGGTGAACCGCACGTCGCACGTCAGCTCCTCGACGAACGTGCCGTCGGGCTGCTCGAGCCGGACGTTCGGCATCGAGATCGACACGCCGCCGTAGGGGCGCGCCGCGCGGTCGACGCTCGACCAGACGTCGTCCATCTTGAGGCTGCCGCGTACCGCGTGCGCCCGGACGCCCAGCAGGTGCGGTCGCTCGTCCCGGTCCGCCAGCGCGCGCAGCGCGGCGACGGCGGCGGCAGGGCTCACGTCCCGCAGGCCGAACGGGTAGACGTAGATGTTCTTGACCCGGTCGAGCGTGAGCCACCGGCTGTCGAGGTTGCGGTGCAGCTCGGTCAGGTGCATCCGGTAGGAGCGCAGCTCGCTGGACAGGATGTAGTTGAGGTGGCGGTCGGTCTCGGCCGCGCGCAGGGCGTCGAGGGCGCGCCCGAGCTGGTCGCGGTGGTCGGCCGCGCCGCCCGACATCGCGACGTCGGCGGCCCGCGCGGCCCGGGCGAGCGCCCGGAAGTAGCGGATGCGGGTGGCGGCCTGCGGCACGAGGATCCGGCGGAACGGCGAGGCAGGGTCGGGGATCGCCCTGGCGGCGCCCAGCAGCTCGACGCACCGGTCGGCCGCCCGGGTCGCCGCCTCGGCCAGGCGCGGCAGGCTGCCCGCGCTGCGCGCGGCGGAGGTGTGCATCTGCGTGACGAGCGTGCGCAGCAGCACGGCGACGGCGTCACCCTCGGCGCGGCACACGTCGTCGGGGGCGCGGTCGCGGACGTCCGCCCAGGTGTCGACGAAGGCGCGCAGCGGCACGATGATGCGCCCGTGCCGGAAGGTGTACTGCAGGGCGTCGCTCGCCTGCGACCAGAGGTAGACGCCGAGCAGGGCGGCGCCGCGGGGCCGGTCCGCGACGGCGGTCAGCTCGGTGGCGGTCCGCGGCCCGCGGGGGTCGCCCGGCACGGGGTGCCTGCGGTTGGGTGCCTCGCCGTCGTCGCCCATGTTCCAGCGGGACGCGGCCCAGATCGCGGCGACGTCGACCCCGAGCTCGCGCAGGTGCTGCGCGACCTCTGCGGTGCCGTCGGCACCCTGCCAGGCCTCGGTCTGGAAGAGGGGGCGGAGCGTGTCCGCGAGGAGCGACGGTCCGTGGACGTGCGGTTCCCGAGGGGCCGGCGTGACGGGGACGGCCGCGGGGCGGGACGATTCCGACATGGCGTCAGGTTAATGATCGGTAACCAATCCTTCAACGAATCACCATGTGCGGCGCGGGTCCGTGGACGTCGCGTGCGCGGGGCGGGGACGTCGGGCCCGTCGCCTTCCGGGCTGTCAGAGGGGTGACGTAGTCTCGCGCCGTGAGCATCGTTCCGCACATCGTTGGTGTGCTCGTCCTCCTGCTCGGCGTGCTCGTGTCCGTCGGGCTGCACGAGCTCGGCCACATGATTCCGGCCAAGAAGTTCGGCGTGCGCGTGAGCCAGTACTTCGTGGGCTTCGGTCCCACGCTGTGGTCGCGCACGAAGGGGGAGACGGAGTACGGCATCAAGGCGATCCCGCTCGGCGGGTTCGTGCGGCTCGTCGGGATGATGCCGCCGGCGCCCGAGGGGGCGCGGCGCGGGAGGGGCTTCTGGGCGGACCTGGTGGCCGACGCGCGGGACGCGTCCGTCGCCGAGGTGCGCCCCGGCGAGGAGCGTCGCGCGTTCTACAACCTCTCGACGCCCAAGAAGCTCGCCGTGATGTTCGGCGGACCCTTCATGAACCTCGTGATCGCGACGGTGCTCATGGGCGTCATCCTCATGGGGTACGGCGTGCCCGCCGTCTCCACCACCGTCGCCCAGCTCTCGGAGTGCGTGCCCGCGTCGGTCACGTCGCCCGCGTCGGGCGAGGACTGCGAGGGCCGGCCGCCCGCACCCGCCGCTGCGGCGGGCCTCGAGCCGGGTGACGAGGTCGTCTCCTTCGCCGGCGTCGAGGTGCACGGCTGGCAGCAGCTCGTCGGCCTGATCAACGACGCGGCGGGGCAGCCGTCGCAGGTCGTCGTCCTGCGGGACGGCGAGCGCGTGCCGCTCGAGGTGACCCCGGCCCCGGCCGACCGCCCGGTCGTGGACGAGACAGGGGCCCCGGTGCTCGACGCGGCGGGCGAGCCCGTCGTGCGCGAGGGCGGGTTCGTCGGGTTCTCGCCGCTGCAGGTGCGGGAGAAGCAGCCGCTGTCGGCGGTGCTGCCTGCCGTCGGCGAGCAGACGTGGATGACGGCGACGATGGTCGCCACCCTGCCCGTGCGCGTGGCCGAGGCCGCCTCGCAGGCCTTCACCTCCGAGGAGCGCGCCCAGGACTCGGTGCAGTCGATGGTCGGTGTGGCGCGGATCAGCGGCCAGATCATGGCGCTGGACGAGGCGATCCTCGACCGCGTGATGATCTACCTGAGCCTGCTGGCCAGCCTGAACATCGCGCTGTTCGTGTTCAACATGATCCCGCTGCTGCCCCTGGACGGCGGGCACATCGTCAACGCCCTGTACGAGGGCGGCAAGCGCACCCTCGCCCGGGTGCGCGGGGCCGCCGTCCTGCCCGGTCCGGCGGACGTCGCGCGCATGACTCCTGTCGCGTACGTGGTCTTCCTGATCATCCTCGGTGTCGGTGGCGTGCTCATCGTGGCCGACCTGGTGGATCCGGTGCGGATCACGTGACGCCGGGCACGATGTGCGCAACCGACCGTGCGAAGAGGGGATACTGAGTTCGTGACCGCAATCAGCCTCGGTATGCCAGCAGCACCCCCGCCGGTCCTCGCCCCCCGCCGCAAGACCCGCAAGATCAAGGTGGGCAAGGTCGAGGTGGGCGGTGACGCACCCATCAGCGTGCAGTCAATGACCACCACGCCCACGACCGACATCAACGCGACGCTCCAGCAGATCGCGGAGCTCACGACGGCAGGCTGCGACATCGTCCGCGTCGCCGTCCCGAGCGCCGACGACGCGGAGGCGCTGCCGATCATCGCGAAGAAGTCGCAGATCCCCGTCATCGCGGACATCCACTTCCAGCCGAAGTACGTCTACGCCGCGATCGACGCCGGCTGCGCCGCCGTCCGCGTGAACCCGGGCAACATCCGCAAGTTCGACGACCAGGTCAAGCAGATCGCCCAGGCCGCCAAGGACGCGGGCGTCTCGATCCGCATCGGCGTCAACGCCGGGTCGCTCGACAAGCGACTGCTCGAGAAGTACGGCAAGCCGACGCCCGAGGCGCTCGTGGAGTCCGCCGTCTGGGAGGCGAGCCTCTTCGAGGAGCACGACTTCCACGACTTCAAGATCTCGGTCAAGCACAACGACCCGGTCGTGATGGTGCGCGCGTACGAGCTGCTGGCCGAGCGCGGCGACTGGCCGCTGCACCTCGGTGTCACCGAGGCAGGTCCGGCCTTCCAGGGCACCATCAAGTCGGCCACCGCGTTCGGCGCGCTGCTCAGCAAGGGCATCGGCGACACCATCCGCGTCTCCCTCTCGGCCCCGCCGGTCGAGGAGGTCAAGGTCGGCAACCAGATCCTGCAGGCGCTCAACCTGCGCCCCCGCAAGCTCGAGATCGTGTCGTGCCCGTCGTGCGGCCGTGCCCAGGTGGACGTCTACACGCTCGCCGAGAAGGTCACCGCGGGGCTGGAGGGCATGACCGTCCCGCTGCGCGTCGCCGTCATGGGCTGCGTCGTCAACGGTCCGGGCGAGGCGCGCGAGGCCGACCTCGGCGTGGCGTCCGGCAACGGCAAGGGCCAGATCTTCGTCAAGGGCGAGGTCATCAAGACCGTCCCGGAGGCGATGATCGTCGACACCCTCATCGACGAGGCGATGCGGATCGCGAGCGAGATGCCGACGCCGGAGAATGAGGCACAGGCCGGTTCGCCGGTCGTCTCGGTCGGCTGACGGCCGCCGGGAACCCGAGTCGAACGGAGCAGACCATGGGCCGCTGGCGCACCCCGGTACCCGCCG
This sequence comes from Promicromonospora sp., assembly GCA_036010205.1. GTDB lineage: Bacteria > Actinomycetota > Actinomycetes > Actinomycetales > Cellulomonadaceae > Promicromonospora. Next base: position 3,792 of record DATGOB010000067.1, on the reverse strand, counting down.
GGGCGCGCCCTGACGGCCCCGACCGGCCCGGCGAACCGGACATCCTGGCGCGTCGGAACCGGCGTGAGGTCGCCCGGTCGCTGACCCGGGCGGACCTCGCGCAGGCCCTCCAGGTCTGCGCCGTCGACCCCGTCGCGTCGGTGCTCGCCGCCGCCCGCCTCGAGATCGCGGTCCGTGCTGGGTTCGGCGCGGCCGCGGGCCAGGCCTGGGGTTTCCCGGACACCGGCCCGCTCGAGGCGATCTGCTGGGCCGGGGCCAACCTCGTGCCCGTCGTCCCGATCGAGGACGCCGACCGGCGTGCCCAGGCGGTCGCCGCGTTCGCCGACCTCGCGCGGGTGCACGGCCGCCGGTCGTCGTCGATCGTGGGGGAGCAGGGCGCCGCGCTCGCGCTGTGGGAGCGCCTGGCTCCGCACTGGCCCCCGGCCCGCGACGTTCGCGCCGACCAGCCCTCGATGGCCATCGACACGGCGCCGTCGCTCACGCCCGAGCCGACCGTGCGGCGGTCGGTCCCCTCCGAGCTCGGCCTCGTGCTCCCCGCATGCGTGCGGATGTTCACCGAGGAGGTCGGCTACTCGCCCGTCGCCTCGGGCGGTTCCGCGTACGCCGAGCGGGTCCGCTCGCTCATCACCGAGGGCCGCTCGTTCGTCCGCATGGTGCCCGACGTCGGTGGTCGCCCGGCGATCGGCTTCAAGGCCGAGCTGGGCGCCGTGGCCGGCGGCGTCGCCCAGGTGCAGGGCGTGTGGGTCGAGCCGGCGTTCCGTGGCCGCGGCTGGTCGGAGTCGGGCATGGCCGCCGTCGTCGCGGCCACGCGTGCGACGGTCGCCCCCGTCGTCTCGCTCTACGTCAACGCCTACAACGAGCGTGCCGTCGCCGCGTACCGCCGCGTGGGCTTCGAGCAGGTCGGCACGTTCGCGACGATCCTGTTCTGAGGGCGGCAGCTCACCGCAGCAGCCTGGACATCCGGCGGTCCGCGAGCGGCTTGCCGCCCGTCTGGCACGTGGGGCAGTACTGCATCGACCGGTCCGCGAACGACACCTCGTGCACCGTGTCGCCGCAGGGCACGCCGTTCCATCCCGGGCACGGCTCGCCGGTGCGCCCGTGCACGCGCATGCCCGCGCGCTTGGCGTCCTTGAGCTCCTTCGCCGGCTTGCCCGACGCCGCGGCGATCGCCTCGGTGAGCACGTCCCCGATCGCGGCGTGCAGCCGTGCGGTCTCCTCCGCGGTGAACGACCCCGTCAGCTTGTACGGGCTGAACCGGCTGACCAGGAGGATCTCGTCGCTGTAGGCGTTGCCGATCCCCGCGATCGCCCGCTGGTCGCGCAGCAGGCCCTTGACCTGCTGGTTCCTACGGGTCAGCAGCTCGGCGAGCACGTCGGTCGTGAACGCTGGGTCCAGCGGCTCGACACCGAGCGACGCGACCATCTCGATCTCGGCCGGGTCGCGCACCACGTGCACCGCGAGACGCTTGCGCGTGCCCGCCTCGGTGAGGTCGAACCCGCTGCCGTCGTCCAGCCGCACCCGCAGGGCGAGGACCGCGCCGCGGCTCGACCCACCGAGAGAAGGCCGGACGGGCTTGGCCGGCAGGCTGTCCGACCAGCGCACCCACCCGCCCCGCGAGAGGTGGAACACCAGGTGCAGCGGTTCCTCCGACGTCGCCACCGCGACGTCGAGCCACTTGCCGTGCCGCGCGACGTCGGCCACCGTGCCGCCGGCCAGTGCGTCGGGGGAGGGGCTGAACGTCTTGAGCGCCGCGATCGAGCCGACCTCGACCGAGCGGACCGTGTGCCCCGAGGTGCGCTCGCGCAGGAAGTCCGCGAGCGCGGCGACCTCGGGCAGCTCAGGCATGCGCCCATCCTCCGAGACATCCGCCGGTGCGGCAAGGCCGGGCGCCCCGCGCTCGGGGCGCTCGTCCGGGAGGTGTCCAGGGGAGGGTATTCCGGGAGAACGGCGGGCCGCCGCGCGGATAGGCTGTGCCCCATGTCTTCCGCACGCCTCTCTCAGGGCGACGTCCTGCGCATGTCGTCCCTCTTCGTCCGTACCCTGCGCGAGGACCCGGCCGAGGCCGAGGTCGCCAGCCACAAGCTCCTGGTCCGCGCCGGGTACATCCGCCGCGCCGCCCCGGGCATCTACTCGTGGCTGCCGCTGGGCCTGCGGGTGCTGGCCAAGATCGAGGCGATCGTGCGCGAGGAGATGACCGCCATCGGCGGTCAGGAGGTGCACTTCCCGGCGCTGCTGCCGCGCGAGCCCTACGAGGCCACCGGGCGGTGGGAGGAGTACGGCCCCAACCTCTTCCGGCTCAAGGACCGCAAGGAGGCCGACTACCTCCTCGCGCCCACGCACGAGGAGATGTTCGCGCTCCTGGTCAAGGACCTGTACTCGTCGTACAAGGACCTGCCGGTGATCCTCTTCCAGATCCAGACCAAGTACCGCGACGAGGCGCGCCCCCGCGCCGGGCTGATCCGCGGCCGCGAGTTCGTCATGAAGGACTCGTACTCCTTCGACGTCAAGGACGAGGGGCTCGAGGTCAGCTACCAGAAGCACCGCGAGGCGTACGAGAAGATCTTCACGCGCCTGGGCCTCGACTACGTCATCGTCTCCGCGATGTCGGGTGCCATGGGCGGCTCCCGCTCGGAGGAGTTCCTCAGCCCGTCGCCCATCGGCGAGGACACGTTCGTGCGCTCGCCCGGCGGCTACGCCGCCAACGTCGAGGCCGTCGTCACCCCCGTGCCCGAGGCGATCCCGTACGACGACGCGCCCGCGGCGCACGTCGAGGACACGCCCGACACCCCGACCATCGCCACACTGGTCGACCTCGCGAACGAGCGGTTCCCGCGCCCGGACCGGCCCTGGACCGCCGCGGACACGCTGAAGAACGTCGTGCTGGCCCTGCGTCACCCCGACGGCTCCCGCGAGGTCGTCGTCGTCGGCGTGCCGGGCGACCGCGAGGTGGACCTCAAGCGGGTCGAGGCCGCCCTCAGCCCCGCCGAGCCCGAGGCCGCCACCGACGAGGACTTCGCGCGGTTCCCGCAGCTCGTCAAGGGCTACATCGGCCCGCAGGTGCTCGGTCCCCAGGGCGCGCAGGTCGAGGGCGCGGACGGCGAGAAGGTGCCCGCGGTCCGGTACCTGCTCGACCCCCGGGTCGTGCCGGGCACGCGCTGGATCACGGGCGCCAACGAGCAGGGCAGGCACGTCTTCGACCTCGTGGCCGGCCGCGACTTCACCGCCGACGGCACCGTGGAGGCCGCCGAGGTGCGCCCCGGCGACCCCGCTCCGGACGGCTCCGGCCCCCTGGAGCTCGCGCGCGGCATCGAGATGGGTCACATCTTCCAGCTCGGCCGCAAGTACGCCGAGGCGCTCGGCCTGCAGGTGCTCGACGAGAACGGCAAGCAGGCCGTCGTGACCATGGGCTCCTACGGTGTCGGCGTCACGCGCGCGCTCGCGGCGCTCGCCGAGGCCAACCACGACGACAAGGGCCTGGCCTGGCCGGCGCACGTCGCGCCTGCGCACGTGCACCTGGTCGCGACGGGCAAGGACGCCGCGGTGTTCGAGGCCGCGGCGTCGCTCGCGGACGACCTCGCGGCGCGCGGTGTCGAGGTGCTGTACGACGACCGGCCGAAGGTCTCACCGGGCGTGAAGTTCAAGGACGCCGAGCTGCTCGGCGCGCCGCTGATCGTCGTCGTGGGCAAGGGCCTGGCCGACGGTCTCGTGGAGGTGCGCCCGCGCGCGGGCGAGTCCGAGCAGCTGCCGGTGGCCGAGGCGGCCGGCGCCGTCGCGGAGCGGGTCGCGACCCTG
>DATGOB010000066.1:0-20239 GCA_036010205.1 Promicromonospora sp. | reverse complement strand
GCGCTGGTCGACGTGCTGGCCAACGACACCGATCCCGGTGGCGGCGTCCTGGTGGTCCAGGGCGTGGACGTGCCCGACGACTCGCCGGTCAAGGTGTCGGTGCTCAACCACCAGATCCTCAAGGTTTCCGAGCTCAAGCGGCTCAGCGGCTCGGTCACGATCGAGTACACCGTCGGCAACGGCGAAGGCACCTCGACCGGCCAGGTGCGCGTGGTGCCGATCCCCGCGCCCGCGGCGCTGCGGCCGCCGGAGGCCGGCCCCGACACGGCGGTCGTGCACACGGGCGACGTCGTCACGATCCCGGTGCTCAAGAACGACACGCACCCCGACGGCCTGGAGCTCACGCTCAACGACGAGCTCCAGGAGACGCCGCCGGCGAGCGCAGGCGAGGCGTTCGTGTCGCAGGACACGGTGCGCTTCCGCGCGGGCGACGAGGCCGGGACGGTGCACGCGGTCTACGAGGTGATCGACAGCAACGGGCAGAAGGACTCCGCCCAGGTGACCATCACCGTCGTCGACGAGCCGTCGAACACCGCCCCGCAGCTGCCGGACGTGGAGGCGCGCGTCCTGGCCGAGGGCGTCGTGCGCATCCCGCTGCCGCTGGAGGGCACCGACCCGGACGGCGACCACGTGACGCTGTCGTCCATCTCGGGCGCGCCGAGCAAGGGCACCGCCACGATCGTCGACGGCTTCATCGACTACAAGGCCTCCGAGGAGCCGGGCCTTGACACCTTCACCTACCAGGTGACCGACACGCGCGGCGCGCCCGCCGAGGGCCTGGTCCGCGTGGGCATCGCGCCCAAGCCGGCCACGAACCAGCCGCCGCAGGCCGAGGACGACCAGACGACGGTGCGCCCCGGCCGGACCGTGGCGGTCCGGGCGCTGGAGAACGACTCCGACCCCGACGGCGACCAGATCGGTCTCTACGCCAAGGGGTTCGAGGGCACCGAGGAGAGCGGCATCGAGCCGAAGGCCGTCGAGGACGACGTCGTGCTCACGGCGCCCGACGACGAGGGCTCCTACTCCTTCTACTACGGCGTCCAGGACACGTTCCAGGCCCGCTCGAGCGGCGCGATCACGGTGAACGTCGACCGTGAGGCGCCCCTGCTCAGGCCAGTCGCCGCCGACGACGTGGTGACGGCGGACGACGTGCAGGGCTCGTCGAGCGTCACCGTGAACGTGCTGGCCAACGACGTCGACCCCGACGGCGTCGCCGCGGAGCTCGAGGTGTCGGTCGCCGAGGGCCTCGAGGGCGTCACGGTCACCGACGAGAAGCAGCTCCGGATCGAGCTGGCGCCGTCGGCGCAGGTCATCACCTACACGGTCACGGACATCGACGGCCTGGAGGCCAAGGCGTTCGTGCGGGTGCCGGGCGACCAGTCGCGGCCGCACGTCAAGCCGGGCCTCGAGCCGCTCAAGGCGACGACCGGTGAGCCGCTGACGATCGACCTGGCCGACTACGTGGTGGTGCGCGAGGACCACGAGCCGCGGATCACCGAGGAGAAGACGGTCAAGGCGCTCGAGGGCTCCGTCTCGGTGACCGACCACGACACCGTCGTCTACACCTCTGCCGAGGACTACTCGGGTGCGGCCTCGGTGACGTTCGAGGTCACCGACGGCTCCGGCCCGGACGACCCCGAGGGACTGACGGCGGTGCTGACGCTGCCGATCGACGTGACCCCGGCCAAGAACATGCCGCCGGAGCTCACCGGCACCCCGGTGCTCGAGGTCGCGGCGGGCGAGGACTCCACGGTCGACCTGTCCCGGTACGTCAAGGACCCCGACAAGGACGACCTGACCTTCAAGGTCGCCGGGGGGCAGGGCATCACCGCGACGGTGTCCGGCAGCGCGGTGACCGCGCAGGCGGAGCTGACCGTGCCGAAGGGGACGACCCAGACGATCCCGTTCACGGTGGCCGACGGGTACAACCCGGAGGTCGAGGGCCAGCTCACCGTCAAGATGGTCGGCTCGACCAAGCCGCTCATCCAGACGGCGCCGGACGAGGTGGAGGCCCACCAGGGCAAGCCCGTGTCCGTGCCCGTCCTGAACAACGACACCAACCCGTTCCCGGGCAAGCCGCGGACGGTCACGGGCGCGGTGGTCGAGACGGGCGTGGCCGAGGACGTGTCGTTCACCGACTCCGAGGTGGTCGTGACGCCGGGCGCCGACTTCCACGGCGTCATGATGGTGCGCTACACCGTGCAGGACGCGACGGAGGACGCCGACCGGCAGGTGGACGGCGTGCTCAAGGTGACGGTGCTGGGCCGGCCCGAGGCGCCGCGCGCGCCCCGGGTCGAGGAGGTGCGCTCCGAGACGGTGGTGCTGAGCTGGGAGCAGCCGAACAACAACGGAGCGGACATCACCGGCTACACGCTGCGCACCAACACCGGCCAGGAGCACGCGTGCAGCACGACCACGTGCACCTTCGACGGGCTCAAGAACAACGTGAAGTACACGTTCACGGTGGTCGCGACGAACGAGGTCGGTGACTCCGACCCGTCGCCGGCATCCCGTGAGGCGCGTCCGGACGAGAAGCCCGAGAAGCCCGAGCCCCCGACGCTGGAGTTCGGCGACAAGGAGCTCACCGTGTCGTGGAAGAACCGGACGTACACCGACCGGTCCGCCATCGAGTGCGTCAACCTGGAGATCAGCCCGGCCCCGACCGACGGCGTGACCCAGAAGCAGTGCCAGACGGGCGGGTCGGTCACGTGGACCGGGCTGGAGAACGGCACCGCGTACACGGTCCGGGTGCAGGCCAAGAACAAGGCGCCGGACCCCTCGGAGTGGAGCGACCCGTCCGCGCCCGAGACGCCCGCCGCGCCCCCGGCGCAGCCGAACCCGCCGACCGCGACGCGTGTGAACACTGCCGTGGGCGGCCAGATCACGGTGGAGTGGACCGCGCCGGCGAACAACGGTGACGCGGTCAAGGAGTACACGCTGACGGAGTACAAGGACGGCAGCAGGACCCGCACGCTCCCCGCGACGGAGACGCGCAAGGTCATCCAGGACCTGAGCACCAAGTCGACGTACACCTACACGGTCATGGCCACGAACAAGGCCGGCGACTCGCCGGTCAGCGGCCAGTCGAACGAGGTCGTGCCCTACGGCACGCCGGACGTGCCGGGCAAGCCGACCGCGAAGCTCGGCAGCAACACGAGCAACCGCGCGGCCGTCAGCTGGAACCGCGTCGGTGACGTCCGCGGCACCGGAGAGCGGTACGAGGTCAAGGCCAGCGGCATGGCGGGGCAGAACGCCGGCAACGTGACGTCGTACACGTACACCGGCCTGACCAACGGCACGTCGTACACGTTCCAGGTGCGCGCGTGCAACGCGTACATCTGCTCCGACTGGTCGGCCGCCTCGGGCGCGGTCAAGCCCTACGGTCCGCCGCCCGTGCCGTCGATCACGGCGAAGGGTGGCGACCAGAAGGTCACGTTCACGTGGGACGCCACGAAGGAGAACGGTCGTGCGACCACCGTGTCGGTGACCGGTGCCGTCACGAGCTCCAAGAAGAGCGGTACGGCGACCGCCACCGCCGGGTACGACCAGGTCCGGGAGGCCTGCGTCGTCGTGACGGACTCCGAGGGGCAGACCGCCCGCAAGTGCGACTCGGCGAGGTCGAACAAGAAGCCGAACCCGACGGCGACCGTGACCCACGGCAGCCGGGTGAACAACGGGGAGTGCAGCCATTCCTCGTGCGCGTACTTCCTGGTCAACGTGAAGGACTTCGACGCGGGCCGCCACCAGGTCGCGTGCTTCGCCGACGGCACCCCCGGGGTGAGCGGCTGGCACGACATCATCAACCACGCGAAGAGCTGGTCGGGTGCGTCCAAGGCGACGTACACCTTCCCGGCGAACGGCTCGGTGCAGCTCAAGTGCTTCTTCGGGCACCCGGGCGCCAAGGTGCGCGTCCTGGTCGACGGCAAGGAGTACGGCGTCAGCACCTGGTGGAACGGATAGGATCCGGCGCCGCAGCACCTCTGTGGCCGGCCGCCGAGCACACGGCGGCCGGTCACGCCATGATCGACACGGCTTTTTCACCCGTGACCACAGCAACGAGCAGTCCGACGAGCAGTAGGGAAATGACGAGATGACCACGATGACCCCCGAGCAGGCAGCCTGGTTCGCCCAGACCTTCGACCGGCTCGTCGGAAACGTCGGCCAGGCGGTCCTGGGCAAGGCCCCGGTGGTGCGCCTCGCACTGACCTGCATGCTCGCCGAGGGGCACCTGCTCCTCGAGGACGCGCCCGGCACCGGCAAGACGATGCTCGCGCGGTCCATCGCCGCCTCGGTCCAGGGGTCGCACAACCGCATCCAGTTCACGCCGGACCTCCTGCCGTCCGACGTCACGGGTGTGACGATCTACGACCAGAACTCGGGCAAGTTCGACTTCCACCCGGGCCCGATCTTCGCCTCGATCGTGCTCGCCGACGAGATCAACCGTGCCTCGCCCAAGACCCAGTCGGCGCTGCTGGAGGTCATGGAGGAGGGACGCGTCACCGTCGACGGCGTCGCGCACACCACGGGCCGCCCGTTCATGGTGCTGGCCACCCAGAACCCGATCGAGCAGGCCGGCACGTACCGCCTGCCCGAGGCCCAGCTCGACCGCTTCCTCATGAAGACGTCGGTCGGCTACCCGGACCACGCCTCCACCGTCGAGATCCTGTCGGGGGCCGCGGTCAAGGACCGCAGCAAGGCCCTGCAGCCGATCATCACGACCAAGGCGGTCACCGAGATGGCCGACCTGGCCACCACGGTGCACACCGACCAGGCCGTGCTCGAGTACGTGAGCCGGCTCGGCGAGGAGACCCGCAACGCACCGGAGGTCCGCATCGGCGTCTCGGTGCGTGGCGCGCTCGCGCTCGTGCGCTGCGCCAAGGTCTGGGCCGCGGCGCACGGCCGCAACTACGTGCTGCCCGACGACATCAAGGAGCTGGCCCAGCCGGTCTGGGGCCACCGTTTCGTGCTCGACCCCGAGGCCGAGTTCGCCGGCGCGCGGTCCGACGTCATCCTGGCCCGCATCCTCAACGACGTCGCGGCGCCGCAGGAGCGTGCCTCGGCATGACGGCGACGGGCGTCCCTGGCACCGGCTACGGGAAGAGACAGGAGAAGCCGACCGGCCTCGGCGGGGTGGTCGCGGCCGGCCGCGCGCAGCTGCTGCGCGGCCGGCGCGGCTGGGTGACCCTGACCGCCGCCGCCCGCACGCGGGCGGCGGCGGTCGGTCGTGTGCTCGACCCGGTGCGCAGCACCTTCAGCACGTTCGGTATCGCCGTCACGCTGACGGCCGTCGCCGCGTGGGTCGCGGGCCTGATGCTCGGCTGGCTCGAGGTGCTGGTCGCCGCGATCGTGCTCACCGTGACGCTCGTGTGCGCGATCGTGTTCGTGCTCGGCCGGTTCAAGTACGAGGTCGTGCTCGACCTGGCGCAGGCGCGGGTGACCGTGGGCGACCGGGCGGTCGGCCGCCTCGACGTGCGCAACGCGTCGAGCCGTCCGCTGCTGCCGTCCGTCATGGAGCTGCCCGTCGGCAGCGGCACCGCGGCGTTCCCGGTGCCCCGCCTGCCCGGCGGCGGTTCGCACGAGGAGATCTTCACGATCCCGACCCGGCGGCGCAGCGTCATCACGGTGGGCCCGGTCAAGTCCGTGCGCGCCGACCCTCTGGGCCTGCTGCGCCGCGAGATGACCTGGACCGGTGAGCAGGAGGTCTTCGTGCACCCGCGCGTGAAGAACCTGACCGGCTCGTCGACCGGCTTCCTCAAGGACCTCGAGGGCCGGGTCACCAACGACATCACGAACTCGGACGTGAACTTCCACGCCCTGCGTGACTACGTGCCCGGCGACGACCGCAGGCACATCCACTGGAAGACGACGGCGCGAACGGGCCAGCTCATGGTGCGCCAGTTCGAGGAGACGCGCCGCTCCCACCTCGCCGTGCTGCTGTCCACGCGTGCGGAGGACTACGCGCACGAGGACGAGTTCGAGCTCGCCGTGAGCGTCTGCGGCTCGCTCGGCCTGCAGGCCATCAAGGAGGACCGCGGCGTCACGGTGCTCGTCAACGAGGCCACGCTGCGCGGCGACCACCGCACGCGCCTCATGGACGACCTGTCCCGGATCGAGCTGGAGTCGCGCAAGTCGAAGCTGGTGGACCTCGCCCGTGCGGCCTCCACGGCTGCCGCCGACTTCTCGGTGATCGCGTTCGTGATCGGCAGCCGGGTGACGCCCACCGAGCTGCGGGCGGCCTCGGCCCGCCTCCCCGCGGGGGTGCAGGTCATGGCCATCCAGTGCGTCCCCGGTGCCGCCCTCGGCCGGCACGCGATCGCCGAGCTGGGCGTGCTGACCCTCGGCCGACTGAGCGACCTGCCCCTTGCGCTGAAGAAGATGAGCGACGGATGAGCGACGAGAACACGCGCGGGAACGTCCCGCTCGGGGCGGCGGGGTCCGGTGCGGGCCGGCCGTCGTCCCGCACCCGTGGTACCCGCACCGGCTGGCGCACGGGCACCGGCCGCGGCACGACACGGCGCCGCGAGGCGGAGCAGCCGCGCGCGCTGACGCGCCTCGCCCTGGTCGACGTCGGGGCGCTCGTGCTGATGTTCGCCGCCGTGGCGATCGGGTTCGGCCCCGTGTGGGGCTCGTCCGGCTGGGTGCTGCCCGCAGCGGGCGGCGCCGTCGTCGGGCTGGCGGTGGCCTGGGTGGGCGCGTGGCGCCGGTTCCCCGCCGTCACGGTGACCGCGCTGGCCGTGGTGGCGTACCTGCTGTTCGGCGGCGCGCTCGCGCTGCCGCACACCTCGATCGGGGGCGTCGTGCCCACCCTCGACACGCTGCGCGAGCTCCTGCTCGGCGCCGTCGAGGGGTGGAAGCGGTTCGTCACGACGGTGCCGCCCATGCGGTCGTTCCCCGACCTGTCGGTAGTGCCGTACCTGCTCATGCTGGTGGTCGCCCTGCTGTCCGGCACGATCGCCTGGCGCGCCCGGCACGCGGTGTGGGCCGTCGTGCCCGTCGTGGCGGGCTTCGTCGGCGTGATCCTGCTGGGCACGCTCGACGCGGCGATGCCGGTGGCGCAGGGTCTCGTCATCGCGATCGTCGCCCTGCTGTGGGGTGCCGTGCGCGTCATGGAGGCGCGCGTCGGCACGCACTCCATCAGCACCGAGTCGAGCCGCGAGGCCACGCGCCGCCTGCGCTGGTACCGCGTGCGCACGGGCGCGACGATCCTCACGGTGGCCGCCGTCGCCGCGGGCTTCACCGCGCCGTTGATCATGTCCGACCAGCCGCGCACGGTGCTCCGCGAGACGATCGTGCCGCCCCTGGACATCCACCAGTACACGAGCCCGCTCGTGGCGTTCCGTCACTACGCGAAGGACGTCCGCGAGGAGGAGCTGTTCACGGTCAGCGAGCTGCCGGAGAACGGCCGGATCCGGCTCGCGACCCTCGACCGGTACGACGGCGTCGTCTACGACGCGTCGGGCGACGGCGGCGAGACCGGCTTCTACACCCGCGTCGGTGAGGAGATCGCGACCGCGGAGCAGGGAACGCCCGTGCCCGTCGAGGTGACGGTCACCGGGTACAGCGGCGTCTGGGTCCCCGAGGTCGGCACCCTGACCGGCCTGCGCTGGAGCGGTCCGACCGCCGAGGCGCAGACCGACGGCGCGTACTACAACTCGGCCACGAACACCGCGATCACGACGGCGGGCGTCCGGCCGGGTGACACGTACACGATGCAGGCCCTCGTCACCCCGGAGCCGGACGAGGACGCGCTGCGGAAGGGCACGATCCGCGAGGCGGACCTGCCCGAGACCGACCCGAGCGCGCTGCCTCCGGGCCTCGCGGCCAAGACGGCCCAGTTCACCGGCGAGGAGACCGACCCGGCGACCAAGCTCTTCCTCATCCGGGACGCCCTGCAGGACTTCGGCGTCCTGTCGAGCGGCCTCGACGGCCAGACGCCGTCCCGCCCCGGCCACTCGGCCGAGCGCATCGACACGCTCGTCGAGGAGGAGAAGATGGTGGGCGACGACGAGCAGTTCGCCGTCGCGTTCGCCCTCATGGCCCGTCAGGCGGGCATCCCGGCCCGCGTCGTCATGGGGTTCTACCCGGGCGAGAAGAGCGACTACACCGAGGGCGAGCCCTGGACGGTCCTCGGCAGCGACGTGCACGCCTGGATCGAGGTGCCGTACGAGGGGTACGGCTGGGTGCCGATCGACGCGGTACCGGACGAGAAGCCGCAGATCCAGCCCGAGCCGAAGAGCCAGCAGGTGCCGAAGCCGCCGGTGCTGCAGGACCCCGAGCCGCCGGAGGAGCCGGACAAGGCGAAGGCGGGCAGCGTGGAGGACGACGAGAAGGACGAGGCCGACAACGACCTCTTCGACTGGGGCCTGATCGGTCTCATCCTCATGGCCGTCGGCATCCCGCTGCTGCTGATCCTCGGTCCGATCGTGGCGATCCTCGCGTACAAGGCCCGGCGCAGGGCGCGACGGCGCAGCGCGGAGCAGCTGGCCGACCGGATCAGCGGCGGCTGGTACGAGGTGGTCGACGTCGTGACCGACCTCGGCACCACCGTGCCGCGCGGGGCGACCCGCCGCGAGAGCGCCGGCGTCATCGCGGGCGCGCACGAGGCGCCTGCGACGCTCACGCTCGCCCACCGGGCCGACGCGACGGTGTTCGGCCAGGGCGAGCCGACACCCGCCGAGGTCGACGCATTCTGGACAGAGGTGGACGAGCTGGTCGGCGGGCTACGCTCCACCGTGAGCACGCGACGGAGAGTGCGGGCGGCGTTGTCGCTCCGCTCCGTCTGGGCACGGATCGGTGGACGCCCGGGGGCGTTCTCAGCACTCGGGAAGCTCGGGACCCGGCGGACGAAGGAGAGTCGATGACGGACGTGGTCTGCGCTGGATGCGGTTCGACGCAGGACGGGAGCTCGCCCTACTGCGGCGTCTGCGGTCGACAGTTCCCGCGCCCCCAGACCGGTGAGATAGGGACGACGATGCCCGAGTCGCTCTCGCACACCCGCGTCGGCGTCGGGATGGTGCAGCCCGCGTCCGTCACGTACGCCGGGACGGGGCGGCGGTTCCTCGCCGCGCTCGTCGACAGCGCGGCGATCGGGGTGGTCGCGTGGATCGTCCTCATGATCGGTCTGATCAGCGCGGGCGGAACGGGTGCGCTGCTCATGTCTCCCGAGGCGGTCTCCTCCGCGCTCCTCGTGCCGCAGCTGATCGCCGGGCTGCTCTCCCTGGGGTACTGGCTGGGCATCTCGGCGTGGGAGGGCAGCACCGGCAAGACGCTGGGCAACCTCGTCTGCAAGATCCGCACGGTCGACGCGGTGGCGCACGACCCCATCGGCTTCGGCCGGGCGTTCCTGCGCTGGCTGACCGTGGGCCTCGGCGCGGTGGTCTGCCTGGTCGGCCAGATCCTCGTGCTCGTCTCCCCGGCGTTCGACGGCGGCGGCAAGCGGCAGGGCTGGCACGACAAGCTGGGCCGCGCCGTCGTGCTCATGGCTGCCGACGTGCCCGCGGCTCCGGCCGCGCAGGCCGCTGCGCCCGCACCCGCGACGGCCTCGTCGACCGGCACGGGCGCGGCGAAGGCGCCCGCAGGCACGGCGGAGGTGTGGACGGGGACCGGGCAGACGCCGCAGCCCTCGCAGCAGGCTCCGGCCGCGCCCGCGCAGCCGGCCCAGCAGGACCCGTGGGCCTTCCCCGAGGGGGCCGGCGCGGCGGGCGGCGGCGTGATCACCGGCATCCCCGGCCAGTCGTCGACGTCGTCTCCCGCGGAGGCCCTGCCGCCGCAGGAGGAGCCCGTCACGATCCGCAGGCCGCACCCGGGCTCGGGCGGCACGCCGCACCCGGGGCAGCCCGTGCAGCCGCCCGTGCGTCCGGCGCCGCCGGTGGCGCCCGCGGCGCCGGTGCAGCAGCCGGTGCAGCCGCCCGTGAGTGCGCCGCAGCCTCCGGTCCAGCCGCCCGTGCGCCCGGCGACTCCCGCGCAACCGCCGGTGCAGCAGCCGGTCCAGCCGCCCGTGCAGCAGCCGGTCCAGCCGCCGGGGGCCGAGCACGAGCAGCGTGACTCCGCGCCGATCGACATGACGCGGATGTCCACGGGACGGTCGTCGATGTCCCCGGCGCCGGTGTCCGCCGTCGTGCTGGAGATCGAGAGCGGCGAGCGCTTCACCGTCGACACCAAGGCACTGGTGGGCCGCAACCCGCAGGCGCCCGACGGGTCCGGCTGGATCCTCGTCAAGGTCGAGGACCCGACCCGCTCGGTGTCCAAGACGCACGCGGAGCTCGGTGTGGACACCGCGGGGCTGTGGCTGACCGACCGCGGCTCCACGAACGGGACCGTGGTCTCCGCGCCCGGCCTGCCCCCGCGGGTCGCCGAGCCGGGTGTGCGCGTGCGCGTGCCCGTCGGGTCGACGATCCACGTGGGCGACCGCCGCGTCGTCGTGCACCCCCGGCAGGCAGGCGCATGAACGAGGACACGCTGACGCTGTCCTGGGGTGCTGCTTCCGACCGGGGGCTGCGCCGTCAGCTCAACGAGGACGGGTACTTCGCGGGCGGCGGGGCGTTCTTCGTCGCCGACGGGATGGGCGGCCACGCGGCGGGCGAGGTGGCGAGCGCGACCGCGCTCGACGCGTTGCGTCCGCTCGCGGAGATCGAGCGGGTCGAGCCGCACCACGTCGAGGCGCTGCTGGAGGCCGCCCAGGAGCGGGTCCGGGCCATCGAGACGTCGGGCGGTGGCAGGGGCGCGGGCACGACGCTCACCGGCGCGGTGGTCGCGTACATCGACGACGCGCCGTACTGGCTCTTCGTCAACGTGGGCGACTCGCGGACCTACCTGCTCTCGAGCGGTGTGCTGGACCAGGTGAGCGTCGACCACTCCGAGGTCCAGGAGATGGTCGACGCCGGTACGCTGACGGCCGAGGAGGCGCGGAACCACCCGCGTCGCCACGTGATCACGCGGGCGCTGGGCGGTCGGGACGAGGCGAAGGCCGACTTCCGGTACATCCCGATCGGGGCGCACGACCGGATCCTCGTCTGCTCGGACGGGCTGACGGGCGAGCTCACCGACGAGGAGATCACGCGGATCCTGCTCGACCAGCCGGACCCGCAGGTGGCGGCAGGGCGACTGGTCGAGGCCGCGATCGCGGCGGGCGGCCGGGACAACATCACGGTGATCGTGGTCGACGCGACAGGGGTGGCGCACGAGACGGCGGGGTCGAGGACCCTGCCGCGCGGCGGGTTCGCGGACGAGGACACGATCCCCCGGGACTGATGTCGGTGAGGGTCGGTACGGTTCGACCCGGAAGCCTGGCACGGGGGTGTGGCAGGGGCGGGACACGAGCAAGGAAGCAACAGGGAGGCGACCATGAGCACCTCGGACGCTGGACAGCGCACGGGAATCCGGTACACGACGGGGAAGGCGCGCGTCGTCGTGCGCGGGGACGCCGTGGTGGTGCTGCCCGGTGACGAGGGCGGGACCGACGGGCTCGGCCGGGCCCACGGTCTCTGGTCGGCTCTCGCGGCGCCGGGCTCGGGCGTCGCCGAGGTGCTGGGCACGCTGACGTCGTCGGCCGTCGGCGGCCTCGCGAGCGTGCCGCCCTTCGCCGTGGTGGTGCTCACGCGCGCGGGCTCGGGCGAGCCCGCGACCGCGCACGTCGTGGCCCGCGGCGACGGCCTCACGGTGACGATCGAGACGGCGTCGGGCGCCCAGACCGTCTCCGGCGCGGGGGTGATCTCGTGGACCGAACGGGTGGTCGAGGGTGTCACAGCGGTCGAGATCGCGACGGGCGTCTCGGGCTTCGGCAGCTTCGCGGACGGCCTCCCGGTCGAGTCCGGCGTCGTGCTGGCGGGGGTCGTGCGGCACCAGGTGGTCGAGCCGTCGGCGGACGCCGCGCCGGCGGCTGCGGGTGCTGCGAGCGACCCCGTCCCGACCGCGCCCGAGCCCGTGCCGACCGCGCCGGTGCCCGACCCGACGCCCGAACCCGTGTCGGATCCGGCGGTGGCGTCAGCGCCCACGTCCGCGTCCGTGCCCGAGCCCGCCGACGAGCCCCCGGCGGAGTCGGCCGCGCCGCTCGGCACGGTGACCATGATGCCCGCGCCGGAGGAGACGATCGCTCCGGAGGACGAGGGCGGGGAGCCCGCACCGGCGGAGGCCGGGGCGAGCCCGGCCGGCGAGGACAGCGCCGACGAGGACGACTACCTGCACCTGTGGGGCGCCACGGTCGCGCACGGCGTCGAGGCGGCCGCCGTCCGTCCCGAGAGCTCGGAGGAGGGGGAGGAGGAGCACGCTCCCGCCCCTGCCGCTGCGCCGCCCGTCGCGCCTCCGCCCCCGCCGGAGCCGCCTGCTCCCGCGGCCGTGCCCTCCGACCAGGGCGACGACGCGGGCGCCGGGCTGATCTCCGGTGTGCCGATCGCCGGGGTGCCCGGCTGGGCGGGCGCGACCCCGGCCGCGGCGCACCGCGCCGCGTCCGTGGCCGAGGAGGACGACGACCACGACGGCCACACGGTCATGTCGTCGGCGATCGCGGACCTGAAGAAGGCGGCCGCGTCGCCCTCCGCGCCGCGGTTCTCCGCCCCGGCGAACCCGAACGCGCCGCAGATCCTCGCCGTGACGTGCGAGAACGGGCACGCCAACCCGACCTCCCGCGAGACCTGCCGCGAGTGCGGCAGCGCCCTGTCCGCCGAGGCGGCCCTTGCCCCGCGACCGTCGCTCGGCCGCATGGTCGTGACCTCGGGAGCCGCGACGGGCGCCCACGGCGGCCAGGTGATCGAGCTGGACCGCCCCGTGATCGTGGGTCGTCGGCCGCGCACCAACAACACGTCGGCCGACCAGATGCCGCGCCTGGTGACCGTCTCGAGCCCTCAGCAGGACATCTCGCGCTCGCACGTCGAGGTCTCGCTCGAGGACTGGCACGTGCTGGTGACGGACCTGGCCACGACCAACGGCACCACCCTGCTGCGGCCGGGCCAGCCCCCGCGGCGCCTCCACCCCAACGAGAAGGAGCTCGTGTCCGACGGCGACGTCGTGGACCTGGGCGACGGCGTGACCCTCACGTTCGAGGGCATCTGGTGAGGGCCGGCACCCGCACGACGACGGACGAAGGAGAAGCGTGAGCACCAAGAGGAAGCCGTCCCCGCCACCCGAGATCGAGGGCTTCGAGTACCGCAAGCTCATCGGCTCGGGTGGTTTCTCGGACGTGTTCCTGTACGAGCAGCAGCGTCCGCGGCGCCAGGTCGCGGTCAAGGTGCTGCTCAAGGAGTGGTCGAGCGAGACCCAGCGGGCTGCGTTCGACGCCGAGGCCGACCTGATGGCGACGCTCGGCAACCACCCGTCGATCGTCACGATGTACGAGGCGGGCGTGGCCAACGACGGCCGCCCCTTCCTGGCGATGGAGTACTGCTCGAGGCCCAACCTGGGTGCGCGTTACCGCTCGGAGCGGTTCTCCGTGGCGGAGGCGCTGCGCATCACCATCCAGATCGCGGGTGCCGTCGAGACCGCGCACCGGCTCGGCATCCTGCACCGCGACCTCAAGCCGTCGAACATCCTCGTCACGCAGTTCGGCCACCCCGCGCTCACCGACTTCGGCATCTCGTCGACGGTGGACGAGGCGTCGGCGGCCGAGGGCATGTCGATCCCGTGGTCGCCGCCCGAGTCGTTCGGCGACCCGCCGATGTCCGGCATCGCGACGGACGTCTGGGCGCTGGCCGCCACCTGCTACACGCTGCTGGCCGGGCGCACGCCCTTCGAGGTGCCCGGCGGCTCCAACACGTCGGCGGACCTGGTGCGCCGCATCGAGCAGGACGAGCTGCCGCCCGTCAGCCGCAGCGACGTCCCGCCGTCGCTCGAGCGCGTGCTGCGCATCGCGATGTCGAAGCAGATCACCTCGCGGTACCCGACCGTCCTCGCCTTCGCGCGCGAGCTGCAGAAGGTCCAGGTCGAGCTGTCGCGCGACGTCACCCCCATCGACCTGCTGGACGAGTCCGGCGCGATGCAGGAGGACGACGCGGAGGCCGACGGCACCCGGCTGCGCCAGGTCGTCACGATCGACCCGGCGGGCCCGCAGGCCGCGTCGAGCGGCTTCGGTCCGGCAGGCGGGTACGCCCCGAACGGCGGCTTCGGACCCGGCGGGGCAGGCGGAGCGCTGAGCGCCGCGGCGAGCGGAGCGTACGCACCGGCCCGGCCGACGCAGGCGGCGGCGCCCGCCCCCGACGCCGAGGACACCGTCTACCGTGGCGCGGTCGACCAGGCCACGCAGGGCACGCAGGCCACGGCGAGCCCCGGCACGCAGCAGGCACCTGTGCAGGCGCCCGCGGAGGAGCCCCAGGAGCAGGCGAGCCGTGGCGGGCTGTGGGGCATCGTGGCCGGTGTGGTCGTCGTCGCGGTCGTCGCGGTCTCGGCCTGGGCGCTGACCCGCGACACCGACGAGCCGACGGACGAGGAGACGACGGCGACGTCGACCTTCGTGCCGCCGGCGCCGGCGGGTGGGTACGTGCCCCCGGTCAAGGAGCTCGCGGCGGAGGTCAAGGGCGGCGACGCGGTGTTTTCCTGGACCGCCCCCACCTCGATGGAAGAGGGTGACACGTACGCGTACCGCGTGCTGGAGCTGACGGGCGACCCCGTGCCCGAGCCCGTGCCGGGCAACGCGACGACGGTCACGGTCCCGCTCGACGGCGAGCAGGAGCTGTGCGTCGAGGTGCTCGTGGTCCGGTCGAGCAAGGCGTCGCGCGGCGAGACCGCGTGCGTGACCCCGTAGGACGAGTGTGGAGCGAGGCTCCGGGCGGGATTAGCCCGGAGCGAGGACACAGGGAGGTGAGTGGATGAACGGCCTTGCGATCGAGTTCGCCGGCGAATGGTTTCGGCCGTCCGAGGAGGGCGAGCCCTTCGACATCGGGCGCGAGGGTGACCTCGCGATCGACGACAACCCCTACCTGCACCGCCGCTTCCTGCGCATCACGCTCGAGGACGGCATCTGGTGGCTGTCCAACGTCGGCTCCCTCATCGCGGCGACCGTGTGCGACGCCGGAGGAGGCGTGCAGTCCTGGCTCCCGCCGGGCAACCGCCTGCCGCTGGTGTTCCCCACGACGTCGATCGTGTTCACCGCCGGCCCGACCACGTACGAGATCACCGCGCAGCTCGACAACGCGCCGTACCACGAGATCCGCTCCGAGGACGACGACGGCTCGGGCGCCACGACGATCGGCGCGATCAGCTTCACCAAGAGCCAGAAGCAGCTGATCGTCTCGCTGGCCGAGCCCATGCTGCGCCGCGAGGGCACCGGGCTGAGCGAGATCCCGTCGTCGGCCGCCGCGGCCCGCCGGCTGGGCTGGGCGAGCACACGGTTCAACCGCAAGCTCGACAACGTGTGCGAGAAGCTCGACCGGATCGGGGTCAAGGGCCTGCGCGGCGGGCCCGGCGCGCTCGCGACCAACCGCAGGGCCCGCCTCGTCGAGTACGCGGTGGCCTCACGGCTCGTCACGGCGGCGGACCTGCCGCTGCTCGACGAGCCCGACGACGAGAAGGGGGCCACCGGATGAGCGGGCCGAGAAGGACGAGGGCACAGGTCGTGGTGGCCTGGGCGATCGGCGGCGCCGCGATCGTCTGGGTGCTGGTGGTGTTCGGCACCGTGCTGGTCACCGGGACAGGGACAGGCAACTTCTTCGACCCCTGGCGCGCCCTCGGGCGGGTGCTCGTGCAGGGGTCGACGTGGGCCGCAGCGGCAGGCGGTGCCGTGGTCGGCGGGGTGGTGGCCGCCATCGTGGACGGCCTCCAGGACAAGAGGAAGTGACGGGGAGGATTCATGCGCGTCAAGGTGACGCTCGTACGGTCGGACGGTAGCCACGACGACGTCGTGGTGACCGCCGACGCCGGCGCTCGCATCGGCGAGATCGCCGACACGATCGCCCGGGTGGACCCGTCGGCGCCCGGCGCCCCGGGGCGGTCGCGCACGCTAGAGGCGCAGCTGCCGGGCCAGGACCGGCCGGTCCGGCTTCCTGCCGACGCCGCCCTCGGTGAGGCGTGGATCGGCTCCGGTGCGTTCGTCGCGTCGGTGGAGCAGGCGATGCCCGGGTTCGACTACCCGGGGTCGGACGCCGTCCGTGCGGCCGTCCGGATCGAGGGCGGCGGCACCGTCGAGCTCACCGAGGGCTCGTGGGTGCTGGGGCGCTCGCAGGAGTGCGACGTCGTCGTCGACGACCCCATGGTGTCCAAGCAGCACCTGCGCCTGGACGTGTCCGAGGGCATCGAGGTGGTCGACCTCGGCTCGGCCAACGGCATCCTGGTCGACGGCGTGCACGTGCAGCGACTGCGCATCGAGGGCTCCCAGAAGGTCGTGCTCGGTGACACCACCGTCACCATCGAGAGCCGCAGGCCCGCCACGATCACCGGCGTGACCCCGAAGGCCGGCCCGGTCTCGTTCACCCGCTCCCCGCGCGTCGAGGCGCGTTACCACGGCGAGGAGTTCGAGTCTCCGGAGGCGCCGAAGGAGACCGAGCCGTCGGAGTTCCCGTTCCTCGCGCTGCTCGCCCCCGTGCTCATGGGCGGCAGCATGTTCGTCCTGACGGGCCGCGTCTTCTCGCTGCTGTTCGTCGCCATGGCGCCGCTCATGATGGTCGGCAACTTCGTGACCCAGAAGCGGCAGAAGCGCAAGCGGCTCGAGCGCGACGTCGAGCGGTTCGAGGAGCGCCTGACCTCGCTGCGCGAGGTGCTCAAGGAGGAGAAGGAGGTCGAGCGCTCGGTCCGCCTGCGCGAGGCCCCCGCGACCCAGCACGTCTACGTCGAGGCGATGCGCCACGGCCCGCTGCTGTGGACGCGCCGTCCCGAGCACTGGAGCTTCCTCAACGTCCGGTTCGGTCTCGGCACCATGCCGTCCCGTAACACGGTGAAGACCGGCGGCAAGGGTCAGCTCATCAAGGAGTACCAGGACGTCCTGGACGAGCTGATCGAGCAGTACAAGGAGGTCGACGGCGTCCCCGTCGTCGAGAACCTGTACGACGCGGGCGCGCTCGGGTTCGCCGGCCCGCCGCCGCGCGTGATCGGCTCGCTGAACGCCGTGCTGCTGCAGCTCACCGGCCTGCACTCGCCGTCGGAGCTCGTCGTGACCAGCATCGTGAGCCCGGTGTGGACCCAGCACCTGAGCTGGCTCACCTGGATCCCGCACACCTCGTCGGCCCACAGCCCCATCGAGGGCCACCACCTCGCCGACTCGGCGTCCGGTGCGCAGCGGCTGCTGGCGCAGCTCGAGGAGCTCATCTCGACGCGCCTCAAGGCGGCCCGCGGCGGCAACCGCCGCGGCGCGATCGCCGAGGACAACGCGGCCCTCGAGCGCGGCGGCGACGTCGGCAGCAAGAGCACGGCGGACACGGGGACCAAGTCGCCGGTGCCCGCAGTGGTCGTCGTCATCTCCGACGACATCGACGTCGACAGGGCGCGCCTCATCCAGCTCGCCGAGATGGGGGCCGACGCAGGCGTCTACCCGCTGTGGATCTCCGCCGAGGCGGCCGCGCTGCCCGCGGCGTGCCGCACGTTCGTCGAGGTGACCCAGGAGGGCCCGCGCGTCGGCATGGTGCGCCTCGGCCGCTGGGTCGACGACATCGTGCTCGAGGAGGTCGACGGCAAGACGGCGCTCGAGTACGGCCGTCGCCTGGCGCCGGTGTTCGACGCCGGGGCGATCGTCGAGGACGCGTCCGACCTGCCGCGCTCGATCACGATGCCCGCGCTGCTGGGCCACGACCTCTTCGAGAGCCCGGACGCCGTGATGGAGCGCTGGCGGCAGAACCTGTCGGTGTACGACCGCACGGGCAACGGCGCCAAGCGCAAGCGCCCCGGCTCGCTGCGCGCGATCGTCGGCTCCGCCGGTGTCGACGCCCAGCACCTCGATCTGCGCACGCAGGGTCCGCACGCCCTCGTCGGTGGTACGACGGGTGCCGGTAAGTCCGAGTTCCTGCAGGCGTGGGTGCTCGGCATGGCGGCCGAGTACAGCCCCGACCGCGTGACGTTCCTCTTCGTCGACTACAAGGGCGGCTCGGCCTTCGCGGACTGCGTCAACCTGCCGCACTGCGTCGGCCTCGTGACCGACCTGTCGCCGCACCTGGTGCTGCGCGCGATCACGAGCCTCCGGGCAGAGCTGCACTGGCGCGAGCACCTCTTCAACCGCAAGAAGGCCAAGGACCTGCTCGAGCTGGAGAAGCGTGGCGACCCGGAGACGCCGCCAGCGCTGGTCATCGTGATCGACGAGTTCGCAGCCCTCGTGGGCGACGTGCCGGAGTTCGTGGACGGCGTCGTCGACGTCGCCCAGCGTGGCCGCTCGCTCGGCATCCACCTCATCATGGCGACCCAGCGGCCCGCCGGTGTCATCAAGGACAACCTGCGCGCCAACACCAACATGCGCGTCGCCCTGCGCATGGCCGACGAGTCGGACTCCTCCGACGTCGTCGACGTCAAGGACGCCGCGTTCATCGACCCGGCGATCCCTGGCCGCGGCCTCGTCAAGACCGGCCCCGGCCGCGTGCAGGCCTTCCAGTCCGCCTACGCGGGCGCCTGGAGCACCCGCGCGCCCGAGCGCGCCAAGGTGGAGGTCGCGCGCCTGCACTTCGGCCGCGAGGAGAAGTGGGAGGAGCCGGTCGTCGACGAGGGCAACCAGGAGGAGAAGGACCTCGGGCCGAACGACCAGCAGCGCCTGGTCGCCCGGATCCAGGAGGCGTTCGAGCGGGGTCGTCTGCCGATCCCGCGCCGTCCGTGGCTCGACTCCCTCGCCGACGTCTACGACCTCACGCGCCTCTACCAGCGCACCGACACCGAGCTGCTCATCGGTGTCGCGGACATGCCGGAGCAGCAGGCCCAGGCGCCGGTCTACTTCAACCCGGACAAGGACGGCCACCTCGGCGTCTACGGCACGGGCGGTTCCGGCAAGTCGACCGCGCTGCGCACGCTCGCCGCGGTCGCGGGCATCACGCCGCGCGGTGGCCCCGTGCACGTGTACGGCCTCGACTTCGCCGCCGGTGCGCTGCGGATGCTCGAGTCGCTCCCGCACGTCGGCACCATCGCCAAGGGGGACGACACCGAGCGCGTCGTCGGCCTCATGCGGATGCTGCGCGACGAGCTGCAGCGCCGTGGCGAGGCGTTCGCCGCGGTGAACGCGGCGAGCGTCACCGAGTACCGGCAGGTCACCGGGCGGCTCGACGTGCCGCGCATCCTGCTGCTCGTGGACGGTTTCGCGAACTTCCGCGACGAGTACGAGGTGGGCGCAGGCCGGGCGGAGTGGTTCGAGGCGTTCCGCGACATCCTCAACGACGGTCGCGGCCTCGGCATCCACGTGGTGTTCACGGCCGACCGCTCCGGCGCCGTGCCGACGTACGTCCGGTCGCTGGTGCAGCGCAACATCCTGCTGCGCATGACCGACGACGGCTACCTCGCCTTCAACGCGCCGCGCGACATCATCACGCCGACGTCGCCGGCGGGCCGCGCCATCGTGGACTCGCTCGAGGTGCAGGTCGCCGTCGTGGGCGGCACGAAGTCGGTGCAGGAGCAGGCGGTCGCGACCGACCGGCTCGCCGAGTCCATGCGCCGTGCCGGTGTGCGCCCCGCGCCCGCCGTCAAGGTGCTGCCGACGGAGTACGGCGCCGAGGTGCTGCCGCCCCGGATCGACGGGCAGCCGGTGCTCGGCCTCGACAACATCGCGCTCGAGCCGCTGGGCTTCGACCCGACGGGCACGCTCGTCGTGGCGGGCCCGCCGGCGTCCGGCCGGTCCAACGCCCTCGTGCACATCGCGCGCTCGGTCCAGCGGGCCAACCCGGAGGCGCGCCTGTACCTGTTCGCGCAGTCGCGCTCGCCGATCGCGGGCGAGGTCGCATGGACCGACGTCGCGATGGGCGTCGACAAGGTCGCCGAGATGGCCAAGGAGCTGCTCGCCGCCGTCCAGGACGAGGACACGGAGCCGGGCATCGTCGTCGTCATCGAGGCGCTCAGCGAGTACCTCCAGACGCCGGCCGACAAGGCGATCCAGGACCTCACCAAGGCGATCAAGAAGTCGGACCACCTGCTCGTCGCGGAGAACGAGACGAGCTCGTGGGGCGCGACCTGGCCGCTGCTGTCGGAGGTCAAGAACGGCCGCCGTGGTCTGCTGCTCCAGCCGGAGAACCTGGACGGCGACACGATCCTCAAGACGTCGCTCCCGCGGGCCGCCAAGGGCGAGTTCCCCGTCGGCCGCGGCGCCTGGATCGCCCGCGGCAAGAGCGTGCGGGTGCAGCTGCCGCTGGTGCTGGGC
>DATGOB010000065.1:0-6685 GCA_036010205.1 Promicromonospora sp. | reverse complement strand
CATCACCGCGATGAGGATCGCGATGAGGATGAGGAAGGTGAAATCCACGGTGGAGGTCCTGTTCGATTGCTTGGTCGGGTGTGCCACGCACGCACGTCACGCACAGGTACGACGAGGACCCCACCAGTGTAGTGCTCGGGCAGGGACCGCGGTCCGGGGCGACGGCGCCTAGAGGCTCAACGTCAGAGGTCCGGCAAAGTTCCCTGACCGGCGACCGGGGCGGGCGGGGTGAGGCCGAGGTGCTCCCAGGCGGCGAGCGTGGCGACGCGGCCGCGCGGCGTGCGCCCGACCAGTCCCTCGCGCACGAGGTAGGGCTCGGCGACGGTCTCGACGGTCTCGGCCTCCTCCCCCACGGTCATCGCGAGGGTGGACAGCCCGACGGGTCCGCCGCCGAACCGGGTGCACAGCGCGGTGAGCACGGCACGGTCGAGGCGGTCGAGGCCGATCGGGTCGACCTCGTAGACCTCGAGCGCCGACCTGGCGGCGTTCAGGTCCATGCGCCCGTCGCCGCGCACCTGCGCCCAGTCGCGCACGCGGCGCAGGAGGCGGTTGGCGATGCGCGGGGTGCCGCGCGAGCGGCCGGCGATCTCGTGCGCGGCGGCGTGCTCGACCTGGACGCCGAGCAGGCGGGCGGAGCGCAGGATGACGCGCTCGAGCTCCTCGGGCGAGTAGTAGTCCATGTGCCCGGTGAAGCCGAACCGGTCGCGCAGGGGCGCGGGCAGCAGCCCGGAGCGGGTGGTCGCGCCGACGACGGTGAACCGGGGCAGCGCGAGCGGGATGGCGGAGGCACCGGCCCCCTTGCCGACCACGACGTCGACCCGGAAGTCCTCCATGGCGACGTAGAGCAGCTCCTCGGCGGGGCGG
Organism: Promicromonospora sp.; assembly: GCA_036010205.1. Lineage (GTDB taxonomy): Bacteria > Actinomycetota > Actinomycetes > Actinomycetales > Cellulomonadaceae > Promicromonospora. The sequence goes on along the minus strand of DATGOB010000065.1, from coordinate 5,821 downwards.
GCGAGGCGGTGGATCTCGTCGATGAACAGCACGTCGCCCTCCTCGAGGGAGGACAGGACGGCCGCGAGGTCGCCCGCGTGCTGGATGGCCGGGCCGCTGGTCAGGCGCAGGTGGGAGTCGAGCTCGCCCGCGATGATCATGGCGAGCGTCGTCTTGCCGAGCCCTGGCGGGCCGGAGAGCAGCACGTGGTCGGGCGGGTTGCCGCGCGCGAGGGCGGCCTGCAGCACGAGGGAGAGCTGGTCGCGCACCACCTGCTGGCCGACGAAGTCGTCGAGCCGCTTGGGCCGCAGTGCGGCCTCGGCGGCCCGCTCGATCTCGTCGGCGCCGGGGGTGACGATCCGGTCGGAGTCCGCGGTCCCGGTGGACGGCTCAGCCACGGTGGCCCCCCAGCAGGCGCAGCGCCGCGCGGAGCGTGCCTGCGACCTCGTCGGCCGCGACGACCTCCGCACCCGCTTCGGCGAGCACCTTCGCGACGGCGTCCTGAGCCTGCTTGACGGGCCAGCCGAGGCCGGTGAGCGCCTCGACCACGCGCTCGGTGTGATCGCCCGCGACGGGCGCGGCGTCCGCCGTCGCGTCCGCGGGGACGGCGCCGGTGGCCGGGCCGAGCCTGTCGCCGAGCTCGAGCACGATGCGCTGGGCACCCTTGCGCCCGATCCCCGGCACGCGCGTCAGGGCGGCGAGGTCCTCGGTCGCGACGGCGCGGCGCAGCGCGTCGGGCGTGTGCACGGCGAGCATCGCGAGCGCGAGACGCGGGCCGACGCCGGACACGGTCTGCACCGCCTCGAACACGTCCCGCTCGTCGTCGTCGCCGAAGCCGTACAGCGTCATCGAGTCCTCGCGGACGACCATGCTGGTGGCGACCGACGCCGTCTCGCCGGTGCGGAGGCCCGCGAGCGTCGCGGGCGTGGCGTGCACCAGGTAGCCGACACCCCCGACGTCCACCACCGCGCGGTCGAGCCCCACGTGGGCCACGGTCCCCGTCAGCGAGGCGATCACGGGCTCCCCTTCCTCGATGTGCTCTCGTCCACGGGTCGAACGCCCGTGCGAGCACCCTAACAACCCCCCACCCCCACGCCGCCGCCCCACGCCGGGCGGGGGGCGGGCAGCGGGGTGGAGGGCAGCGGCTCTCAGCGGCGGGGGCGCTGCCTCGCGGCCTGTTCGGCGGCGGCCCAGGCGCGCTGGGCGGGGGTCAGCTCGTGCCGCTCGCCGCCCTGCAGCGCGCCGGCCGGGCGCCACAGGTGGCAGACGGCGAGGGCGAGCGCGTCGGCGGCGTCGGCGGGGCGGGGCGCCTCCTCCAGCTCGAGGATGCGGGTGATCATGGTGGTCACCTGCGCCTTGTCGGCGCGCCCGGAACCGGTGACGGCGGCCTTGACCTCCGACGGCGTGTGCAGCGCGACGGGGACCCGGCGGCGCGCTGCCGCCACCATGGCCAGCCCCGCGGCCTGCGCGGTGCCCATCACGGTGCCGACGTTGTGCTGCGCGAAGACACGCTCGACCGCGACGACGTCGGGCACGTGCTCGTCCATCCAGGCGTCCAGGCCCTCCGCGATCCTCAGCAGACGCAGGTCGGTCGACAGGTCCGTGTCGGAGCGGATCACGCCCACGGCCACCATCCGCGCCCTGCGTCCGGGCAGCGAGTCGACGACACCGACGCCGCACCTGGTCAGACCGGGGTCAACACCGAGAACGCGCACGGAGGAAACCCTCTCATGCGCGTTCTCGGGTGGCGGTCAGGCTCGCCAGGCCGGTCCGGGGACCGCTCGTCAGGACTCCTCGTCGAGCGCCGCCATGACCTCGTCGCTCGCGTCGAAGTTGGCGTAGACGTTCTGCACGTCGTCGCTGTCCTCCAGCGCGTCGATGAGGCGCGTGATCTTGCGGGCGCCCTCCACGTCGACCTCGACCTGCATCGACGGGTGCCAGATGACGTCGGCCGAGTCGTACTCGATGCCGGCCTCCTGGATGGCCGTGCGGACCTGCACCAGGTCCGTGGCCTCGCTCAGCACCTCGATGACCTCGCCCTGGTCGGTGACCTCCTCGGCGCCCGCGTCGAGCGCGGCGAGCATGACGTCGTCCTCGGTCACGCCGTCCGCCTTCGGCACCACGACCAGGCCCTTGCGCGAGAACAGGTACGACACCGAGCCCGGGTCGGCGAGGTTGCCGCCGTTGCGGGTGAACGCGAGACGCACCTCGGAGGCGGCGCGGTTCTTGTTGTCGGTGAGGCACTCGACCAGCACGGCGATGCCGTTGGCGCCGTAGCCCTCGTACATGATCGTCTGGTAGTCGACGGCGTCGGCGCCCTCGCCGGAGCCGCGCTTGACGGCACGCTCGATGTTGTCGTTCGGGACCGACGACTTCTTCGCCTTCTGGACCGCGTCGAACAGCGTCGGGTTACCGGCGAGATCCCCGCCACCCGTGCGCGCAGCGACCTCGATGTTCTTGATCAGCTTGGCGAAGAGCTTGCCGCGCTTGGCGTCGATCGCGGCCTTCTTGTGCTTGGTCGTGGCCCACTTGGAGTGACCTGACATGCCTTTACCTGACTCCTTGCGTTAGCGGTGACTGGTGCAGTGGCGTCGAACGGTGCCGAAACGGTACCGGACGACCGCTCAGGCGCCCGCGACCATGCCGGCGAACAGCCCGTGCACCCGTGTGTCCCCCGTGATCTCGGGGTGGAACGAGGTGGCGAGCAGCGGCCCCTGCCGTGCTGCCACGATTCTACCGGCGGCCGCCACCGGACGGCCCTGCGTATCCACGGCGGGGATGCGTGCCAGCACCTCGACGTCGCGCCCTGCCTCCTCGATCCAGGGGGCGCGGATGAACGCGGTGCGCACCGGTCCGCCGCCCTCGACGTCGGAGATCCCCGTGACCTCGAGGTCGGTCTCGAACGAGTCCACCTGCCGCCCGAACGCGTTGCGCCGGACGACCACGTCCATCCCGCCGACCGTCTGCTGGTCCGTCGTGCCGTCGAGGATGCGGTCGGCGAGCAGGATCATCCCGGCGCACGACCCGTACACGGGCAGGCCCTCCTTGATGCGGGCCTGCAGCGGGTCACGCAGCTCGAAGATCCGCAGCAGCTTGTCGATCGTGGTGGACTCGCCGCCCGGCAGCACGAGGCCGTCCACCGCGCTCAGCTCGGCGGGGCGTCGCACGGCCACGGCGCGCGCGCCGACGGACTCGAGGGCTGCCAGGTGCTCGCGGACGTCGCCCTGGAGGGCGAGGACGCCGATGGTGGGGGTGATCACGACCCACCATTCTACGTCGGGCAAGCCCGCCTACCCGCACAGCGAGACGACCGCCACGGTGTAGCCCAGCCGGTTCGACGGCACGGAGGTCCACGTGGTGGCGGGGAACTGCCGCTGGGCGGTGACCCAGAAAGTGCCCTGCCCGACGAGGTCGACCGTGGTGAAGCTCGTCCCCGTGACCGTCTGCGACCTGGCGCCGTTCGCGCCGTAGTGCACGACGTACTGCGTGGCGCCGGGGACGGCGGTCCAGTCGAACCGGACGGACGCCACGCCGAGCGTCCCGCACCGCGCGACCGGCGCGGGCACGGCACCGGCCGCGACCTGGCCCGACCGCACGACCGCCTGGTCGGTCCACCAGGCCCACGCCGGGGGCGTCCCGGCGGCCAGCCCCGCGCCGAGAACGGTCCCGAGCAGGACGCCGGCCAGCACGGCGAGCGCCGCCGCGACCCGCGCCCGGCCCGCCGTCATGCGTCCGCCTGCCGTGCGGTGAACGTGAACGACACGGTCGTGCCCTGGTTCTGCACGCTGCTGGGCGCGTCGCCGTCGAGCCCGAGCAGGACGCAGAGGGTCAGGGTCTGCCCGGGCGCGATCGTCGCGTCCGGCAGGAACGACGTGGCCCCCGTCCCCACCGGCTGCCGGTCGACCAGGACCGCACCGGAGCAGGTGCCGGTGCGCAGGCCGTCCACGGTCGTGTTGGCCGGCGCGCCGCCCCGCGTCGCCGTCAGCAGCAGGTCCTGCCCCAGCCCCGCGGACGCCGCCGCCGCGGTCCCGCTCACCGTCAGCGGCACCGTGCCCGACGACCGCAGCACGACCCTGCGCGCGACGCTCTCGGCAGGCAGCGCCCCCGTCAGCGTCAGGGCCGAGTACGTCCACGTCCCGCCCGTACCGACAAGGAGCTCCTCACCGGTCTCCGGCCCGCCCGTGAGGTCCAGGCTGCCGGAGGAGACGGGCGGCGCCTGCGCCGTCACGACGGACGCCCACCAGGCCCACGCGACCCCGCCGCTCAGGCACGACGCCAGGAGCAGGAGCGCGACGAGGCCGACCCGGAGCCGCCGCTCAGCCATGCCGACCCCCGTGCCGACCTCCGTGCCGCCGCCGCAGCCCCGCTCCCGTCACGACCGCGGACACGGCGAGCACGAGCAGCCCGAGCACCCCCGCGCCGGTGGGCGCGAGCTCGCCGGGCGGTGCCTGCTGCGCCCCTGGGTCCTCCAGGTCGCCGGTGAGCGTCACGCGCACGTCGAGGGGCGTCCTCGCGCCCTGGGTGTCGTTCGTCGACGCCGCGGCGAACGCGACCTCGACGTCGACGGGGACCACGTCGCCCGCCCCGAGGCGCAGCGGCGCTGACCGCGGTCCGGGCGTCCACCCGGCCCCGGCGAGGCGGGTCCGGACGCTCAGGTCCTCGTCGAGGGCCGCCGCGCCAGGTCCGACCCGGACCTGCACCCGGGCCGTCACCGCCGCCGACGACTCGTTGCGGACGTGGAACGTCGCCGCCCTGACCTCGCCCGGGACCCAGCGCAGCCCCGGGTCGAACAGAGGCGTGAGGGTCTCCCGTGTCCAGGTCCGCCCGTCGAGGCTCAGGCCCACGCCGGGCGGGCCCGCGTCCGCGGCGACCGCCGCCCGCCCGAGGCCCACCGGGGCCGCCCCGGTCAGCGCGGCCGCCACGACGAGGACGACGACGGCGGACCCGGCCGGGCGCGCGGGCTCCCGGCCCGAGGCCGCACGCCGCTCGCGGACGGCGCCGATCACCTGCCAGGCCGCGTAGCCCAGGAGCACGACGACGAGCCCGGCGGACAGGGCGTCCCGCTGGGTACCCGTGAGCAGCGCGCCGACGCGGCCCAGGTACGGCACGGCGTACCAGAGGCGGCCCTGGACCTGCACGGCCCGGACGGGTTCCGCGTCGGTGGCGGCGCTCGCGTCGCCACGGGTCTCGAACGTCGGTTCGCCCGCGACCGTCGACCCCAGGCCGACGACCCGGTGCGTCGCGACGACCGGCTCGCCCGAACGGAGCTGGTACGTGATGACGTCCCCGGTCCGGATCGTCGCGGGGTCCACCGGGCGGACGACGGCGAGCGCCCCGAGCGGCAGCGTCGGCTCCATGGAGCCGCTCAGCACGGCGTACGGCGTCGCCCCGGCCAGGCGCGGGACGAGCACTCCCGCCAGGAGCGCCGCGCCGCCCAGGACGACGACGGCCACCGCGACGGCGCGTCCGAGGAGTCGGAGCGCGGTGCGCATCTCGGTCGGCGACCCGGCCGGCTGGTCAGCCGGCCGCCTCGTCGTGCGCCTGCGTGAGGGTGACCGTGACGTCGGCCAGCGCCGCCGTCAGCGTCTGGGACCCGTCCGTCGCCCCCTCGCCGTCGAACGTCACGCCGAGCCCGACCTCGACGGTGTCGCCCGTCGCGATCGGCGCCGGGAGGGCGGCTTCCGCCCCGTTGACGGTCACCGTGGGGTCGGCGAGCGTCAGCTCGTCGGTGAGCGCGTTGCCCTCCTCCCACTCGGGTGCGCTGACGTCCACGGCGCCCAGCGCGAGGTGCTCTCCCTCGGCGTCCATCGTGTACACGCACTCGAGGGTGACCGTGTCGCCG
>DATGOB010000064.1:0-3963 GCA_036010205.1 Promicromonospora sp. | reverse complement strand
CGCGCCGGGCGACGAGGCGGTCGCCGACGTGCACGCGATCTCGCCGGCGGACCGCCTCACCGAGCGGCAGCGCCTCGTGCTCGACACGATCCGGCAGTCCTTCGAGACCCGGGGCTACCCGCCGTCGATGCGCGAGATCGGCGAGGCCGTCGGCCTCGCCAGCCCGTCGAGCGTGAAGCACCAGCTCCAGATGCTCGAGAAGAAGGGCTTCCTGCGCCGGGACCCCAACCGGCCGCGCGCCATGGAGCTCGTCGAGCCGCTGGCGGAGCAGGTCGAGAAGCCGAGCCGCGGCGAGATCCACTGGCCCGAGCCTCGCCGCAACGGACAGATCCACTGGGGCAGCTCCGTGCCGGACGACGCAGCCACCCCGCCGCCGTCGTTCGTCCCGCTGGTCGGCCGCATCGCGGCCGGTGGGCCGATCCTGGCCGAGCAGGTCGTCGAGGACGTCTTCCCGCTGCCGCGCCAGCTGGTCGGTGACGGCGAGCTGTTCCTGCTCAAGGTCCAGGGTGACTCGATGGTCGACGCCGCGATCTGCGACGGCGACTGGGTCGTCGTCCGCCAGCAGAACGTCGCCGAGCAGGGCGAGATCGTCGCCGCGATGATCGACGGCGAGGCCACGGTCAAGACGTTCAAGCAGACCGACGGCCACGTGCTCCTGCTGCCGCAGAACCCGGCGTACGAGCCGATCCCCGGCGACGAGGCCCAGATCCTCGGCCGCGTCGTCGCGGTGCTGCGCAGCCTGTAGGTCTTGTCAGTCCTTGCTCACCGGCCGGGTCCGGGACGCCACGTCGTCCGGGACCCGGCCGGCGGCGTTCCGGCCGCGAGCGCCACCCGCTTCAGAAGCCGAACCGCTGCAGCACCCCGCGCACGCTCGCGGCGGATGCGCGCAGCCCGGCGAGCTCCTCGTCCGACATCGGGACCGGCAGGGTTCCGGTGACGCCCCTCCGGTCGACGAGGGACGGCACCGACAGGCAGACGTCGCTGATGCCGTGATAGCCGTCCAGCAGCGACGAGACCGGCATGATGCGCCCCTCGTCCTTGAGCACGGCCTCGATGATCCGTGTCGCCGCCAGCCCGACGGCGTAGTTGGTGGCTCCCTTGCCCGCGATGATGCGGTAGGCGGAGTCGACGACCTCGCGGTGCACCTCCTCGCGCACGGCGGCGTCCAGCGGTGAGCGGCCGTCGAGCGGCGCCCAGTCCAGCAACGGCACGCCACCGATGGACGCGGAGCTCCACAGGGCGATCTCGGAGTCGCCGTGCTCGCCCGCGATGTACGCGTGCACGTTGCCGACGGCCACCCCGCAGCGCTCGGCGAGCCCCGCGCGCAGGCGCGACGAGTCCAGCACGGTGCCGCTGCCGAACAGCCGCTCGCGCGGCAGGCCGGAGATCTGCAGCGCGGCGTACGTGACGACGTCCACCGGGTTGGTCACCATGAGGTAGACGGCGTCCGGTGCCACGTCGACCAGCCCTGGCAGGATCTGCCGCATGAGGCCGATCGTCCCCTCGGCGAGGTCGAGGCGGGTCTGGCCCGGCTTCTGCTTCGCCCCGGCCGTGACGACGACGACGTCGGCGTCCGCGCAGACGGCGACGTCGTCCGACCCGGTGACGTGCGCGGGCGAGGTGAACATGAGGCCGTGCCGCAGGTCGAGCACCTCCGCCTCGACCTTGGCGCGGTTCACGTCGTGCAACGCGATGCTGCGGGCCGACCCGCGGGTGAGCGCGGCGAAGGCGAGCGTCGAGCCGACCGCCCCCGCGCCCACGATCGCGAGCTTGCTGGTCCGCCCCGGCGCGGACGGGCCGGACGGCTGGGCGGTGTCGGCTGTCATTCCTCCAGGCTAGGTGTCGAGCCGGGCCAGCGCGGCGCGGACGAGCGACGAGTCGGTCGTCGGCCAGAAGCCAGGCATCGACCGGGTGAGGAAGGACGAGTACCGCGCGGTCGCGAGGCGTGGGTCGAGCACGGCCACCACTCCCCTGTCCGTGGTGCTGCGCACCAGACGCCCGGCACCCTGCGCGAGCAGCAGCGCGGCGTGCTGGGCGGAGACGGCCATGAAGCCGTTGCCGCCCGCCTGCTCGACGGCGCGGGCGCGCGCCGCCTTGACCGGGTCGTCGGGCCGCGGGAACGGGATCCGGTCGATGAGCACGAGCTGGCACGACGGCCCGGGCACGTCCACGCCCTGCCACAGCGACAGCGTGCCGAACAGGCACGTGGCCGGGTCCTCGGCGAACTCGCGCACCAGTGTCGGCAGCTGGTCGTCGCCCTGCGCGAGGATCGGCACGTCGAGCCGCTCCCGCATCGCCTCGGCCACGGCGTTCGCGGCCCGCCGCGACGAGAACAGGCCCAGCGTGCGGCCGCCCGCCGCCGTGATGAGCTCCGCGATCTCGTCGAGCTGCGCGTCCGTCGTCGGCTCGCGGCCCGGCGCGGGCAGGTGGCGCGCGACGTAGAGGATGCCCTGGCGGGCGTAGTCGAACGGGCTGCCGACGTCGAGGCCGCGCCACGGCGGCGCGTCCTCGCCCTTGAGGCCGAGCGTGCCCGCCGCGGCGTCGAACGTGCCGCCCAGCGCCAGGGTGGCCGACGTGAACACGCCGGTCGCCTCACCCAGCAGGTGCGTGCGGATCAGACCCGCGACGTGCAGGGGCGCGGCGTGCAGCCGGGTCACGTTGTCGCCGAACCCGCCCCAGCCGTTCTCGGGGCGCGAGCACCACAGCACGTCCGCGGTCGTGTCCTGCGCCGCCATCCGCTCGGCCGTCTCGAAGAGCTGGAGCATGGCGCCCTGGGCCACCTTCAGCCCGGCGTCGGGCTGACCGGCGTCCTTGTTCCTGGCCCCGGACGCTTCCGGCTTGAGCGCGCTGAGCACCTCGCGCGCGGCGTCGCGCACCGCGGCCACCGCCGTGCGCAGGTCGTCGGGCAGCCCGGACGGGAACCGCTCGGCCGGTGCCGTGACGAGCAGCGTGCCGAGGTCCTGCGCCGCCTTGTCGAGCGCCTCGGTGGTGACGCCGCCGTTGCGCCGCGCCAGGCGTGCCGCGTTCTCCACCGACGCCATCGACAGGTCCACGGTGGCCGACGACGTCACCCGGTCGGTGAGTTCGTGCGCCTCGTCGACCACGACGACGTCGTGCTCGGGGAGCACGCCGGGGCTGCCGGTCGCCGCGATGCCGAGCATCGCGTGGTTGGTCACCACGACGTCCGCCTCGCGCGCCGTGGCCCGCGCCTTGTCGGGGAAGCACTCGGCGAGCAGGGGGCAGCGGCCGCCCAGGCACTCCATCGCGGTGACGGACACCTGCCGCCACGCGCGGTCCGGCACGCCGGGCACGAGGTCGTCGCGGTCGCCCGAGTCCGTCTCGGCCGCCCACTCGTGCAGGCGCCGCACGTGGTCGGCGAGCGAGACCCCGGCGTCGCGGCGCCGCGAGGCCGCGCCCGCGGTGGCACCCGTGGCGGCGGTGTCCTCGGTGCGCGGGTGGTCCTCCCCGCCGGGCAGGTCGAACAGCGTCGGCTCGTCGGCGGGGTACCCGCCGCCGACCTTGTGCACGCACAGGTAGTTGTGCCACCCCTTGAGCAGCGCGATGCGCGGCTCTCGCGGCAGCAGCGGCGCCACCGCCTTCGCCACCAGCGGCAGGTCACGCGTGATGACCTGCCGCTGGAGCGCGAGCGTCGCCGTCGAGACCACGACCTTGCTCTGTGCTGCCACCGCGTGGCGCACGGCGGGCACGAGGTAGCCGAGCGACTTGCCCGTGCCGGTGCCCGCCTGGACCAGCAGGTGCTCGCCCGTGTCGATCGCGTGCGCGACCGCCTCCGCCATCTCCCGCTGGCCCTCTCTGCGCCCGCCGCCCAGCTCGCCGACCGCGAGGTCGAGGAGCTCGCCCACCTCGGGGATCTCGGCCGTTCCGGTCGGTGTGTCGGTGCTGTCGGCGGGTGCGTCGGGAAGGCTGGTCACGCCCTCGATCCTAGGCCGGGCCTCCGACATC
>DATGOB010000063.1:0-4147 GCA_036010205.1 Promicromonospora sp. | reverse complement strand
ACGCGGATCGCGCCGTGCCGCTCCGCGGTGACGCGCTCGATCGACCCGAGCCGCTCGGCGTCGGCGCCGTGCCGGTCCACGAAGTCGGCGTTGACCTCGTGCGACACGTCGAGCAGCGTCGTGTAGGCGGGCACCTCCTTCCCGTACATGTCCGAGAGGCTGCGCGCGAACGCGGCCCTCAGCTGCCAGGGCTCCAGGAACGTGGGCATCGGTGCTCTCCTGTCCGTCAGATGATGTGCGACTCGGGGCCGCGTCGCCCCGGGCCGGTGGAGGTCTCGGGCCGCCGGCCGCCGAACCGTCGCGCGTCGAACCCCGACACGTCGACGCGCGGGGTGCGGCCCGCGTACAGGTCGCGCACGACCTCGCCGACGGCCGGTGCCTGGAGGAACCCGTGGCCCGAGAAGCCGGTCGCGTACAGCACGCGGCCGGGTACGTCGCCGGCCTCGCCGATGAGGGCGTTGCGGTCGGGGGTCGTCTCGTACAGGCCGGCCCAGCCGCGGGCCACGGGCACGTCGGCCAGGCCGGGCGCGCAGGCGCGGATCGCGTCGCGCAGCAGCGGCAGCCACGACGGGTCGTAGGTGCGCTCGAACGCGACGGGCGTCGCGGGGTCGGCGATGCCGAGCAGGAGCCCGTCCGGCGCGGCGTTGTGGAAGTAGAACGTGGACCCGTAGTCGATCGTGAACGGGACGCGCGACGGCGCGGGGTCCAGCGGCGGGGTGAAGCCGATCTGCCGCCGGTAGGGGTCGACGGGCAGGTCGACGCCCGCCTTGGCCGCGACGTCACGGCTCCACGCGCCCGCGCACAGCACGACGGCGGAGGTGCGCACCCGCCCCTGGCCCGTCCAGACCGCGACGAGGCGGTCGTCGCGCGTCTCGAAACCGGTCGCCGCGACGTGGGTCCGCACGCGGGCGCCGTGGTCCTCCGCACCGGCCGCGTAGCCCTCGACGACGGCCTTCGGGTGCGCGAAACCGTCGCGCGCGGCGTAGGCGGCGCCGGCGTACCGGGCGACGTCGACGTACGGGTTGAGCCGCCGGACGGCGTCGGCGTCGAGCATGCGGCTCGCGACGCCGCGCTCGTTCTGCAGGGCGACCGACTCCTCGAACAGCGCGACGTCGGCGGGCTCCGGCAGGAGGAAGAGGTAGCCGGGCTGCTCCAGGCCGATGTCGGTGCCGGGGCGGTGGGCGAAGTCCTCGTAGAGCTCGAGGCTGCGGCGCCCGAGGTCGATGTTCGCCGGGTCGGAGAACTGCGCGCGCACGCCGCCGATCGGCTTTCCCGAGCTGCCCGAGGCGAGCTCGTCGGCCTCCAGCAGCAGCACGTCGGCGCCGTCCTCGGCGAGGTGGAAGGCCACGGACGCGCCGATCGCGCCCCCGCCGACCACGACGACCTCGGCCTGCGCGGGCAGCGGTCCCCTGCGGTCGGGGAGGCGGCGCGCGGAGGTCATGCACGCATCCTGCCACGCTCTCCGGCGGGAGTGGATCCACACCGGAATTGTTCCTACGGATCAGCCCTTCGACGACGAGCGGCAGTCCGCGCAGGTGCCCCACAGCTCGATGGTGTGCTCGATGTCGTCGAAACCCTGCGCCGCCGCGACCTTGGACGCCCAGGCCTCGACCGTGGGCCCGTCGATCTCGACGGTGCGGCCGCAGAACCGGCACACGAGGTGGTGGTGGTGCTCGCGGCGCGCGCAGCGGCGGTACAGGCTCTCGCCGTCCTCGGCGCGCAGCACGTCCACCTCGCTCGCCTCGGCGAGCGCCTGCAGCGCGCGGTACACGGTCGCGAGCCCGACGGACTCGCCGCGGGCGCGCAGCGTCTCGTGGAGCTGCTGCGCGGAACGGAAGTCGGCGAGCTCGTCGAGGGCCTCGACCACGGCGGCCCGCTGGCGGGTCATGCGTGCGGCCATCAGCGGCACTCCTTTGCGGCGGCCGCCGCGCGCTCGGAGGCGGCGGCGGGGAGGTCGACGTCGTCGGGCAGGTCGGGGTGGGGGTCGTGCGCGGGGCGCCCTCGCGTGAGCAGCGGCGCCACGAGGGACACCACGGCGTAGACCGCGATGGCGAGCACCACGATAGTCGCGCCGGGCGAGACGTTGTTCCAGTACGTGATCGTCAGGCCCGACACGCAGACCACGACGCCGACGACGCTCGCCGTGAGCATGGTGCGCCCGAACGCGTGCGTGACCTGCTGCGCCACGGCGACGGGCACGATCATGAGCGCGCTGACGAGCAGCAGCCCGACGACGCGCATCGCGACGGTGACCGTCAGCGCGGACACGACGGCGACCACGACGTTGAGCGCCCACACGGGCAGCCCCGACGCCACGGCGAACTCCTCGTCGTGGCTGACGCTGAACAGCGCGTGCCGCAGGCCCACGCCGACGGCCAGCACCACGGCGGACAGGACCACGGTGAGCCAGAGGTCGGCGTCGGACACCGTGGAGATCGAGCCGAACAGGTACTGCATGAGGTTGCCGGCCGAGCCGCCCGCGATGCCGATGAGCAGCACGCCACCCGCGATGCCGCCGTAGAACATGATCGCGAGCGCCAGGTCGCCCGAGGTGCGGCCGCGGCGGCGGACCACCTCGATGAGCACCGAGCCGACGACTGCCGCGACGACGGCACCCGGCACGGCGAGGGCGTCGTTCGGGGTCAGGCCCGCGCCCACGCCGACGAGCCAGCCCAGGGCGACGCCGGTGAGGGCGACGTGGCCGATGCCGTCCCCGAGCAGCGAGAGCTTGCGCTGCACGAGGTAGGTGCCGACGACGGGCGCGGTGACGCCGACGAGGAGCGCGGCGAGCAGCGCGCGCTGCATGAACGGGTCGGTGAGCATGAGGGTGATCACGGGCGGACCTCCAGGTCGAGGGCCCTGGCCTGCTCGCCGAGGGTGTTGTCGTCGTCGGCGTGCGGGTGCTGGTGGCGGTGGCCCGCGCGGTCGTGGTCGTCGCGCGGGCGGGGCGGGGCGCCGTCGTGCACGACCTTGCCGTGGCCGAGCACGACGGCGCGGGTGACGAGCGCCTCGAGCTCGCCGAGCTCGTGCAGGACGACGAGCACGGTGAGGCCGTCGTCGACGAGGCGGCGCATGGTGGCGGCGAACGCCTCCTGGCTCGCGACGTCGACGCCGGCGACGGGCTCGTCGAGGATGAGCAGGTCCGGCTCGCGGACCAGGGCGCGGGCGATGAGGATGCGCTGCTGCTGCCCGCCGGAGAGCAGGTGCACGGGGTCGCCGCCGCGGTCGCCGAGGCCGACCTGGTCCAGCGCCGCCGCGACGCGCTCGCGCCAGCCGCGCGGGAGGCGCAGCCTGCGCCCGTGCAGCAGGCCGGAGGCGACGACCTCCCCCGCCGTCGACGGGATGCCGCCGCCCGCGCCGGAACGCTGCGGGACGTAGCCGACGCGGCTCCAGTCGACACCGCTGCCGACCGCGGCGCCCAGCAGCCGCGCCTCGCCCTGGGTCGGGGTGTTGATGCCGACGAGCGACTTCACGAGGGTCGACTTGCCCGACCCGTTGGCGCCGAGCAGCGCGACGACCTCGCCCCGCCGGACCGTGAGGTCGACGCCGCGCAGGATGTGGCTCGCGCCGGCGCGGAAGTGCAGGCCGCGGGCCTCGACGACGGCGTCCGTCAGGTGGTCGCTCATGCGCACACCAGCCCGTCCTCGAGCGCGGTCAGGTTGGCTCGCATCACCGACAAGTAGTCCTCGCCGGACGCCGCGGCGTCCTCCGACAGGCCCTCGAGCGGGTCGAGCACGGCGGTGCGGACGCCGAGGTCGCCGGCGAGCGTCTCGGTCACGCGCGGGCTGACGAGCGTCTCGGAGAACAGCGTCGTCACGCCGTTCGCCTCGACGACGTCCCTGATCTCGCGCAGGCGCGCGGGCGACGGCTCGGCCTCCGGGTCGAGCGACGAGACGCCGACCTGCTCGAGCGCGTACCGGTCGGCGAGGTAGCCGAACGCCGTGTGGCTCGTCACGAGGGTCGCGCCCTGGCACGCGGCGAGCCCGTCGGCCATCTCCTGGTCCAGGTCGTCGAGCTGCTCGCCGAGCTGGTCGAGCACGACGAGGCCACCGACCCGCACTTCTGGCTCGACCCGAGCAGGCTCGCCGCCGTCGGGCAGGCCGTGGCCGACGCGCTGGCCGAGGCCGACCCCGAGCACGCCGACGAG
>DATGOB010000062.1:0-8740 GCA_036010205.1 Promicromonospora sp. | reverse complement strand
AACGCAGGCTCGCCGAGAGCCTCCGGATGGCCGACGGCGAACCGCAGGCCCAGGCCGAACGCGAAGCCGCCACCGCCACCTACAGCGACCGGCTCGCGCAACTCAAGTCCGTCGAACAGGGCCTGTGCTTCGGACGCCTCGACTTCACCGACGAACGCCGCGCCCGGGACGACACCGACTCGCCCCTCTACATCGGCAGGCTCGGCCTGTTCGACGACACCGACGACTACCGGCCGCTGCTGATCGACTGGCGCGCGCCGGTCGCCCGCCCGTTCTACCTCGCGACCGCCGCATCGCCCGACGGCGTGCGCCGCCGCAGGCACCTGCGCACGCTCAGCAGGCGCGTCGTCGACGTCGACGACGAGATCCTCGACATCGGCTCCGGCGGCGACAGCGACCACCTCGGCCTCGCGGGCGAAGCCGCCCTGCTGTCGGCGCTCGAACGTCGCCGCACCGGCGAGATGTCCGACATCGTCGCCACCATCCAGGCCGAGCAGGACCGGATCATCCGTGCCGACATGGGCGGCGTGCTCGTCGTCCAGGGCGGTCCCGGCACCGGCAAGACCGCCGTCGCCCTCCACCGCGCCGCCTATCTGCTCTACACCTACCGGCGCCAGCTCACGACCCGTGGCGTGCTCGTCGTCGGGCCCAACAGCACGTTCCTGCGCTACATCGGCCAGGTGCTGCCCTCCCTGGGCGAGACCGGCGTGCTGCTCGCCACCGTCGGCGAACTGTTCCCCGGGCTCGAGGCGGTCGGCACCGACACCCCCGAGGCGGCCGAGGTCAAGGGCCGCATCGTGATGACCGAGGTGTTGGAGCAGGCCGTCCGCGACCGGCAGACCGTGCCGGACGACGTCCTGCGCATCGACGCCGAGGACAACGACGTGCTCGAACTCGACCGCCGCACGTGCGAACGCGCCCGCGCCAAGGCCAGGGCGACGCTCAAACCGCACAACGTCGCCCGCCGCGTGTTCGTCGACACCCTCCTGGACGCTCTCGCCGAACAGGCCGTGGCCAAGCTCGAATCGAGCGTGCTCGACGACGTGCCCGACATCCCGCTGACCGAGGACGAGACCGACGACGGCGTGCTGCTCGACGAGCGTGACTACGCCACCATCCGCAGGGAACTCACCGAGGACCGCGCCGTGCAGGCCGCGCTCCACCGGCTGTGGCCTAAGCTCACCCCGCAGGAGCTGCTGGCCGATCTGCTCACCGACGCGGACCGTCTCGCCTCGGCCACCGAAGGACACCTGAGCGCGGCCGAGACCGACACGCTGCTGCGGGTCCCGGGGTCGTGGTGGACCCCGGCGGACGTGCCGCTGCTCGACGAACTCGCCGAACTGCTCGGGGAAGACGACACCGAGGCGCGGCTGCGCCGCGAACGCAGGGAACGCGAGGAACGGGCCTACGCCGAAGGCGTGCTCCACGTGCTCGAACAGGACGACGAAATCCTCGACGAGGACCAGATCCGCGTCCGCGACGTGCTCGATGCGGAGATGATTGCCGAACGCCAGGAGGCCCGCAGCAACCTCACCGCCGCCCAGCGCGCCGCCCAGGACCGCACGTGGACCTTCGGGCACGTCATCGTCGACGAGGCGCAGGAACTGTCGGCCATGGACTGGCGCACCCTGATGCGGCGCTGCCCGAGCCGTTCCATGACCCTGGTCGGCGACGTCTCGCAGACCGGCTCCCGTGCCGGGACCTCGGCGTGGGCCGACGTGCTCGAGCCGTACGTGGGGCAGCGGTGGCGGCTGCGCGAGCTCACCGTCAACTACCGCACCCCGTCGGAGATCATGGATCTCGCCGCGCACGTGCTCGCCGAGATCGACCCCGAGCTGCGGGCACCGCGTTCGGTGCGCGACACCGGCGACGTGCCCTGGCAGCGGCACCTCGACCGCGACGGGCTCGCCGGCGAGCTCCGGTCCATGGTGGACGGCGAACTGGCCGAAGTGGAGGGTGGCACCGTCGCCGTGGTCGTCCCCGAGGACATGGCCACCCACGAGCTCGAGGCCGTTGTGAGGTTCGACTCGTCCGGCGAGGCCGACGAGCGCGTGTCGCTGCTTCCGGTGGACAGGGCGAAGGGACTGGAGTTCGACGCGGTGATCGTCGTCGCCCCCGACGAGATCATCACCGAGTCCCCGCGTGGCCTCAACGACCTGTACGTCGCGCTGACCCGGGCGACCAAACGGCTCGGCGTCGTGCACACCGGTCCCGTGCCCGACGCGCTCGCCGCGACGACGTCAGGTGCGCAAAACGCCCGGTGAGCGCCCAGCTAGGGTAGGCACATGCGCAAAGCTGGCAAGATCATGATCGCGGGGGCCGCGACGGCAGCAGCGACGGTGCTCGCGGCGTGCTCGCCGTCCCTCGAGGAGCCGACGGACCAGTCGCCCGAGGAGCAGGCCACACACACGCCCGCACCGGTGTCGGTGTCCGAGAGCGCGCCGTCGTCCGCCGCACACGGTGCCGGACAGGACGGGGGCGGCCACTCCGCCGTGGGCGGTGCGGGACAGTGCACGGCCGAGGACATCACCGTCGAGACCAACGGCGCGGAGCCGCAGGTGCAGATCCCGCGCGACTGTGCGGCGCCGCAGGAGGTCCTCACCCGGGACGTCGAACCGGGCGACGGTGCCGCCGTGACACCGCAGTCGACCGTGCAGGTGGACTACACCGTCGTGGGCTGGTCCGACGGTTCGGTGGCCGACAGCGGCAGCGCCTCGGTCGACCTCGGCTCGCCCTCGGGCGACATCGAGGGCTGGGCCGAGGGCATGGAGGGTGCGCAGCAGGGCGCCACGCGCGTGTTCGTGCTGCCCCCGGACCTCGGTTACTCCGAGCAGAGCGGTAACCCGCTGGCCTCCGACAGCATCGTCGTCGTCGCCGAGGTCACCGGCGTCTCCTGACCCGCTGCGTGGTCCCGAGCGCCCGGACGTTTCCGGACCACTCGGGACCACGCGCCGCTCACGGGGTCAGCAGCACCTTGCCCGTCGTGCGCCTGCCCTCGAGGTCCTCGTGGGCGCGGCGCGCGTCCGCCAGCGGGTAGGTCGCCCCGATGCGCACGTCCAGCTCTCCGGCCGACACGGCTGCGAACAGCTCACCGGTGCGCCACTCCAGCTCGTCCCTGGTGGCGGTGTAGTCGCCCGACGTCGGACGCGTCAGGTAGAGCGAGCCGCCGGAGTTCAGCACCTGGGGGTCGATCGGCGGGACCGGGCCGCTCGACGCGCCGAACAGCACTAGCGTCCCGCGACGCCGCAGCGACCGCAGGCTCGCCTCGTAGGTGCTGGCGCCCACGCCGTCGTAGACCACCGGAACACCGTCCCCGCCGGTGAGCTCGTCGACCGCCTCGGCGAAGTCCCGCTCGGTGTAGCGGATCACCTCGTCGGCGCCCGCCGCGCGCGCCAGCCGTTCCTTCTCCTCGGTCGACACCGTCCCGATCACGCGGGCACCCTTGGCCTTCGCCAACTGGGTCAACAGCAGTCCCACGCCGCCGGCCGCGGCGTGGACCAGGATCGTCTCGCCCTCGGCGACCGGGTACGTCGAGTTGACCAGGTAGTGCGCCGTGACCCCCTGCAGCATCGTCGCGGCCGCGGTCTGCGCCGACACACCGTCCGGGACGGGCACGACGACCCGCGCGGGCACGACCGCGCGCTGCGCGTAACCGCCGGGATGGCCCTGCCACGCGACCCGGTCGCCGACGGCGATCCCGGTCACGTCGGGGCCCACCTCGGCCACGGTGCCCGCGCCCTCGAGCCCGGGCGTGTACGGCAGCGCGACGCGGTAGACGCCCGATCGTTGATACGTGTCGATGTAGTTGACCCCGGCCGCCTCGACGTCGACCAGCACCTCCCCGGAGCCGGGCGAGGGCGGGTCGACGTCGGCGGGTGTCAGGACCTCCGGACCCCCGGTGCGTTCGATCCGGATGGCGGTGGGCATACGGCTTCCTCCTCGTGGCGCGGTGGTGACGTCCCGGCAGAGCCTAGAACCTCGGCCGTGATCGTGACGTGCAGCGCGTCCCGGCGTCCGCGTGCCGCCCGGCCCCTACACTGTCGCCGTGGCTGAGAACGAGAGCACCGAGACGAGTCCCGCCGAGCCGACGAACGGACAGCTGTCGGCCGCCACGTCCTTCGTCGCCGCGCACGGCGCGCCGGTCAAGGCCGTGGTCGAACGCATCGGACGCGGCGGGGCCCGCGTCGTCCTGGTCGGCGCCGACGGCGCGCTGGGGGACGTGGTGGTCCCGAGCCCGGAGACCGGGGATGCGCTCATCGCGGCGATCGGTGACCTCGACGCCGCCGAATGGGACTCGGAGACCGTGAACGCGACCGTCATCGGAGCCGAGCACCGGCGCCGGATGGCGGGCCCGCGCGCCCGCGCATGAGCTCGGCGCGCCGCACGGTTCTGTTCGCCGGCTGCGCACGGGTGCCGGAGGGGGACGGGGACGAGGCGGCCGTGCTGCCCGCGCTCGCCGAGGTCGGCGTCGACGTCCGATGGACGGTGTGGGACGACCCGGACGAGGACTTCGCAGGCGCCGACCTGGTGGTGCTGCGCTCGACGTGGGACTACACCGAGCGCCGCGACGAGTTCCTCGCCTGGTGCGCCTCGGTTCCGCGACTGGCGAACCCCGTCGAAGCGGTGCGGTGGAACACCGACAAGGCCTATCTCGTCGACCTCGCACACGCCGGTGTCGCCACCGTGCCGACGGCGCTCGTGGCCCCCGGCGAACGCGCCGCATGGCCGGCCGGGGACTTCGTCGTCAAGCCGTCCGTCGGGGCGGGATCGCGGGGTGCGGCTCGGTTCACCCCGCGCGGGCACGACGCGGCGGGCACCCACCTCGCCGAACTGCACGCCGCCGGCTACACCGCCGTGGTGCAGCCGTACCAGGCGGCCGTGGACGACGAGGGCGAGACCGCGCTCGTGTTCTTCGGTGGCCAGTACTCGCACGCCTTCACCAAGGGCCCGATGCTCGCGGGCGCCGACCTCGACGAGTCCGGCCTGTTCGTGACCGAGAAACTCGGCACGGCCACCCCCAAGGGTGCGTGGCTCGCGCTGGCCGAGGACGCGCTCGACGCCGCCGCCGCACGGGTCGGCCTGCGCCGTGGTGATCTGCTGTACGCGCGGGTGGACATCGTGCGTACGGACGCGGGGGAGCCGGCCGTGCTGGAACTCGAGGTGAGCGAGCCGAGCCTGGGTTTCCGGCAGGCCGACGTCGACGCGCCCGTGCGGTTCGCCTCGGCGGTCCGGTCGGCCCTGTCCTGAGGGACCCGCCCGGCCGGACCGGCACGCGCGCGGAGCCCACCGGCGACGGCGGACTCCGCGCGGCGGCTCAGGCGGCGACGCGCTTGGCGGCGAGACGTTCGGCCCGCGGCCAGCGCACGTTCCGCACCCAGCCCAGCTTCTCGAAGATCCAGATCAGGCGGGCGGAGATGTCCAGCTGACCACGCAGCACACCGTGGCGGGCGCACGTCGGGTCGGCGTGGTGGGAGTTGTGCCACGACTCGCCCATGGACAGGATCGCCAGCGGCCAGAAGTTGGCCGCCTTGTCCCGGCTGGCGAACGGGCGCTCGCCGACCATGTGGCACACCGAGTTGACCGACCATGTCACGTGGTGGGAGAACGCGATGCGGACCAGCCCGGCCCAGAAGAACGCCGTCACCGCGCCCCACCACGACCACGTGAGCAGCCCGCCGATGAGCGCGGGAAGGGCGAGGCTGGCGACGATCCACAGCGCGAAGAACCGGTTGACGATCTTGAGGTCCTGGTCGGCCAGCAGGTCGGGAGCGAATCGCTGGTAGTTGGTCACGTCGCGCTTGAACATCCAGCCCATGTGGGCGTGCCAGAAGCCCCGCAGCAGCGCGCCGGGGGAGGTGCCGAACAGCCACGGCGAGTGCGGGTCACCCTCGCGGTCGGCGAACGCGTGGTGCCTGCGGTGGCTCGCGACCCAGAAGATGACCGAGCCCTGCACGGCCATGCTGCCTGCGATGGCGAGCGCGATGCGCAGCGGGCGGCCCGTCTTGAAGGCGCCGTGGGTGAAGTAGCGGTGGTATCCGACGGTCACACCCAGCGTGCCGAGCGTGTAGAACGCGGCGGCAAGGCCCAGATCGAGCCAGCTCAGTCCCCAACCCCACGCGAACGGCACCGCCACGAGCAGGGCGACGAAGGGGACGAGCAGGAAGGTTTTCAGGACCAGCATCTGTCCGGTCGTGCGGGCCTCACCCAGAAGGGGTTTGGGCCCTGCGGTGGTCTCGGGCGCCTGTTCGGCAGTGCTCATGGGCGTGCGGACCTCGTCTCGGAACGTCGGGTGGGGGATGGGGACTCGCCCGGGCGCGCCGGGGAGGCGCCGGGAACCGGAGAACAGCGTCTTGCAGAGTACCGGCCGAACCCGCTCGGATGGGCGGCACTGTGATGACACGTGACCGAACGGTCGGTCCTCGGGCGCGAACAGCGCAGTGAACGACTCCGGACGGCCGCGGCACCGGCCGGGCGCGGCGTCCGGAACGTGAAAGGTCCTCGTGTGGGGTGCCCGCGCGCGGCGGGATCCGTGTTCCGAGGCGGGGTCTCCGTGCCTCCGTACCTCTGTGCCTCGGTGTTTCTGTGCCTCGGTGCGACGTCAGTGCGAGGCGGTGGTCGTCGTCGCGGCGGGGACGCGGTCGACGACGGGGCCGCGGTCGCGGGCGCCGCACCACAGGGCCGCGGTGGCCACGATGACCGCGGCGGAGCCGAGGACGTGGAACGACACCAGTTCCTCGGGGACGCCGAGGGCGTACTGGACGCTGCCGAGCGCGCCCTGCGCGAGCGCCACGACCCAGACGGCGGCGTACCGGCGCCACAGGGAGCGGGTGACGCGGGAGTTGGTGCGGTTGCGCCACCACTCGGCGCCCATCGCGGCGAGGGCGGCCAGGTACACCACGAGCATGGCGCCGTGGATGAACGACAGGGTCTCGATCGGCGCGTCGAACCGCGGGGTGTCGGGGTCGCCGCCGTGCGGTCCGGCTCCGGTGACGGTCGTGCCGGCGACGAGGAGGGCGGCCAGTGCCGCGACGAGCACGCGCATCAGGACCCTGCTGTGGCCGGGCAGCTGCCAGCGGGGTTCGTCGTCGCCCTCGTTGAAGGCGTGCAGCAGGTGGGTGGCCAGCCAGACGAGAACGGCCGAGGCGAGGAAGTGGATGGCGACCGTCCACCACAGCAGGCCGGTGACGACGGTGATGCCGCCGATGACGGCCTGCGCGACCACCCCGCCCGGCATGGTCCAGGCGAGGGCGAGCAGGCGGGTGCGTTCCGGGTGGGCGATGCGGATCCGCCAGGCGATGAGCACGCAGAGGGCAGCGACGATGCCGACGATGCCGGTCAGCAGCCGGTTGCCGAACTCGATCCACTGGTTGAACGTCTCGTACTCGGGATGTTCGACCGGGAACATGCTTCCGGGGAAGCACTGCGGCCACGTCGGGCAGCCGAGACCGGAGCCGGTGACTCGCACGATCGAGCCGGTGACCCCGATGCCGCCCTGGGTGACGATGGCGGCGATCGCGACGGCGCGCTGCACCGCCCTGGACGGGTACGGCATGCGGCCGACGAGCGAGGACAACCGCTCCACGAATGCGCTCACACTACAAATAGTAGTTGGCCGCGCGGAGCGCGTCCGTATGGGTGGCGGTGGGAGAGGGGCTGGCCGTAGGGGTCACGCGGAGCGTGTCGTTTTGGGTGGTGGCGGGAGAGGGGCTGGCCGTAGTTGGCCGCGCGGAGCGCGTGCCTCCGGGTGACGGTGGGAGAACCGGTCAGGTGAGTTTGGTGGTCTTCGCGGCCACGGCGGCGGCGACGGCGGCCCAGCAGGCGAGGACGGCGCAGGACGCGCCCGAGAAGGTGCCGTCGACCAGCGCGGCGTGCAGTCCTTCGGCGAGTGCGCCGGAGGGCAGGAACGTGACGATCGCCGCGTAGGTGTCGGGCAGCGCGGAGGGCACCATGAGGATCCCGCCCGCCAGCAGCAGCACGAACCACACGATGTTGGCCAGCGCCAGCACGGCCTCGGCACGGAGCGCGCCGCCGAGCAGGACGCCGAGCGCGCCGAAGCACACGGTGCCGAGTACGACGAGCGCGACCGCGAACGCGATGCCCGCCGTCGACGGCGACCACCCCAGCAACGCGGCGACGACGCCGAGCACGAGGACCTGCAACGCCACCACGACGAGCGCGGCGACGAGGCGGCCTGCGACCAGCAGCCAGCGCGGCAGCGCGGTCGCCGACAGGCGTTTGAGCACGCCGTAGCGGCGGTCGAAACTGAGCGCGATGGCCTGTCCCGTGAACGCCGACGACAGGACGGCGAGGGTGAGGATGCGCGGGGTGATCCAGTCGACGCGTTCCATGCCCGCGAGGTCGCCCGCGGGCAGGATGTCGAGCAGGCTCAGGCCGATGAGCATGGCGAGCGGGATGAGGAGCGTCAGCAGGATCTGCTCGCCGTGCCGCAGGGTCAGCGCCGTTTCGACGCGGGCGTGGGTCAGCAGCATGCGGCCCAGGCGTCCGCGACCGGGTGCGGGCGTGAACGTGCCCGCGGGGAACGGTGACGTGGTCATGCGCGCAGCTCCCGTCCGGTCAGCTCCAGGAAGACCTCTTCGAGGTCGCGCCTGCCGACGTGCAGTTCCTCGGCGAGCACACCCTGCTGGGCGCACCACGAGGTGACGGTGGAGACGACCTGGGGGTCGACGAAGCCGGTCACGCGGTAGGCGCCGGGGCTCGATTCGCGCACGAGATAGCCCTC